>OMXO01000093.1 GCA_900315035.1 uncultured Prevotella sp.
CTTTGCCTGATTCAGAGCGATGTACAGTTCAGGCGTCATCACGTAGCGGTAGGTGCCTGCATCCTCTTTTGAAAACTTCACGAGTCTTTCGACTGCTTTTACTTTTAATGCCATAATAAAATTTTAATTTAAAGATTAATAGATTGTTAATTATTTTTACTTGTCGCAGAAGAGACTCCAATTTGCGATTCCCTTAGGTTGCAAGTGCCCGCGCGCAAGGTAATTTTTGTTCCCCAGTTAGGCCGCAATTTTCGTCTTTTTTCGTTGACAATGCAAAGGTACAAAAAATTCAGAGTACCTCAAAATTATTTCGCCAAAAAAGCACGCAAAAAAGCACGCTGCTTAAAATGCTTACATTGCGTGTATTCAGTTATTCAGTATTCAGTTTTTTAATGAGACTACCTATCATTGGAATAGAAAGTTTACTATATATATAATATATATTATATATATAGTAATATATAATATGTTAATTTTGAACCTTTATTCATACCTTAGCACCTATAAAAACTGAATAACTGAATACTGAATATTGTTGTCTAAGATTTCCTCCAAAACATTTGGTGGACTCGATTATTTAGATTACCTTTGCCGAATATATACGATAACCCAAAACAATGATGCAAATATGGCAAAGAAAGCAAAAGTAGTTAAGGAGAAGTCTATAGAAGACCGTATATGGGATAGTGCGAATAAACTTCGTGGTAATCTCACTGCATCTGAGTATCAGAATGTGGTGTTGGGTCTCGTATTCCTAAAATATATCAGCGATTGCTTCGAGAAAAAGATGTCCCGCCTGACCTCAGAACTCGGCGATCTCTTTGCAGAGAGTCATCGCCTGGAGGCAGGCATCCGCGAGAAACTCGCTGGGATCGGATTCAACGTGAAGTAAGGTTATGGAAGAGAACAAAATCATACTATATAAGGATGAAGAAGGCAAGGTGAACGTGAACGTGCGCTTTGCAGATGAAGATGTATGGCTGACACGCGAGCATCTTGCGGAGATCTATGCTACTACTCCTCAGAATATTAGTCTTCATGTTGGCAACATCTACCAAGACCAAGAACTGAGTGAAGAGGGAACTCGAAAGAAATTCTTTCTAGTTCGCCAAGAGGGCAAGCGACAGGTAAAAAGGGAGATTGACCATTACAACCTCGACATGATTATAGCCTTAGGTTATCGTGTACAGTCGCCAATCGCCGTTCGCTTTCGCCGCTGGGCTACACAGCACCTACATGAGTATATCCAAAAGGGCTTCACAATGGATGACGAGCGACTGAAGCAAGGCGGCAACCGATACTTCAAGGAATTGCTGCAACGCATACGTGACATCCGTAGCAGTGAGCGCAACTTCTATCAGCAGGTGACGGACATCTATGCCACATCAACCGACTACGACCCACGTTCGAAGATGACCAAGCTCTTCTTTTCCACTGTACAGAATAAGATGCACTATGCCGTTCACGAGCATACAGCAGCAGAACTGATTTATGAGCGCGTGGATAATGAGAAGCCTTTTGTGGGAATGACGAACTTCAAAGGCAACTATGTGACACGCGACGATGTGAAGATAGCCAAGAACTATTTGACGGAGTTAGAGCTTCAGCGGCTGAACCTGCTCACCTCGCAGTTCCTCGACTATGCGGAATTCCAAGCCTTAGAGCAGAATCCCATGACAATGGCAGACTGGATAGCCGCCCTTGACGACCAGATATTGCGCTTACGCAGGAATATCCTCGAAGGTGCTGGCACTGTTTCGCATCAGGAAGCCATTGAGAAGGCGGAGCGAGAGTTTGAAATCTACCGTGAACGTGAGATGCGACTTTTAGAGAGCGATTTCGACAAGGTCGTCAAACGCCTCAAAAATCTGCAGAAAGGTGAAGACGAAGAAAAGGAGGATGGTGTATGAGTGAATTAACAGAAACTAGTCACTGGGACAGGCGTATGGGGCATACCCAAGCACCTGTCCCAATGACTAATTAGATATGATATGGTAAAATAAAAAAGCATGGTACTACTTACAGAACAAGAGCAGATAGACATACTTCGCAATAAATGCGATAATGTGAAGAATAGATTATGGATAGCCTCACCGTATATCGGAACTTTGAAAGATGTGCAGAGGATTATTGGAGGGAAATGGCAACTTCCTTCTGTTGACTGTAGAGTATTGACAGATGCTGATTCAGGCTTTATAAGGAAAGATACATTTGATGATTTTATAAGTAATCAAATACAGATTAGAAGCCTTGATAGCCTTCATGCTAAAATTTATATTGTAGATGATTGGTGTCTGGTAACGTCTGCAAACTTAACGGGTACTGCATTTTTATGTAGATACGAAATGGGAATCGCTACAAATGAGATAAATGAAATAATGAGCACATACGAGCGTTGGTGGAAAATGGCAACACCAGTTTTTACTCTAAAAAGTTCCCCCCAAAAAGCTCTTTTGGATTATCAAGATGGCCATGCATTCAAAAAGAAATTCAAAGCGAAACCATACGTGAGTGGCAAGCAAGATAAGTACGAAGCTATTTGCGAGAAGTATAAATCATTTGCAGCTCTATATGAAAGCGTAACGGGTAGAAATCAAAAAATGGTAGCTGATGGATTCACTCTGCTACAAGAGGTAGACTATCTATTTAATTTTCTTTATCACGATCATCCTAGAACACCATCTCACGGACAAAATAAGCCCAGAAAACTTTCTGATATACAAAAGGAGAAAGCCATAAAAACTTACTTTAAGGAAATGTGTGATTATTATACAAATGATCCTCAGAAATGGAGACTGGATAGAACTAGAACAATTCAAAAGAACTTGGGCCAAAAAGCTATAAAAAAGTTGGGATGGAATGAGGTAAAAGAGGTCGTTTTATGTCTTCATTGCCTTTCAAGTTATCCAATAAATAGGACGAAGTTTTTAAATCCTCAAAACAACAAATTAAATGATATAATAGATTGTTGGTATCATTTACTTCATACAGGTGTTATTGATTCATCTAAGATCAAGTATGTTACTGACAGGTTGAACAATTTTGGTTTGTCTAGTATCTATGAATTAATAGGTTGGTTTTATCCTGATAAGTACCCTTTGATGAATAACAATTCTCATTGTGGCATGAGATTTTTTGGTTATAATGTTTAAAGAGTTTAATGGAAGAGTACAATATAGGACTGAAAATGGAAACAATTGAGATTCTTAGTAGTATCTTTGGAGTTATAATGGGTGTGGTATTCATTTATCAAAGTTATAAGCACTTGTCCTTGCATGGATTGATGACAAAACTTGTGGATAAAAGTATATCCACAAAATGGCATCGTAGGATTTTGTGGTTGATGAACATTATATTAAGATTCCAAGGGGTTGGCATAAAGAAAGAATATATAAAAACATACCAACTAAATGATAGGAGAATAGAGAAAGTGTTTATGGATCTCTGTGATAAAAATGATATTGAACCAACAGAATCGATTTGTAGGAAGTTTTTGACTTCTGATAGCAAGAAGGCAAGGGAATATTATTACCGTAGGAGACAATCCACTACGCCTTCTGAAAAGATGTCTGATAAGACAGTGGAATCGGTTTCTATTTCTCCTTCAATGGATAAGAAAGAATCCATCGTCTATCTGTCAGACCTATTACCAAAGAAGCATTCCCTGATATGCAACAACTTAGTTAACATTCTCGATAAGCATGGTGTCAAATATTCCTTCATCGAGGGTACAAAAGATATTTGGTGTAGAGATTATATGCCTATTCAAACAGAATCAGGAAAACTTATTCAATTTAGGTATGAGCCCAGTTATTTGAAAGGAAATAAAGAATATGAAGATTCCCGTTCTGATGTTCATGAAATATGCGATAAGAATCATTTGAAAGTCGAATACTCAGACATCAATCTGGATGGTGGTAATGTTTTAATCTGCGATGGTCGCGCTATTTTGTCAGATAGGATTTATTCAGAAAACTCAGATATACCCAGAGATGAACTTAGAAGAGAACTTGCCAAGTTGTTGGAATGCGAGATTATAGTAATACCATCATTAAATAAGACCGTAGATTTTACTGGTCATGCTGATGGTATGATGAGGTTCGTAAACAGGAATAAGGTTCTTGTTATTAAATATGATGATAAGTATAAGAAGGATTGGTGGAAGAATACCCAAAGGATTCTTGAAACGAACAATATATCATATGTCGAAGTTCCATTCTTTGAGGATGAGCCAGATCCAGAAAACCCCGATAGTGCAATTGGCGTATACGTAAATTACTTGGAGGTTAACGATTTGATTGTGCTTCCAGTATTTGATAGAGACGAAGATAACCAAATGATTAGCATACTCCAAGAGCAATTCCCCAATAAAACCATTGAAAAAATCAATTACAATGAAATCGCAAAGAAAGGCGGTTTGTTAAATTGCACAACATGGGTGATGCGGAAATGAGTACAGTAATTTAAAATTTTGAAGAAATGATAACATTGAAACCCATAAGAGATGATTTGGTTGAATATGAGCAGACTTTAGGTATGCAGGAATACTGGGATGATCTTGGCTCATATTGGTCTGATAGCAAACTCGAGAAGAAAATTGCAATGCTTGCAAGATTTGTCTTTGCGGGTGGTAAAATTGAAGATGTGCTGGAACGTTACAGGGACGGCATAAGTGAAGAAAGAGCCAGAAGAGTCAAGCCATGCATTTTCAGATATCTTGGAGCATTGATGCCTGATGGGAATCTTGACAAGCATTCCTCTCTATATCAGGAACTTGATAGCCTTCCAGAATCAGAGCTAGTCAGCAGATTTACAGAAAAACTAAGAGAGTGCGTTAAGGAATCGGAAGGTAGGGACTCTGATGACAAAATTTGCATGAACTACGAGATTGTCAGGAAATAGGCGTTATTATAAATTATGCAAAGTTACATCTTAAAAGTAATAGGTATGGCAACATTCTTTGAATACAAGTGCAAGGGCTGTGGATACACAGTGAAAGCCAATCCCAAGGGGAAGGATATGGTGATGATGGGAGAGATACATAATTATCTCTGCCAGGACTGTAAGGAGATTGTAGAAGTGCTATATGAATACGGGAAGAAGCCTGAAAAGATTGTCTGCCCTGAGTGTGGCTCAGAACATCTCCAGATGTGGAATCCGAAAACAGGGAAATGCCCGAAGTGTGGAGAAGATTTGGAAAAGACGGATGTAGTTTTAATGGTGGATTAGTGACGAACTACATTGAGGCTAATGATGAAGAAGCATGGAATTAAACTCGTTTGCTATCTTCTAAACGCACACAAGGCCCGCATCACTGCGAGCCTTGTATGTTTGCCAACCTTAACTAAAAACAATGCAATATGAAAAAACTAACGTATGAATCTTAAATCTGATGCAAAGGTAAGGCGAATTTTTGCAGATTCCAAAGAATTGCGAAGAATCTTCTTTTAGTTGTTGCGACGGTATGGGGGATATGCGACAAAGGTGAGGAATAGGGTGAAATGCTGTCGTAAGGGCATAAAAAAATGGGACTCCGCTGAGCCCCGGTGTTAACCTTAAATCTTCTATGTTGCTTTCCAAATAAATGGATAATATTTATTGTTTATTAACTGTTTAATATCAAATAGTTACACTATTTCACGAGAGTACGATGGCTTTTGAGGAAGACGTGTTTATCAGCCCATCACATTTATGACGGTTATTGTATGATTATAAACTACAGGCCTACCAGACAAACTTCTATGAGTAGACACGGACTTGTCCGTACCACAATTTACTTCTTCAGAATATATAGTAAGACGCAACAATCTAATAGAAGAGGACACCTTTGTCGGCACCTCAGATTTAAGCAGGAGTCGTCTTATGAAGTAGTCTGATAATCTGTATATATTTATTTATCCCATTGGTATGGTTCATATGGTTTGTCATGCTTCAGAACTGAATAAATGATGTTTGACATCTTCCTGGCAACCTTTACGATGGCTTTTTGTGGTTTCATCACTTTCTTGTAGTCTGCATAGCAAGCCCCAAGACCCATATCCTTGTAGATGGCTACCCAGCAAGCTTCGATGATCATCGGTCCAAGATGTTTATTTCCACGGAAGGTCTTCACACCATCAGACTTATGCTCTCCAGTATCGTGACAAGTAGGTATCAATCCAAGGTAATGGGCAAACTTTTTCTCATTAGAGAACCGTTTTACATCCCAGACCTCTGTAAGAATACACATTGCCACATTTTGTCCAATTCCAGGGATGGTCATTAATAGTTCAAGGCGGTGCTTGTATCTTTCAGTCTGACTCAGTTTTCGTATTTCACGGGTAGCTTCCAACAAAGTTCCTCTTATAGTCTCAACTTGTCTGATAAGTAAATTGAGTGAGGTTCTTGTTGAAGACAATAGCTTCACATCCTGCATCAACCATGTAATGAAAGCTCTTGACCAATAGTTAGTGGGGGTCGAAAAACGCTTAGGCAACTCTACGCCGTTGCAGTGCAGCATATGCTTTACTCGTGCCTTGTAACCAGATAGTTGCTTCTGGATAGTCCTGCGTATACGAATGACGCCACGGTCGTCTATGTTGTCCCTTTCACGAATATAGACGGGACGTAGTATCTCACCCTTCTTCAAAGCACGGACGAGTCTTTCTGCATCCACTCTGTCTGTCTTCATAATGGACTCATACTGTGTAACAGGGACATCAGCAGCATGTATAACTATACAATTGATGCCATATTCCTTCAAGGCGTAGTACGTGGAGAAACCACTGAAACCCGACTCATATACCGCATGGTACTCACCATCAGGATAATGCTTCCTCAAAAAGTCAAAGAGCACTTTGGCAGAGGCTTCTTGCGGGTGCCTCTTCAAAACCCCAGACTCCGTCAGTATTGCTACCTCCCATGTTTTCTTGTGGACATCAATTCCTATGAATATCTTTTGTCCTTTGAAATTTTTTTTGTTACTTTGCATCTTGGTACGCTTTTAGTTGGTTTTTGTATGATGTTTACTTCGCAGTTACAAAAATACAATCCAATTATTATCGTACCAACTTTTTTATGCAAAAACTATGAAAAACACCGAGGGGGTGCCATGTGGCAGGGGGCTCGCAGCCCCCGAGAACGGAGTATCATTTGTTTCTCTTAATCGTTTGCACCTGCAAACATAGTAACTAATACTATTAGGAAAAACGCGAAATTTATCTGATGTTACTGATCAGCTCTGCAGCTGATGTCTCTTGCATGCGGATGTAGGCGAAGCGAACTAGTTCCAAAATGGAACTTGTTGTATCTCTTTTTAATTCCGCACACTCATAAATGTTTTGTAGATGTTTTGTTATAGCTTGCCGTTTTGTACCAAATAGCTCTGCCATTTGTGCTTGGCTGAGCCACACTGTTTCGTCCTCAACTCTTACTTCCAGCCTGATAGTCTCATCGGGCTGATACATCACGATCTCACCTTTGCTCGGTTCTATGTTTGCCATACTATTATGTCTCTAAGTTTAACATTGACGGGGCAAAGGTAATGGTTTCTTTCGAGACGGCCAAATATTTTCTGGAAAACTTTGATTTCTGGTCGCATTATTGTTTATTAACATCACCGGATGCAAAATAAATGGGAAAACATGGTGGATTGGCCTTTTAATTGCCTACCTTTGTCCGCTGTAAATAAAATTGCAAAACGAATGAATCGTATCGA
>OMXO01000161.1 GCA_900315035.1 uncultured Prevotella sp.
ATGTTTCAAAACCCTTATAAATAGGAGGTTTATTATGAAAAAAGAAAAGATGAATTTCACCTATGAAGTGAAATTGGGAACGAGAAAGTATAGCAGTCGTGGCATTTCAAGCCTTGCCAAGTTCACTTCTGCTAATGGGAATGTATATGGAACGCTGGCTCTTGATACCCGGCGAGCCACTGATGATGACACTCAGGAACTGCCAGTAGCTGTAAGGGTAGCTTATGACGGAAAGGCTGTCTATCTGCGCATCGGGAAGAAATATACGATGGGGGAATGGCTTGAACTCTGCGAATGCGAAAAGCAGGGCAGGAATAAGAAAGCTGCTGAACGCAAGGATCTGAAGAACCTGATGCAGAAAGTAGAGAACCAGGTCAACCAACTGATTGCAGAAGATAGTTTCTCTTTGCGGCGTATTCAAGAACTCCATCAGGGAAAGGCAGACAACGATTGTACCATCTATTCCGTCTGGGATTCTATCATCGACAACAAGAGGGAAAAAGAAAGTGCAGGAACAGCCAGATGTAATAAAGATGTGCGCAGACGTTTTGAAAGACACATGGGTTCTAATGTACAATTTGCTGACATCAACAAATCGTTTGTTGACAAATGGGTTAAGATTATGAAGGAGAAGAAACTAAGTCTTACGACTATTGGTATTTCCCTTCGCACATTCCGCGCCATCGTGAATGTCTGCATAAGTCGTAAACTGATAAAAGGTAATACCAAGGAGATGTTTAAGGACACGGGGTATAATAAGTCGGGGAGCAGGAAAGCAAAAGACGAAAACGGGAAGGAACTGTTCTTTCCCAAAGAGAAGCACGCTATTTTCCGTGATTTGGGTTTGTTCCTGTTTATGTATCTTGGTGACGGGCAGAATCTGGCTGACACTCTGCGCTTAACCTATGATGACTGGTACTTTGCCACACATGGCAAGCAACTGAGGTTCTTCCGTCATAAGACGCAAGAAAGAAATGCAAGTGCAAGTGAGGTCATATTCCCTGTTACGGATGAACTGAAAAAGATAATCGACAAATATGGCAACGAGCCGATGCTGGGTGAGAGAGTCTTCCCGATTATGAGCAAGTCCATTACTGCCGACCAAGAAATCTGGGTCATACAACGCTATAACCGATACATCCGTGAACACATGGCTATAGTATCGGAAATCCTCGGAATGCAGGAAAGACCGACATCCACATGGGCACGTCACTCTTTTGCTACAAATCTGAACAACTCAGACAACGTACCTTATAAATATATATGCGACAGTATGGGGCATAGCAGCAGTGGGGATATTACCTCTAAATATATCGGAGCTTACCCACTGAAAAGAATGCTAGAGTACAATGCCTATCTGCTCGATGAAAACGGAGGAAAAAGCAGTAGTGCTGTGTTATTGGAACAGCTTCAAGGGCTAAGCGAGGCAGAGCAGAAAGAAATTCTTGATGCTTTATCCAAGTCAATTAAGTGACAACGCCAACGTAACTAAAATAATACAGACATGAGCAAACTGATACATGTAAATAAGGAATATGCCGAGTGGGTGAAGTCCCTCAACCAGCGTTTTCGCCAAAGCCAGGTTAAGGCAGCAGTGAAAGTGAACAGTGAAATGTTGAAGTTTTACTGGTCATTGGGCAAGGATATAGTGGCAAAAGATGTCGTTGCCAAATGGGGCGATAAAATATTTGTCACCCTCAGTGCCGACCTAAAGGATGCTTTGCCAGGGGTGTCAGGCTTATCAGTCCGAAATCTGCAATATATGAGGCAGATGTATAACACTTTTATGCCCCTCTTAGAAAATACGCCACAAGTTGTGGCGCAAAATGAAAGAGACATTACGCCACAACTTGTGGCGCAAAATGCACTTGACACTATTTGTAGTATTCCCTGGGGGCACATACGATATATCCTGGACAAGAAATACGATGCACATAAATCATACTTCTACGTCATCAAAACATTAGAGAACAATTGGAGCCGCAATGTTCTGCTTAACTTCCTTGATACAGACCTCTACGAGCGGCAAGGTAAGAGCCTTACCAACTTCACGACTACGTTGCCGAAGCCTCAAAGCGACTTAGCACAGCAACTTACCAAAGACCCTTATTGTTTTGATTTTACTCAACTCAAAGAGAAGTACGATGAGACAGAATTGAAGGATGCGTTGGTAAATAACATCCAAAAGCTTCTTCTGGAAATGGGCAATGGCTTTGCTTATATGGGCAGAGAGTATAGAATGGTAGTCGGTGAAACGGAGTTGTTTTGCGATATGCTCTTCTATAATACCAAAATCCATTCCTACATCATTTGCGAAATCAAGACACAGCCCTTTGAGCCCTCTTTCCTCGGACAGCTCAGTGGTTATGTATCCTGTGCCAACCACGTCCTAAAGGGAGAAGGAGACAATCCTACCATAGGTCTGTTGATTTGCAAGAACAAGGATGAGGTGATGGCACGTTATGCACTTGAAGGCTATAACCAGCCCTTGGGCATCTCGGAATATGAGCTTTCAAAGGCATTCCCTGAGAATTTCAAGAGTTCTCTCCCATCCATCGAGGATATTGAAAACGAACTGAAGGAAAAGTAGTTATGATGGGCTTTATTCGTAAGTTGATGACTCTCCAGAAACTTTTCAATTCTCAAATCCATAGATCCGAAGAAACTTCAGGGCATCAACGACATTCTGGAACAGGTCTATCCTGGTATCAAGAACGAGATAGAGAGGCTTGTTGAACGTGTGGACATTCATGCCATGAGCAAGACCCTTGACTATATCAAGGCTCATGGTGGTGCTGAGAAGATGGCGGAATATTACAACAACGCAGACAAGAAGGGACAAGATGAAATGCTGGCTGCATTCAATGAGGCTTTCAGGCCTGGTGCACCATTCGAAGATGCCGTTCTTACATTGGATAGCCTTGCAAAAGTGAAGGGCATGGGCATTTATACCCAAATCTTTGGCGACGTGAAAGATAGTATTGTTTTGACAACCATCAAACTGAATTATCGGACTGTTGATGACTGGCGTACTTTCGTTCGTAGGCAGCATGAGGCCAACAAGGATGTACTTCTTGGTATTCTTGACGAGGTACAGAAGAAAGAAGTAAAGGATGAAGGCACGAAAGTAGAAGAAAATAGCCCTGAGCAGGTGGGCAATCAGCCAGACGAAAGCCCCCAATATCCTTTTCCAGAAGAACTTATATCAGAACTTTATGACTATGACAATATCGTTTTCAAGCATATTTCCTCTAAGTCTGAATTGGGATGTATTATCAAGAGAAAAGACCACAAGGAGAAACTGGTAGAGTGTTCTGGCAAGAAGGTGTTGGCTTATCACATCTTGTGGCGATTGCGTAATTTGTTGTCTGATGAACAACGAGAGGATTGGATAAATGACATTGCAGCCGAATGCGGCTACAAAGTCGATACCATCAGCAAGAAATATAAAGACGAGACAAATATGAAACCAGGAAATGTAAAGCTGTTGCATGAGTTAAGTTCACTATTTGACAGCTACGATACCAAGATGTAGTTTTTGACCTCCATCTAAACGAAATCGGCGTATATTCACATCGAATATGCGCCGATTTTGTTTCATGTAATGCCATGCAAACACGTTTCCACGCATTTCCACGCAAACAGCGAGGAGTTTTTCAAGGAATTATAAGGGTGTGACCATAAATAACCAACTGATTATCAACCAATTTTAAACAAATAGAGAAAATACTTATTTTTTTTGCGTGCCACTTGCAAGCACTTTTCCACGCATGACCTTTGCAGCGAAATTTTAAATCGCACAAAGTATGACAGGTAATTTCATTATGATTTCGGAGGAAGACCTTGAAAAGGCTTTCACCAAGATGCTTGAGAATTATCTCAGCACGCACAAGTTAGCAGAAATGCCCTCAACTGATGAGGACAAGTATTTAACAAGTGACCAGGCTTGCGACTACATGCACGTCACTCCCAGTACACTGTGGAGAATGAGACAGCGAGGGGAGATTGCTGTTCACAAGGTCGGTGGCCGCTGTCTCTATTCTAAGAATGATTTGGATGTACTGATTAAAAAAGGATAGGGTATGGGAACAGACATTATTAGCCAGTCATTCAATGACCTTCTGAATAGTGAGCCTGTTGATGGCGGTGGATTCCATGTTGAGCCAATGAACAAGTGCATCGAAGATGCCCATCTTCTGCCACCATTGATTCCGCTCTATCCTGACATCGTGCTCGAAGGTGATCTCAGTATCATCTTCGGACAGTCGGGCATCGGCAAGACCATCTTTGCCATGCAGATTGCCCGATAC
>OMXO01000021.1 GCA_900315035.1 uncultured Prevotella sp.
GATGACCTCTCTGGCTATGGTCATCGGTCTGTTGCCGATGATGTTCGCCTCGGGTGTGGGTAAGAATGGTAACCAGACGCTGGGTGCTGCAGCCGTGGGTGGTATGCTGATCGGTACCATCCTCCAGCTGTTTGTCGTGCCTACGCTGTTTGTCATCTTCCAGTCACTCCAGGAGAAGATCAGCCCGCTGAAGTTTGAGGATGAGGAGAATGCCGAGGTGGCTGCCGAGCTGTCTCAGTATGCTCATCATAAACCCGTTGACTATGAACTCGAGAAATAATATGAAGAAACTGATGATATTCATGTCCGCAGCCCTGCTGCTGTCGAGCTGCGGACTCTATAACAAATACGAGCGTCCGGATGTGAATACGAAAGGGCTCGTGCGTGATACGGTGTCGCTGACCGATACCCTTGCAGTGACCGACACCACCTCGTTCGGCAATCTGCCTTGGCGCAGCGTCTTTACCGACCCCCAGTTGCAGACGCTCATCCAGCAGGGTCTCGAAAATAATGCCGACCTTCTGAATGCTGCTCTTAATGTGCACATGGTCAATGAGGCGCTGAAGGTGGCCAAGTTGGCGTTCCTGCCATCGTTGGCCTTGTCGCCGCAGGGTACGCTCTCGTCGTTCGACGGGGCTGCTGCCAACAAGATCTATACACTCCCTGTACAGGCCAGTTGGAACATCGACCTCTTTGGCAACCTGCTCTCGGCCAAGCGTTCTGCCCAGATGCAGCTCATTGCCACCAAGGACTATCAGACGGTGGTGAAGTGTAACGTCATCTCAGGCATCGCCAACCTCTATTACACGTTGCTGATGCTCGACCGTCAGGTGGAGATCATTACAGACATGGAACAACTCACCAAGGAGACCTGGGAGAAGATGAAGTTCATGCATGAGAACCGCGCCGGCTATCGTTCGACCGCTGTTCAGAGTGCTGAGGCTGCCTACTATAACGTGCAGGCTCAGAAGTCCGAACTGCAGCGCCAGGTTCGCGAGATGGAGAACTCGCTCTCGCTGCTTCTCGGACAGCCGGGACAGACTATCGCCCGCAGCACGTTTGCCAATCAGAGCCTGCCTTCGGAATTCTCGACGGGCGTGGGCATCCAGATGCTGGCCAACCGTGCCGACGTGCATGCCAACGAGATGGCGCTCGCCCAGTGCTTCTACGATGTTGAGAATGCCCGCAGCCGCTTCTATCCGAACATCACTGTGACGGCATCTGCTGCCTTTACTAATAACTCTGGTGCAGGCGTCGTCAACCCTGGCAAGTGGCTCCTCTCCGCTGTCGGCTCGCTGGTGCAACCCATTTTCCAGCACGGACAACTCGTGGCTGGTCTGAAGGTGGCCAAGGATAAGTATGAACAGGCCTTCAATACCTGGCAGAACTCTGTGTACAAGGCTGGCAATGAGGTGTCGAACGCCCTCGTGTCGTACAACTCTTATGATACCCAGTCGGTGCTTGATGCCAAGCGCGTGGCCGTGCTCAAGAAGAACGTTGAGGACACCAGACAGTTGATGGAGTCGTCGAGCAACACTACTTATCTCGAAGTCATCACAGCCCAGAGCAATCTGCTCAATGCCGAGATCGACGAGGTGTCGGACCAGTTCTCCAAGATGCAGGCTGTCGTCAATCTGTATCTGGCTCTTGGCGGGGGAGCGAAGTAGAATGTAGATTGTAGAATTTTTAAATTGTGAATGATATGAACGATATATCCCCCAAGGCTGAGATTTCCCCCAAGGCGAAGATCGGCAACAACTGTAAGATATTCCCCTTCGTATATATAGAAGACGATGTGGAGATAGGCGATAATTGCATCATCTTCCCCTTCGTCTCTATCTGCGACGGTTCACGTATCGGCAATAACAACAAGATTCACCAGGGTAGTGTGATCGCTGCGCTCCCGCAGGATTTCAACTTCCGTGGTGCCAAATCCTATGTGAAGATTGGCGACAACAATATTATCCGTGAAAATGTGGTCATCAACCGCGGCACCAACAAGGACGGTGTAACCATCATCGGGAACCACAACTTCCTGCTCGAAGGCACGCACATCAGCCACGATACCGTCGTGGGTACTAACTGTGTGTTCGGCTACGGCACGAAGATTGCGGGCGACTGTGAGATTGGCAGCGGTGTCATCTTCTCCTCGGGCGCCATCCAGAACGCCAATACCCGTGCCGGCGACCTCTCGCTCATCCAGGCTGGATGCGCTTTCTCTCACGACGTGCCTCCCTATGTCATTGCTGGTGGCAACCCCATGACCTATGGCGGTCCTAACACCACGATGATGAATTATGCCGGTATCGACGAGAAAGTACAGAAACACATCTCCAATGCCTATCGTCTGCTCTTCCATGGTAAGACGAGCGTGTTCGATGTCATCAACCAGATCAAGGATCAGGTGCCCGACGGTCCGGAGATTCGGAACATCATTAAGTTCCTCGAGAACTCCAGTCGAGGTATCATGTGTAAATAAAGAACGAATCCCTGCCATCTGGCGGGGATTCATTCTTTTTAGTAACTGGCGGTGCAGGGGATGCCTGCGGCGATGACCCGGTCGCGAATGGCATCAAGTTGTTCATGTGTAGCCTTGAGCAGTCCTTGCGTGGGCGTCTCGCGGTCGATGGTGTAGATCATCACCTGCTGGGGCTTGATGCTCTTGACAGCCTCCAACCAGGGCGTAACATATTCCTCGCCTGTATTATCGACGCTCTCACCGTTACAGTCACCTCGCATGAACATCGTCTGGATAATCAGGTGCCCATTGAAGGCCTTCATCCGGTCGATGATGACATCTACATCGTAAGTGCCATTAGGGTGATCCACCTTATTTATATATATAGGATCGATGGTGTCGAGTTTCAGGATATTGTTATCAACTTGCATGAGCGCATCGTGGACTGTCTGACGATGAATCATCGTGGCATTGCTGAGCACGCTGACCTTCGCTTCGGGGCAATACTGGTTGCGCAGACGGATGGTGTCGCTGATAATCTCTGCGAAATGCGGATGACAGGTAGGCTCGCCATTGCCGGCGAAGGTGAGTACGTCGGGCATACGCCCTTCGGTCCGCATCTGAATGAGCCTTTCCTCGAGGGCTTTGGCAACGGCCTCACGAGTGGGAAGGGGGAGAGTGGGGCGGTGGTCTTCATTGAAGCCGCACTCACAATAGATGCAGTCGAAAGAACAGACTTTTCCGTCGGCCGGCAGAAGATTGATGCCGAGGGAGAGCCCCAGCCGTCGGCTATGGACAGGCCCGAAAATAGGTGAAGGATATATAATTGTACTCATATTGGCTGCAAAATTACATTATTTTTTGGAGTTGACAAAAAAAAAGTGTACCTTTGCACCCAAATAAGATTTTTTACGTACGTAAGATTAATGAAAAGACGCAAAAAGAATGCTGGCAGCCGTCGTGGTATGCAGATGGTGACATTGTGTATCAGCACGGCGATGGTGCTTGTGTTGCTGGGACTCGTCGTGTTCTCTGTGCTAACCTCGCGTAATCTGTCGCAGTGGGTCAAGGAGAACCTGACTGTCACGGTGATGCTAAAAGACGAGGTGAGTGTGAATGAGGCCAAGTTACTTTGCCGTGACCTCTACCATCGTCCTTACTCCCGGAATATCGACTATATCAGTCGTGATCAGGCGCTCAAGGAGCAGACAGAGGCCATGGGCTCCGACCCATCGGAATTCCTGGGAACTAATCCCTTCTCGGCAACGCTTGAACTGCAGATGAAGTCGGACTATGCGAATCGTGACTCGTTGAAGTGGATTGCTGCAGAACTGAAGAAGAATCCCAAGGTGGCCGATGTGGCCTATCAGGTGGATCTGATGGACAGCGTGAACAGGAACCTGACGAAAGTGAACATCGTGTTGCTGGTGATAGCCATGCTGTTGACGTTCGTGTCGTTCTCGCTAATCAGCAATACCGTGAGACTTAGTGTCTATTCGCGGCGATTCCTCATCCACACGATGAAGCTGGTGGGAGCCTCTTGGGGCTTTATCCGTCGGCCCTTTATGAAACAAGGTCTGCTTGTGGGTGTGCTGGCAGCCATCCTTGCCATTGCTGTCCTTGGGGGTTGTGTGTATGGCCTCTATTATTACGAGCCGAAGATGCTGACGATCATTACATGGGAGGTGCTCGCGATAACAGGCGTGGCTGTGCTGCTCTTCGGCATCATCATTACGAGTGTGTGCTCGTATATCTCTGTCAACAAATTCCTGCGTATGTCGCCAGGTGAACTATACAAAATCTAAAATGGATAAGAGAAACTTTGCATTTGATAAGATGAACTTTATCCTCCTGGCTGTGGGGATGGTCATCGTGATTGTGGGATTCCTGCTGATGGTAGGACCAAATTCCACGGATACGACATTCGAGCCCGACATATTCAGTGTCCGCCGTACCAAGGTGGCTCCGGTGGTTTGTCTCTTCGGCTTCGTGTCAATGATCTATGCCATTATCAGAAAACCAAAGGATCAGAACGAGAAGGAGGTTGAGGCATGACATGGTTTGAAACAGTAATTATTGCCATCGTGGAGGGACTGACGGAGTTCTTGCCAGTATCTTCGACGGGACACATGATTATCACGCAGAATCTGCTGGGAATCCCCCAGGGCGATGCTTTCGTGCATGCCTTCACCTTTATTATACAGTTTGGTGCCATCCTGTCGGTGGTTTGCCTTTATTGGAAGAAATTCTTCATTATCGACCGTTCGCCGGTTCCCCATGGAGCCTCGCTGTTAGGGAAACTGAAGCACCGTTTCCATTTCTATTGGCTGCTCTTCGTGGGTGTATTGCCTGCGGTGGTGATTGGGCTGCTTGCCAAAAAGTCGGGTCTGCTCGATTGGCTTCTGGATAGTGTACTCGTCGTGGCTATCATGCTGGTTGTGGGCGGCATCTTCATGCTTTATTGCGACCGCTTTTTCAATAAGGGTGACAAGGCAAACAAAGTGAACGAGATGCGCGCCTTCCGTATCGGTCTGTTCCAGTGCATCTCGGTAATCCCGGGTGTGTCGCGCTCGATGGCTACCATCGTGGGCGGTATGGCTCAGGGGCTAACCAGAGCCAACGCGGCAGAGTTCTCGTTCTTCCTGGCTGTGCCGACAATGGCAGGTGCAACGTTGCTCGATCTGCTGGATCTGATGAAAGAAGATGCCTCGTGGGCCACGTCGCATAACATTGCCATGCTCATTCTGGGCTGTGTGGTGGCATTCATTGTGGCGCTGTTGGCTATGAAGTGGTTTGTTAGTTTCCTGACCAAATATGGCTTTAAGGCTTTCGGTATTTACCGTATTATCGTGGGCAGTATTATCTTGGTTCTGCTGCTCACTGGTCATTCGTTAGCAATGGTGGACTAAATGAATTTTCAGCAAGGGGCATTCATATACATCAATAAACCTTACCGGATGTCGAGTTTCGGGGCATTGGCGCATATCCGCTACGTGTTGTCGAAAAGACTGAAGGTGAAAAGAGTCAAGATGGGGCATGCCGGTACGCTGGATCCCTTGGCGACGGGGGTGCTCATCCTCTGTACGGGAAAGGCGACGAAACAGATAGAGCGTCTGCAGTTGCACTCCAAGGAATATACGGCGACCTTGCAGTTGGGAGCGACCACCCCGAGTTTTGACAAGGAGCACACGGTGGATTACACTTACCCGACAAAGCATATCACCAAGGAACTCATCCTGGAGACATTGCCCCAGTTTGTAGGCGATATCATGCAGGTGCCACCGCTCTACTCCGCTTGTATGGTGGCGGGCGACCGTGCTTACGAGCTGGCACGCAAGGGTGTGGAGATGGAACTGCAGGCCAAGCCGATCCATATCGACGAGATAGAACTGACCGGCTTCGACCCAGTGAAAATGCAGATGTCTATCCGCGTGTCCTGTGGAAAAGGAACCTACATCCGCTCGCTGGCCAGGGATATTGGCAGGGCCCTGGGAAGCGGTGCCTTCCTGACGGCTCTCTGCAGAACACGGCTTGGTGACGTGAGACTGGAAGACTGCCTGACATTTGACGAGTTCCCCGCTTGGATGGAGAAGGCATTGGAAAGAGATCATTAAGAAAAGACAATAGAAAGATATAATGAAATTATCACAGTTTAAGTTTAAGCTCCCTGAGGAGCTGGTGGCTATGGAGCCCTCATACCATCGCGACGAATGTCGTCTGATGGTGGCTCACCGTAGGAGTGGAAAAATCGAGAGCGGCCTTGACTTCCGCAATATCCTTGATTATTTCGATGAGGACGATACATTTATCTTCAACGATACACAGGTGTTCCCTGCCCGTCTATATGGCACGAAAGAGAAGACCGATGCGAAGATTGAGGTATTCCTGCTGCGTGAGCTCAATCCTGACTTGCGCCTGTGGGATGTACTTGTGGAACCAGCCCGTAAGATCCGTATCGGAAACAAACTCTTTTTCGAAGAAGACGGACCAATGGTGGCTGAGGTGATTGACAATACCACCAGCCGCGGGCGTACGCTGAGATTCCTCTATGACTGTCCGCACGATGAGTTCAAGCGCGAACTCTATGCCCTTGGCTCTGCCCCTCTGCCGCGCTATATCATCGACAAACGCCCGGCAAATGAGGAGGACATGGAGCGTTTCCAGACCATTTATGCCAGTAAGGAGGGTGCCGTGACGGCTCCTGCAACGGGTCTGCACTTCAGCCGTGAGTTGATGAAGCGTATGGAAATCCGCGGCATTAATTTCGCTTTTATTACCTTGCATTGCGGCCTGGGAAGTTTTGACCCCATCGAGGTGGAGGACTTGACGAAACATAAGATGTCGTCGGAACAGATGTTCATCCCAAAGGAGGCTTGTGAGATTGTGAACACAACCAAGCAGAACGGTCATCGTGTCTGCTGTGTCGGTGTAAGCACCGCCCGTGCCACAGAGACTGCTGTGGGTACCGATGGCCTGCTGAAGGAGTTTGAAGGATGGACGAACAAGTTCATCTTCCCACCCTATGAGTTCGGTCTGAGCAATGCACTTATAGCCAACTTCTACCATCCTGAATCGACAATGATGATGACGCAGGCATCGTTTGGCGGTTACGACCTGGTATATAAAGCCTACGAGACTGCTGTGAAAGAAGGGTATAAGTTCGGCTGCTACGGCGATGCCCTGTTAATCCTGGATGATTGATGCATCAGGTGTATCTTGGCCTGGGAAGTAACCTTGGCGACCGAGAGACAACTATCCAGGAGGCTGTCAAACTGATAGATGAGCGCGTGGGGCATGTAGCCCGCCGCTCCTCTCTCATAGAGACTGAGCCTTGGGGATTCCAGTCGGAGAACAAGTTCCTGAACGCTGTCATCCTTTGTGAGACGAGTCTGACACCACGACAGGTGCTTACGGCGACACAGAAGATAGAACGGGAGCTGGGCAAAAGAAAGGCGCATGCGACGGAACGCCGTCAAACGACCAAGTTTAAAGACAGACCGATAGATATTGATATCCTGCTCTATGACGATCTGAAGGTGGACGAGCCGGATCTGAAAATTCCCCATCCGTTGATGCATGAACGCGACTTCGTGATGCAGCCTCTCAACGAGATTAGAGATTAAAAACTAATAAGATAACTAAACACTAAAACAATAATGATTATGAAAAAAAGACTTATTCACACGTTGTTGGTAACCATTGCCATTGCAATGAGTGCCAATGCTCAACCATCGTGCTGCAAGGACCAGCAGGAAGGCAATCCTTACAAGAAATATACCGAGAACCTGCCTTTCGCCATGCCTGAGGTAAAAGCGCCAGTCATCCCCGACTATAAGGTGAACCTGAAGGACTTTGGCGGTGATTCCACAGGCAGAGCGCTCTGTACCGATGCTTTTGCAAAGGCCATTGACGCACTTGTACAGAAGGGTGGCGGACATCTGATAGTTCCTTCTGGCGTATGGCTTACGGGACCTATCGTGCTGAAGAGCAACATCGACCTCCATCTCAAGGCAGGGGCCATCATCCAGTTTGCTGCCGACGAGACGCTCTATCCCATTATCAAGACTTCGTTTGAGGGGCTTGATACGCGTCGCTGTCAGTCGCCCCTCTCTGCCAATGGTGCGGAAAACATTTCTATTACGGGTAAGGGAGCCATCGATGGTAACGGTCAGTACTGGCGCCCGGTGAAACGTTCGAAAGTGACCGCCAGCCAATGGAAAGATCTTTTGGCCGTACCTGGCAGTGTGGTGATGCCAGGCGACTATTGGGCGCCTACAGCCAGCTATGCCAAAGGCCATCAGGGAGCCGACCTGAATGTGCCCACTGCAAAGACCGACGAGGAGTTTGAGGCGATTCACCGCTTCCTTCGTCCGGTGATGATCAGTCTTGTCTCTTGCAAGAACGTGATGCTCAAGGGTGTTATCTTCCAGAACTCGCCGGCATGGAACATCCATCCGCTGATGTGTGAGAATGTGATTATCGACAATATCCTCGCACGTAATCCGAGCTATGCCCAGAATGGTGATGCGCTCGACCTTGAGTCGTGTAAGAATGCACTGATCGTGAACTCGCGTTTCGATGCTGGCGACGATGGTATCTGCATTAAAAGCGGTAAGGATGCCGATGGTCGTAAACGTGGCATTCCTTGTGAGAACGTGGTTGTCGATGGCTGTACGGTTTTTGCCGGTCATGGTGGTTTCGTGGTTGGCTCGGAGATGAGCGGCGGTGTCCGTAATTTCAAGGTTCAGGATTGTCAGTTCCTGGGTACTGATGTCGGTCTGCGATTCAAGAGCACCCGTGGTCGTGGTGGTATTGTGGAGAATATCTTTATCGACAATATCTCGATGATGGATATTAAGACAGATGCCATTACATTCAATATGTATTATGGTGGTAAGTCGGTAGCAGAGATGATTGCCGATGGTGACAAACCAGATAACACCACGAAAAAGCCGGTGGACGAGACGACCCCTATCTTCCGCAATATTGATATTCAGAATGTGGTCTGTAACGGTGCCGGACGCGCTATGGAGTTCAACGGCTTGCCAGAGATGCCGATGGATGGTATCAATCTGAAGAACATCACCATCCGTGCCAAGCAGGACGCCACTTTCACCAACTGCACCAACATCAAAAAGGAGAACGTGAAAGTCGTTGTAGAATAGTGATCTACGAATAATCCCCCGCCAGATGGCAGGGGATTATACATGCAAGAAAAAGCCTCGCTCATTGCGAGGCTTTATTGTTTGCTTACTTACGAAGACCGAGGGCCTTGACGATAGCACGATAACGATTGATATCGTTATTGTAGAGGTACTTCAGCAGTTTACGGCGCTTACCTACGAGCATAGTCAGCGAACGGGCTGTGTTGTGATCCTTGTGATTCTTCTTCAGGTGCTCAGTCAGGTGAGAGATACGGTAAGAGAAGAGGGCAATCTGAGCCTCTGCTGAACCAGTATCAGTAGCGCTCTTGCCATACTGACCGAAGATCTCTTCCTTTTTTGCTTTGTCTAAATACATAATTGTAATGTGATTAATGTTGTTTGCAAACACATCTTTCAGACGCTTCTGCCTGCCTAATCACTGGCGGTTTACGTCGTCAGATGCTCCGGATTTTCCGAAATGCGGGTGCAAAGGTACAACTTTTTTCCGATACTGCAAACTTTTTCGAAAATTATTCGTACCTTTGCACCCGTTTTTAAGTAAATAGGTATGCAGGATATCAGAAATATCGCAATTATTGCGCATGTGGACCATGGTAAGACGACCTTGGTCGATAAGATGATGCTCGCCGGGAATCTCTTCCGTGAGGGACAGAATCTCAGCAATCAGGTACTCGATGCTAACGACTTGGAGCGTGAGCGTGGAATCACCATTCTCTCGAAGAACGTCAGCATTAACTGGAAAGGAACGAAGATTAATATTATTGATACTCCGGGACACTCCGACTTCGGCGGTGAGGTAGAGCGTGTGTTGAATATGGCCGACGGCTGTCTGTTGCTCGTCGATGCCTTCGAAGGCCCGATGCCCCAGACGCGCTTTGTGTTGCAGAAAGCCCTGCAGATTGGCCTCAAACCCATTGTGGTGGTCAATAAAGTGGATAAGCCCAACTGTCGTCCAGAAGAGGTCTATGAGATGGTGTTCGACCTGATGTTCTCTTTGAATGCTACAGAAGACCAACTCGATTTCCCTGTGGTCTATGGCTCTGCCAAGAACGGCTGGATGGGTGAGGACTGGAAGAAGCCTACCGATAATATCACTTATCTGCTCGACAAGATTGTAGAGGTGATTCCTGCCCCGCAGCAGAATGAGGGTACACCGCAGATGCTGATTACCTCGCTCGACTATTCGAGCTATCAGGGTCGAATTGCCGTGGGGCGCGTCCACCGTGGTCAACTCAAAGACGGCATGCAGGTAACTATTGCCCATCGCGACGGCTCGATGGAGAAGACGAAGATTAAGGAGCTACATACTTTCGAGGGTATGGGACACGTTCGTACAGACAGTGTCGATTGCGGTGATATCTGTGCCGTTATCGGATTGGAGAAGTTCGAGATTGGCGATACCATCTGCGACTTGGAAAATCCTGAGCCCATGACGCCTATCGCCATTGACGAGCCTACCATGTCGATGCTCTTCATGATCAACGATTCGCCCTTCTTCGGTAAAGAGGGTAAGTTTGTGACCTCGCGTCATATCAACGACCGTCTGGAGAAGGAACTGGAGAAGAACCTCGCCCTGCGTGTAGAGCCTTTCGAGGATTCGACCGATAAATGGGTGGTCTCTGGCCGTGGTGTGCTTCACCTCTCCGTGCTGGTCGAGACCATGCGTCGTGAGGGTTATGAGCTTCAGGTAGGACAGCCGCAGGTAATCTATAAGGAAATCGACGGTGTGAAGCATGAACCGGTAGAGGAATTGACCATCAACGTGCCCGAGGAGTTCTCCTCTAAGATGATTGATATGGTGACCCGCCGTAAAGGTGAGATGACCTCGATGGAGAGTCAGGGTGAGCGTGTGAATATTGAATTCGATATTCCTTCACGCGGTATCATCGGTCTGCGTACGAATGTGCTGACAGCCTCTCAAGGAGAGGCCATCATGGCCCACCGCTTCAAGGAATATCAGCCGTATAAGGGCGAGATTGAACGTCGTGTCAACGGTTCGATGATCTCGATGGATACGGGTAATGCCTTTGCCTATGCCATCGACAAACTGCAGGATCGCGGTAAGTTCTTCATCGATCCGGGCGAGGATGTGTATGCCGGTCAGGTGGTTGGTGAGCATGTCCACGACAACGATCTTGTGGTGAACGTCTGCAAGGCTAAGCAGTTGACCAATGTACGTGCTTCAGGTACCGACGAGAAGGCCCGTATTATCCCGAAGACGGTGATGAGCCTGGAAGAGTGCCTCGAGTATATCAAGCAGGATGAGCTGGTAGAGGTGACGCCGAAGTCGATGCGTATGCGTAAGGTCATCCTTGACCACGATCAAAGGAAAAAGGCAAATAAAGTATAATAAAATGATGTAAAGAGCTCCGCTGTAGCGGGGCTCTTTACGTTTCTATGCATCTGCGAAAACCTTACCGTTGTCGAGCGTAATCTGCAGCTTGGTATATTCGCAGTGGAAATCGTTTTGTAGCCGGTCAAGATAGCGAGCACTCTCCCATTTGCACATGGGAAGGTCGTGCAGCAGATAGTTGCCGCATGACTGTGGTTCTGTGGCAGGCACTTCTGTCTGCTCGAGTATCCATTGGAGGCACTCGATGGTGAGGCGCCGCATGTCCTCGACGGTGTAATTGCCTGTCATGACGATATACATGCCCGTCAGACAACCCATCGGACCTACATAGACGACATTGTCTTTCGCCTCAGAGTTTCGGAACCAGGTGGCCATCAGATGCTCGATGCTGTGCATGGCGGCAGGGGCAACGGCCGGTTCCTTGTTGGGCTCGGTGATACGCAAGTCGAAGGTGGTGAAACCCTTGTCCTCGCGCGAGACATAGATGCCCGGTTTGAGGTGGGTGTGATCAATGGTAAAACTTTGTATGACTTCCATATTAAAGACTTTCGATGAATGTTTTGGTGACTTGGAAAGAGTTCTCGGCGATGGTATCCCAGAAATTGTGATACTGGGAGGCATTGGTGTCGCGCAGGGGGATATCGCTGATGACACGGAAAGAGATGAAAGGCACTTTGTAGATATGGCACACCTGAGCGATGGCACACGACTCCATATCAACAGCCTTGGCCTCGGGGAAAAGACTAACTATCTCTGCCATCTTCTCCTTGGTATCCACAAACCAGTCGCCGGTGACAATCAAACCGGGCTTTGCCCCCGTCTGTTTTGCCTTCTCCAGCAGGTAGGGATCGGCCTGATAGCGGGCGGGGAGCCCCTGTACCTGTCCATAGACGGTGGTCTCGTCGATGGCTTTACCGCAATAGACGTCGTGGTAGGTCAGTTCAGAACTCACGACAACATCCTGTAGATTGATGTCATCGCCGTTACCACCGGCACAGCCGCTCGAGATGATGCAGTCGGGCTTGTACTGACGGATCATCTCCACTGTTTGTATGGCAGCGTTGACGGTGGCAATCCCACTCTTCTGGAGGATTACCTTGTCTTCTGGGAATAATGGACGGAGCTGCATGAGTTCCTTTTCCATTGCTACAATCATTCCGATCTTCATATCTTACATTCCAAATACATAATTCTGATATTTTGAGTTTCTCTGGCGCACGGCCTCGTACATCAGGATGGCAGCACTGACGCTGACATTGAGCGAATCGAGGCGCCCCAGCATGGGGATGCGGATGTGCGCATCTGCTGCCTCGCGCCACTGCTCAGTGAGGCCTGTGGATTCGGTACCCATGACGATGGCAGTAGCTCCATGCATATCGTAGTCGTAATAGTCGTACGAGTCTTGTAGCTGGGCCGTGAGGATGCGCACCTGGTGCTCCTTGAGGAAGGCGATACAGTCTTTGGAGGTGCAAACGGCCACAGGCACACTGAACACACCTCCGATGCTGGCTCGGATGAGGTTGGGGTTGTAGAGATCCGTCAACGGGTCGCACACCATGACAGCATCCACCCCTGCAGCCTCTGCCGTGCGCAGGATAGCACCCAGGTTGCCTGGCTTCTCCACACGCTCGAGCACCACCATCAGAGGATTCTCCTTAAGTTTGAGATCCTTCAGACGATGCTGCTTGCATCTGGCCACGGCAATAATACCTTCCGTACTTTCGCGATAAGCCATCTTTTCGTACACCTGAGGCGTGACGACAATGTGTTCGTCATCGACGGCAATACCTTCGAGGACAAACATCTCCACGATTTCGTAGCCACAGGCGATGCAATGCTCGATCTCGCGCTGGCCCTCAACCACGAAAAGACCTTCCTCACGTCGGAGCGACGACTTCTGTTGCAGGGATACCACGTGCTTGATACGGGCGTTTTGTACACTGGTAATGATATTTTCTTCCATAATCGCTGCAAAATTACAAAAAAATCCTCGAAATCCGTGTCGTCCGTGCCTAAAAATTTGTACCTTTGCACGCAAATAACAAAACTTGCAAGTTATGACATTATTGAAGAAATGCCTGCCCGATGTGTTGGCAGTGCTGTTGTTTGCCGTTCTGGCCTTTGCTTATTTCTTCCCTGCTGATATTGAAGGGCGCATCCTCTATCGTCATGATGCGTCGGCAGGAAGAGGCGCCGGACAGGAAGGTATCGAATATTTGCAGAAGACAGGTGAGCGTAGCCGTTGGACCAATGCCTTGTTTGGTGGCATGCCTACCTACCAGATGGCACCCTCGTATGGATCTACCGATCTATTGACGAAGGCCGTGAATGCCTATCACCTGTGGCTACCCGAAAATGTTTGGTTCGTCTTTGCCTACTTGCTGGGCTTCTATATCCTGTTGCGTGCTTTCGACTTCCGTCAGCATCTGGCAGCATTAGGCTCCATTATCTGGGCTTTCTCGACCTATTTCCTCATTATCATCGCTGCAGGTCATATCTGGAAGGTGTGGGCTTTGGCTTACCTTCCGCCGATGATTGCCGGTCTGGTACTGGCCTATCGCGGCAAGTACCTGTGGGGTCTGTTGCTGACATCGGTGTTTACTGCTTTTGAGATCAATGCCAATCATGTTCAGATGACGTATTACTATCTGTTCATCATCGTGGCACTGGTGATAGCCTGGCTGGTAGAAGCAGTGCAGCAGCATCAGATGGCCCGTTTCCTGAAGGCTACGGCTGTGTGCGCGCTCGGTGCGGCTATCGGTCTCTGCATCAATCTGTCGAACCTCTATCACACCTGGGAATACAGTAAGGAGTCGATGCGCGGCAAGAGTGAGCTGGTGAAGCAGAACAGCGCCAACCAAACGAGCAGCGGTCTCGACCGTGACTATATCACACAGTGGAGTTATGGCATCGACGAGACGTGGACGTTGCTGATTCCTAATACGAAGGGTGGTGCCTCGATGCCGATGAGCATGAGTGAGACGGCCATGAAACATGCCAATCCCGACTATGCGAGCATCTACGACCAAATCGGGCAGTACTGGGGAGAGCAGCCTGGTACGTCGGGACCCGTCTATGTGGGGGCTTTTGTGATGTTGCTGTTCATTCTCGGACTCTTTATCGTGAAGGGTCCTGTGAAATGGGCGCTCCTTGCTGCTACGATTCTCTCAATCCTGCTGTCATGGGGAAGGAATTTCATGGGCTTTACCGACTTCTTCCTCGACTATGTGCCGATGTATGCCAAGTTCCGTACGGTGGCCTCGATCCTTGTGATTGCCGAGTTTACCATTCCTCTGCTCGCCATGCTGGCTTTGAAGAAAATCTACGATGGCGAAGTGACTAAGGAGAAGTTGAAGGTACCGCTGATCGTCAGTTTTGCATTGACAGGTGGTGTTGCCCTGTTGTTCTCATTGATGCCAGAGACATTCTTCGGCAGTTTTATCTCTTCCAGTGAGATGCGTGCCCTACAGAGTCTCCCTGCAGAACATATCCAACCGCTGATTGCGAACCTCACAGAGATGCGTCAGGCCGTGTTTACAGCCGACGCCCTGCGCTCGTTCTATATCATTCTGGCTGGTACAGGCATCCTTCTGGCTTGCCTCTACGGGAAGTTGAAGAAAGAATATACCATTGGAATCCTCCTTGTGTTGTGTCTCGTGGACCTGTGGACGGTGAACAAGCGTTACCTCAACGATGAGATGTTCGTCCCGAAGTCAGAGCGTGAGGCTCCACAGGAGAAGACACAGACCGATGAACTCATCCTGCGTGACGAGACACTGGATTATCGTGTGCTGAACCTCGCTTCGAATACCTTTAACGAAAACGAAACCTCGTATTATCATAAAAGTATTGGCGGTTATCATGCAGCCAAGTTGCGTCGCTATCAGGAGATGATCGAGGCTTATATCAATCCTGAGATGCAACAACTCTTCAAGGCTGTGGGTGAGGCTGCTGGTGACATGACGCAGGTAAACGGCGACAGCATCTGTCCGGTGCTGAACATGCTGAACACCCGTTACTTCATCTTCCCGCTCGAAGGCGGTCAGACCGTACCCATCCAGAATCCTTATGTCTATGGCAATGCTTGGTTTGTCGATCAGATCAGGTATGTAGATAATGCAAATGCGGAGTTAGAGGGCATCGCGAAACTCGACCCCCGTCATCAAGCTGTGGCCGATGCCCGTTTCAAGGCACAACTGGGTGAGGCTGTTGTGCAGGATACTGCCAGTGTGGTGACCATCACCTCCTATGAGCCCAACTGTCTGAAATACGATGTGAATAGTGGCAAGGGTGGTGTGCTCGTGTTCTCAGAGATTTACTATCCCGGTTGGACGGCTACCGTTG
Organism: uncultured Prevotella sp.; assembly: GCA_900315035.1. Lineage (GTDB taxonomy): Bacteria > Bacteroidota > Bacteroidia > Bacteroidales > Bacteroidaceae > Prevotella. The sequence continues at coordinate 15,821 of OMXO01000021.1, forward strand.
ACGGTCAGCCTGCAGAACTGGGTCGTGTGAACTATATCCTCCGTGCTATTCACCTGCAGCCGGGCAAACATCAGGTAGAACTGGCTTTCTTCCCGAAGTCTGTCAGTGTGACAGAGACGGTGGCTTATGTTGCCTTTGTCCTCTTGTTGCTTATTGTTGTAGGAATTGTCTTTGTCGAATATCGTCAAAGGAAAAAGGAATAGATCATGAAAAAACTGTTATCCTTGCCACCTAACCTTGTCGGCAGTTTCCATGAAGTGACCGGCTTGAGTCGAGCGGAGTATTTCTGTACCAACGATCCGATAGGTCACAAACTTGGCAGTGGTGGTGGAACAACGTGGCTGTTGGAGGCCTGCGCCCAGAGCGAAGGAGTAGGGGATGAGGCCGCCTTTGACCATTGGCTGGCACAGGAGAAGCGTATCCTGCTTCATGCCGGAGGACAGAGTCGCCGTCTGCCGTCGTATGCCCCCTCAGGCAAGATCCTGACACCGATACCCGTGTTCCGCTGGGAGCGTGGTCAGCGCTTGTCGCAGGATCTGTTGAGCCTGCAACTGCCGCTCTATGAGAAAATGATGGCTCAGGCACCCGACAACATCCATACGATGGTGGTGAGCGGTGATGTGCTGATCAGGGCTACACAACCCCTGCAGCCTGTTCCTGAGGCCGATGTCGTCTGCTATGGTCTGTGGCTCGATGCTTCAGTGGCCAAGAATCACGGTGTGTTCGTCAGCAGTCGACAGACGCCCTCCGTCTTGAAACAGATGCTGCAGAAACCCTCGGTAGAGACCTTGAGTGAGGTACAGAGAGAACACTTCTATTTGACGGATATCGGTATCTGGCTCCTCTCCGACAAGGCTGTCAAACTCCTGATGAAACGCTCATCAGACCTCAAAGAATACGACCTCTATGCTGAGTTTGGTTGTGCACTCGGCACCGATCCCACCATTGCCGACGAAGAGTTGAGACAATTGAAAGTGGCTATTTTGCCACTAGCGGGTGGCGAGTTCTACCATTTTGGTACCTCTCGGGAGATGATTTCCTCGATGCAGCGCATCCAGAACCTGGTAAACGACCAGCGCGAGATCATGCACATCGACCGTAAACCCCATCCTTCCATCTTCGTACAGAATGCGACGGTAGAGGTGCCACTGACGGCAGATAACACGAATATCTGGATAGAGAACAGTCACGTCGGAAAACGTTGGCAACTCACTCACGATCATATCATTACCGGTGTGCCTCAGAACGATTGGGCACTCTCATTAGCCCCTGGCGAGTGTATCGACATCATTCCTATCGGTGAGTCGCAGTATGCTGTGCGCCGTTATCATATCGATGACCGTTTTGCCGGCTCGGAGCAACAGAAATGTCAGTTCCCTGTTGTAGAAACCCTAAGTGAACTGTCTGCTTTGGACGATCTTGAATCCCAAGCGCTCCGACTGATGTCTGCCGAAGAGATTTCGACTGAGGCCAATCTGCGCCGACTATTTGACCAGCGTCAGGCCTTCCGTAAGGGTAATTGGCAGGCGCTGGCCAGCAATTGGGAACATAGTGTGTTCTACCAGTTGGATCTGGCTGATGCCATGACCAATTTCGGAAGGGAACAGATACCGATGCCTGCGCCATTGCCGGAAGACGCACCACTGATGACGCGCATCCACGATGCGATGTTCCGCGACGATAGTGAAAAGGCGTTCGCCCTTTTGCGTCAGGGCCTGACACAGAGGGACGGTTCTTTTGCTACATCGCGCGATGTAGCAAAAGAACCGTCCCTCTGTGTCGCTACCGACCAGATTGTGTGGGGCCGTTCGCCAGTGCGTATAGATATTGCCGGTGGATGGACAGACACTCCGCCTTATTGCCTGTTGGAAGGCGGTAATGTCGTCAACTTTGCCATCGAACTCAATGGGCAGCCACCCCTACAGACCTTCATCCGACCGTCGAAGGAGCCGCGTATTGTGTTGCGAAGTATCGACCTCGGAGCTGTAGAAGTGGTGGAAACCAATGAACAGCTGACAGATTTTATGCACGTGGGTTCGCCCTTCTCCATACCGAAAGCAGCTCTGGTTCTGGCTGGATTCAGTCAGACGTCCGGTTCCCATGCCAGTCTCCGCACTCAGCTTGAGTCGTTCGGAAGCGGTATTGAACTGACGCTGCTCTCTGCGATTCCTGCAGGCAGCGGTCTGGGCACGTCGAGTATATTGGCGGCTACGGTGTTGGGTGCCTTGAGCGATTTTTGTGGCTTAGGCTGGGACAAGGCTGAGATTGGTCGTCGCACACTGATGCTCGAACAGATGCTGACCACTGGTGGTGGTTGGCAGGATCAGTTTGGAGGTGTGCTCGGCGGTGTGAAACTGCTGCAGACAGGCCGAGGCTTCGATCAGAGTCCGCAGGTACGTTGGCTGCCGACCGATCTGTGGTTGCAGCCGGAGTATCGTGCCTGCCATCTACTTTATTATACAGGGATTACCCGTACGGCTAAGAGCATTCTGGCAGAGATCGTGCGACGGATGTTCCTCAACGACGGTCCGGAACTCCGACTGCTGCGCGAGATGAAAGCCCATGCGATGGAGATGTATGAGGCCATTCAGTGTAATGACTTCCAACGGATGGGACGGCTGATGCGCCTGACATGGCAACAGAACCAACTACTGGACAATGGCACCAACCCCGTGGCCGTTGCTGCGCTGACAAACCTTGTCGATGACCTCTGTCTGGGCTATAAACTGCCTGGTGCCGGCGGTGGAGGCTATCTCTATATGATCGCCAAGGATCCAGAGGCGGCTGCCCGTATCAAGCATATACTGGTCGAACACCGTAGTAACCCCAATGCCCGTTTTGTAGAGATGACACTCTCTACGGGTGGACTCCAGATAAGCCGTAGCTGATGGAATTCCGTACGGTTGTCGATGTACCCGATCCGGGGTTCAGAATCGGTCCTTGTGCCGACCTGCTCTTCGTCGGCTCCTGTTTTGCCGACCATATAGGGCGTAGGTTTCAGGAAGAGAAGTTCCGGGTGACCGTCAATCCTTTTGGTGTGATGTACAATCCTGCGAGCATCCTTCATACCGTTGAGCGTCTGGCTGCGCAGTCATTATCACCTGAGGTGGCTTTCCTGACGCTTGGCACCAACCATGTCTATCGGTTGAAGGAGACGGGCGAGATCGTGGATAACTGTCAGAAACGTCCGCAGGCGCTCTTTGCCGAGGAAGTGCTATCCGTGGATGCTTGTGCCGACTATCTTGAGCAGACCGTCACGTTGCTCCGTCAGATGAATCCTGATATGCAGATTGTGCTCACCGTCAGTCCGATCCGTTACCGCAAATACGGCTATCACGGCTCGCAACTGTCGAAGGCCTCGTTGCTATTGGCATCCGATCAGGTCTGCTCAAGGCATCCGAGTGTCTGCTATTTCCCTGCCTATGAGATTGTCAACGACGAATTGCGCGACTACCGCTTTTATCAGGCAGACATGCTGCATCCTTCCGATCAGACGGTCGAATACATCTGGCAGCGCCTCTCGGAGACTTATCTGAGCGATGCGGCGCTCATGTTTCTTAAGGAATGGGCGCCCTTGAAGGCCGTGCTGAACCACAAGCCCTTCCATCCAGATTCGGAGGAATATCGGACGCTGATGGATAAAACTATGTTAAAAGTAGGGGAATTGCAGAAAAAATACCCTAACTTTGCACTTTGAAAACAAAAAACTTTGGTGATGAATTACTCGATAGAAAAGATTACGACGCTGATTGGCGCACGTCGCATTGGTGAAACTGATGCCCAGATAGGTTGGCTGCTGACCGATAGCCGTTCACTCTGCTTCCCAGAGGAGACGCTGTTCTTTGCCCTGAAATCTACACGTAACGACGGTCATAAATACATAGAGGACCTCTATCGCCGGGGGGTGCGTAATTTCGTAGTTGAGGCAAAAGGTATCGCAGAATACTGCCCAGAAGACAGTATGGTCTCTATGGCCGATGCCAATTTCCTGATTGTGCCGTCGCCGTTGGCAGCACTCCAACGATTGGCTGAGCGCCATCGCGACGAGTTCAACATCCCGATAGTCGGTATTACAGGATCTAACGGCAAGACGATGGTGAAGGAGTGGCTTTATCAGCTACTCTTGCCTTCCCAGAAGATCGTCCGTTCGCCCCGCAGTTATAACTCCCAGATTGGTGTGCCCCTTTCTGTCTGGCTGCTGAACGAGCAGACCGAGGTCGGTATCTTCGAGGCAGGTATCAGTCAACCTGGTGAGATGATGGCCCTGCGCGACATCATCCAGCCCACTATCGGCGTGCTCACTTCTCTGGGTAGTGCCCATCAGGAGAACTTCCGTTCGATGGAAGAGAAATGTCTGGAGAAACTCGAACTGATGCACGATACTGAGGCGATGGTCTATTGTTCGGATAACGATATTGTCAGCCGTTGTATCCGTCGTATGCAATATAAAGGCGAGAAAATCGCTTGGTCGCAGTGCGACGAACAGTGCGCCCTCTTTGTGAAACGTATCGAAACCAAGGAACAGACGGCTCGCATCACCTATATCTGGCAGCAGGAAGAGAATACCTTTGTTATTCCCTTTATCGATGAAGCTTCTATCGAAGACACGATTACCTGTGCCGCTGTGGCCTTGCGCCTCGGACTGACGCCCGCACAATTGGCTGATCGCATGCCAAAACTCGTGCCCGTCGCCATGCGTCTGGAGGTGAAGGAAGGTCAGCGGGGCTGTCAGCTGATCAACGACTCTTACAATAGTGATATCAATTCGCTCGATATAGCCCTCGATTTCATGCAGCGCCGAGAGTCGGCCAGAAAGTTGAAGAAGACGCTGATTCTCAGCGATATCTTCCAGACTGGTACGTCGCCCGAGAAACTCTATGCCCAGGTGAGCGATCTGGCTGTGAAGCGTGGCATCACGAAGTTTATCGGCATCGGTCCCGAACTGATGGCGCAGGCCGACAGGATTCAGATTGCCGACAAGCAGTTCTTTGCCGACGTGAATCATTTCCTCTCCAGCGAAGCTTTTTGGGGCTTGCATGACGAGCTGATCTTGTTGAAGGGCGCCCGTCCGTTCGGGTTCGACCAGATCACGGAACAGCTGGAGCAGAAGGTGCATGAGACGATTCTCGAGGTGAACCTCAATGCCGTGGTGGAGAATCTGAACTACTACCGCTCGTTCCTAAAACCAGAAACGAAGATGGTTTGCATGATCAAGGCCGACGGCTATGGCGCCGGCGCTGTCGAGATTGCCCGTACGTTGCAGGATCATCGTGTCGATTACCTCGCTGTGGCTGTGGCCGACGAGGGCGTCACGCTCCGCAAGGCTGGCATCACCGCCAATATTATGATTATGAACCCTGAGATGACCGCCTTCAAGACCATGTTCGACTACGACTTGGAGCCCGAGGTATATTCCTTCCGCCTGTTGGATGCCCTCGTCAAGGCTGCCCGCAAGGAGGGTATCACTGGCTGGCCTGTTCATATCAAGCTCGATACGGGCATGCATCGCTTAGGCTTCGACCCCGTGAACGACATGGATGAGCTGATCGACCGTCTGAAGCATCAGACGGCCATCATCCCGCGTTCGGTGTTCAGCCATTTCGTAGGCTCTGATAGCGACGATTTCGATGCCTTCTCGGCTCAGCAGTTCGCACTCTTCGAGGCGGGCAGCAGCCAATTGCAGGCAGCCTTCTCGCATAAGATCCTGCGCCATATCGACAATTCTGCCGGTATCGAACATTTCCCCGAGCGACAACTCGACATGTGCCGTCTGGGGCTCGGCCTCTATGGCATCGACTCGCGCGACAACCGCATTCTGAATACCGTCTCGACGCTGAAGACCACTATCCTGCAGATGCATCATGTGCCGGCAAACGAGACCGTTGGTTACAGCCGGAAAGGCAAACTCGACCGCGACTCAGTGATTGCCGCCATTCCTATCGGTTATGCCGACGGACTGGACCGTCATCTCGGCAACCGCCGTGGCTATTGTCTGGTGAATGGTCAGAAAGCAGATTATGTGGGCAACATCTGTATGGATGTGGCGATGATCGACGTGACCGATATCCCCTGTCAGGAGGGCGATCAGGTAGAGATCTTCGGTGAGCATCTGCCAGTGACCGTGCTGAGCGACGCTATCGACACCATCCCCTACGAAGTCTTGACGGGCGTTTCCAACCGCGTCAAGCGCGTCTATTTCCAGGATTAGCACCAAATTATCCCCTACTAGGGCCAGGTCTCGAAACTAAGTTTTCGGACCTGACCCTTGAATACGTGGACCACAAACTTGTGTACTTCGGAGACAGACCATCTACATATGGTTCTGAATGAACATATTGATTTTACTGAAGAGGGGTTAAGTGTCGATATATTGAAACAAGAGCATTTTTGGAAGGTGCGGATAAAGTTGTAATTTATGCTAATTCCCTCATGGCCCGGCTGTCGTTGTGCGTGCCAATGATCTGATTTAGACGTGCATCTACTGCTTGAAACAATCAAGAGGAGATGAAATTGGCTTTGAAGGGTGGGGTTTGTAATTAAATAATCATAGGCGTGATAGGTGTAAAATATTACTCCTATTGACGATAGGAGTGATGTTTATTTTGCAAAACTAAATAAATATCACTTATAAAGCAAACGATTTGTCTACTAATTGATGGAAATTAACAACAATTAACTATGCAAAGCCAACATTAAGTCACTTATCCTGCCATTTTGATATAGTTATTGACGATTCTCCGAGCCTCTCTGATATGGTCGTTGCTGATGTTGGCCAGATAGGCATATGTGGTTTTGGTGTTTGCATGTCCGTAAACCTGGGATATGATATTGGGGCTTACTCCAGCCTCATAGGCAATGCTTGCCCATGAGTGGCGCGGGGTGTAGGCTGTCAGACTGATGTTATCGCCCAGTAGTTTGGCGAGTTTTGCCAGTCCATAGCGGTAGCGTTGGTAGAAACGGCGATATTCCTTTCCAGCTTTGGTGGTATTATCTGATTTCAGTATGGGCAGGAGATAAAGAGAGTCATTAGGAGTGATCCTGTCTGTCAACATCCTCAGTCTCTCGTCTACGGGTATAGTGACCATCCGATGTGTCTTACGGCGGTAGTATATCAGGGTGTCGCCCTGCAATGACTTCTTCTTTAGCCGCGCCATGTCGATGGGCGGTATTCCCATCGCATAGAAACTGAACATAAAATAGTCTCGTGCCATTTCTTCAGGAGAGTTGTGTTTTAGGACAATGCTCTCAATGCGGCTGACGGTGTGACTGTCGACTGCCTTCGAGTGACTTTGTGCGTTGGATGTATGTACCTTGCCAAAGAGCTCCGTACCCCGATTGTTAATGCTATTGAAGAGTGCCCTGAGGTTGCGCATGTCATTGGCTGAAGTACTGAGTCTGACACCTCTGTCAAGCTGCCACCGCTCGAACGCCCTGATGTGTTCGGGTGTCAGGTTGTAGGCTGTGATTCCCGCACCGCCGTCTATCTTCTCCATGAGAAACTTGCTGAGATTGTTGATGGCCGTAGTACGATTGATGGTCGTCTTGTCGGCTCTTGATATTCTAAGACGAGCAGCCTCCTGGCGCAGGTGCGGGATAAGTGGGATGGATTCTGGAATTTCTACTGGCTGGATTTTGGAATCGTGCGTTTGCGACATTTTTACCTTGACTCTCAAGAAAGGAAACGAAAAGCTCGGAGTGATAATAATATTGATATCCATAAGATAAATGTTAGAGTGATACATCTTTGCTGCAAAGATAAGGAATTCCTATGAATCAACGTCATTAATCCACTCCTATCGTCAATAGGAGCTATATTCGAAGGAAGTACAATTGATAACAATTGCCACGATGACAATAAATATAATAAGGTGTAAATTTACAAAGCTACGCAATCGGAAGATTGCCTCTCTTGTTGCTCTCCTCTGGTTCTCTGCAGCAGCCAGCGCACAGGGCAATGCTTCTATTGGTTGGGTGGAACTGATTACCCCGACGGAGTCGCAAGTGGTGGAGACAACCTATAGTGGTGTCATTCCCCTGGCCGACAACCGTACCATCGGTAACATGAACCCATCCAAGTTCAACAGTACCGTGATTTCTGATCTGCGCAGCCATCTGGCCGATAAGCTGGCGGCTGACAGCAGCACCTTAGCTAGTCTTCAAATAACGGGATTTGGTATGCCTTCGGGTAATTTCCGTCGTAGTGAGTATCTGGGTACGGCGCGCGTGAAAGGACTGAAGCAGGATCTCCTGCAGACCGACTTGGGACGTGGTGAACTGAACGTCAGCTGGATATCCGAGGACTGGGACTCGTTGCTCACGTTGGTGGAGTCTAGCCGTATACCCCTGCATATCGCTGCTGCCGACATTATCCGTACAGTCGAGGTGGCCAATGGTCGCGAGCAGCAGTTGATGATGCTCGGAGGTGGTAGTTTCTACAGTAAGATGCAGGAAGAGCTCTGTCCACGTATCTCACGTCTGGAGTGGAGCGCAACGATACGCCGCACGGTCACCACTACGGCCTATGGTCAGCTGCCCATCCGTGGCGGTCAAAAGGTGCTCTCGCTCAGCGACCTCTACGAACTGGCTTGCCGCTTCGAGGTGGGCAGTCAGGACTTTTGTACGGCTATCGACTTGTGCGAGCGATATTTCCCCGACAACGATGTGGCGCGCATGAATGCAGCTGCCGTGGCGCTGATACGTGGAAACCTCGGCCGTGCGGCCCTCCTGCTGCAAGGCTATTCTGCCGATCCCCGGGCCTACTGTAATACCGGTGTGCTCGAGTTGCTCCGTGGTCATGAAGACCAGGCCAAGGTCTACCTGCGCATGGCCGCCGCCAATGGCTCTGTGAAGGCCCTCAACGTACTAAGCGATATGAACAAGTGAGAAGATGTGTTATCATCATTATAACAGTATTAGCGCTCTTTGATTTTCAGCGCCTGCCGGCACAGCGATGGCTTCCCGCCTCACCGTGGCATGTGCGCACCAACCTCGTCCACGACGTACTGCTCGTGCCCAACCTGGGTGTGGAGTATGAGCTCAGCGACCGCTGGACAGTAGTGGCTGATGCCTCAGTAGCCTGGTGGGTCAGCGACCGCCGTCAGCGCCGCTGGGGGATGATGACCGGTGAGGTGGAGCTGCGCCGCTGGCTCGGCTGGCGGATGATGCCGCCTTACAACGACGGTGGTCATCATCTGGGATTCTATGGCGCCCTCTACCGGTACGACCTTGCCTGGGGCGGTACGGGGCGTCAGGGTGACCTGAACTACGGCGCAGGCATCAGCTATGGCTACGCCATCTCACTCTCCGGCCGCCTGAGCCTCGACCTCTCCATTGGTATAGGCTATCTGGGAGGCAGATACGTGAAATATGAAGCCGACGACAACAGGTATGTCAAGGTGGCCGAGGGTATGAACCATTACTTTGGACCGACAAAGCTGGAGGCAACGCTGGTATGGCATCTGAGCCGGCAATTCGGCCGTTGGTGAAATGAATGAAACTACAAGATATGAATAAAACGATACGATCGTTGACCCTTTTGACAGCATTGCTGTTACTGCAGCAGTCTGCAACGCGTGCGCAGGTCTGTGTGGGCACGAACGTGCTTTACGACCTGGCCATGCTCCCCAGTGTCAGTGTCGAGCTGGGCGTGGGCGATCGTCTGTCGCTGGCAGGCAGTCTTACGTACGGTCAGATGGAGGGCTGGCCCTGGCGGCAGGGCGTGCGCATGGGGACTGCCGACGTGGAGCTGCGCCGCTGGCTCAAGGGCAGTGAGACGATGCAGCGGGGGCTCCATGTGGGAGCATACGTCGCCGCCTATCATTACGACATCTTGTCGGGGGACACTGGCTGGCAGGCCCGATTCAACTGGGGCATGGGGTGCAGCTGGGGCTACAGGATGCCACTCGGCAGCTCGCTGGCCTTGGACTTCGGCCTCGGACTGGGCTATGTGGGCGGCAGCTATAAAAAGTATGAGGTGAGCAATGACGTCTACCGTCATAACGTATGGAAAGCCGACCGTACCCGATACTATTTCGGCCCGACGAAGGTGGAGGTCTCACTGATATGGATCATCGGCAGTGCCAACAGGAAAGGAGGTTCCCGATGAAGTATTGCTTAAAAGACTGTACGATACGTGGCGTGTGGGCTGTGGTGGCACTGGCAGTTCTCGCCTCTTGCGACAGCGACCTGCGGGAACTGTGCTACGACCACAGCCATCAGGGGTCACAGCTCAACGTCAGGTTCGACTGGACGGCCGTGGGCGACGAGGCACAGCCCGCCTCGATGGCTCTGGGCATTTTCGCTGACGGGGCACAGCCCGTCCAGACAGCCTTCTATGGTCGTGAAGGCGGTGTGGTCAGCCTGCTGCCCTATACCTATGGCTTTATAGGTTTCAATGACGATACGGAGTTCCTTTCCCACCGTGGACGGACATGGGAGGAGTTCGAAATCTATGCGCAGCCTACAGAGCTTAAGAACTTTACACGTATGTTCTCTGGAACACGTAGTGTGCCCATGGCGCGTGGCACTGATGACCAGCAGCTGGTCTATGAGCCTGACCGCCTTTGGACCTCTGCTGTCAGCGAGAGGCGGATCACCGCCGTCGGTGAGGAGACGCTCACGATGAGGATGCGGGATGCCATCACGGAGTATGCCTTTACTGTCAGCAATGTGGAAAACCTCTCCTATGCCGTGGAGGTGGTGGCTACCCTATCGGGCATGTCCGGCTCCTGGCTACCAGCCAGTCATCGGGGGACCGATACCCACTGCATCATCCCCTTTGTACTGACGGGTGAAGACACGACGCTCTCCGGTACCGTGCGCACCTTCGGGCACTGTCCCGGCAAGGGTGATAACCATGCCAGCCACATGCTGACCATCTATGCCGAGATGAAGGACGGCTCGAAGGTCTACTTCGTCACCGACGTCACCGACGCGATGCATGATACTGACCACACCAACCCTGACGACGGTGGTACGGGACATACCGAGGTACCGATAGTCATCGACAAGCTGCCCCTGCCCAAGCCCATCACCAACGGCAGCGGTCTGCAGCCGGACGTCGATGAGTGGACGGAAGTATTCATCAGTATTCCAATGGGATAATCAATTCTGTTTGATTCATTATTATTTTTTTGTTTAACAATTTAAAAAACTTAGCTTATGAGAAAAATGATGTTTCTATTGCCTTTTGCAGCCCTTGCAATGGCATCGTGCTCCAGCAGTGAGGACAGTCTGGTGCAGCCGCAGCCGGAACTGAACACCGAGCTGAAGATTTTCCCGTCCGTGGGAGCAAGTACCCGTGGGACAGTGGAGACCACTGCCAGTATCTCTAGTTTCAATCTGATTGCCAGCGGTAACTTCAAAACCAATGCGACAGGAACAACTGACTATGTATTCACCAGTCCGATTTCTGTCACAAAGAGTGGCACTACATGGGGTATGACACCTACGCTCTACTGGGGCGATGCCACTACCGCAGGTAAGTTCACGGCATACGCCAATGCCTACTCCAATACCGGTGCGATTGAAGCCGCCAACGGTATGCTGTCTGGTGTTACTGTCGAAACAATCGTGGACAACCAGAAGGATCTGCTTGTCGCCTACAATGAGGGTACGAAGACCGACTTCGCCGCCGGCGTTCCCCTCCACTTCCGTCACGCCATGTCGCAGATCGTCGTGAAGGCTTCCTACAATGTTGATCCTGATATCGACACTAACGATTATCCCTCTCGTGTCATCAATGTGAAGGGTGTCAAGTTCTTCAATCTGAACAACAAGGCTACCCTGGCGCTGCCGACTGCCTCTACCGCTGCCGGCCAGGACTACACGCCAGCATGGAGCGCGCACTCTGGCAACGCTGACTTCGGAGTCACCTATGACACGCCTATCACCCTCGGTTCTACAGCTTCAGCCATCGACCTGAGTATGGCAGCCAACCCGCTGCTGCTCCTGCCGCAGACCACAGCCGCCACGACTGCCCTGCCTGACAACAGTGCAGAGAACACCGCGGGCGTAACTTCTGCTACCGGTGCCTACATGGCTGTGCTGGTTGACATCAACGAAGAGAACGGTACCGATTACTATCCAAAGGCTGGATATACAGGCGATGGCGGTTATGCGTGGGTTGTCGTACCAGTGAGCATCGAGTGGGTAGGCGGATCGAAGTACATCTACACGCTGAACTTCACCAACGGTGCCTTCGGTGCCATCGCCCCCGGCACGGCAGCCGATGCTATTCCCGGTGGTAAGGTCGCAGGCAACTCTCTGCCCGCAGCCCTGCTGACACCGGTGAAATTCCTCGTGACTGTTGAGGAGGAGTGGACGGAGTACAACGCCACACCCGCCTTCTAAGCACGGCGCATGAGGGGTTCTAAGACCCATCTCTGAGAATATTCACGGCAGGGGCGTCGCCCCGAGGCTGGCGCCCCTGCCTTTTCCACTGACGGACCACAAACGACATTGAAGATCATGAACAAGACAGCTCTACTATCAGCACTCATCCTGCTACTCTGCGGCTGCACTGCAGACGATGACACCGCCGCGGACGACTCTGTGCGCTTCGCCGTACAGACTGAATCCAGCACCCGCGGTAGTGTCATCGGCGGTACTACGCTGCCTGCTACGGAGACCTTCCGCGTGTATGCGTGGAAGACCGTCGGCAGCGAGACCACCGTGATGATGACGCGCGATGCTGCTGACCAGGAGAGCAATGTCGTGAGCAATGCCTCGGGCTACTGGTCACCGAAGCGCCGTTACTACTGGCCTACGGACGACGGTGCCACGGTCAGCTTTTATGCCTTCTATCCGAAAGACCATGCTGTCGTGAAGAACGGCGATGACGTGTCCGTTGACTTCACCATACCAACAGCCGTTGCTGATCAGTACGATATGATGGCGGCCAAGTGTGAGAATCAGTCGTTGGCAGGCACTACAGGAGGCGCAGCCCCGCTCAGGTTTCATCATCTGATGTCACAAGTGTCGTTCCGAGCACGGCTTGCTCCTGCCTTTACTGGCTGGCAGGTGGCCGTGCGCGGCATCCGCCTCTGTAATGTCAACAGCCGTGGCTCCTATTCCTATAGCACAGCCGCCGTCACGCCTGCCAGTCCGGCGGTGATGAAGGATTACGATCTGGTGATGGCCGCGGCCTCTACGGCCGTAACCAGCACCTCCGAGTCCGTGGCACTCACCTCTGCCACCGACGTGGCCATGCTCATGCCTCAGTCGCTCACCGCCTGGGACCGTACCACGGAGACCGCCAGCAGCGGCGCTCCCTCCACCGCGGGCTGTTATATCGCCATCAACTGCACTATCACCGACAGCGACGGCCAGTTGGCTTTCTCAGGCAATACATACGTGCCGCTGCCTGCTGAGTGGCTGGCAGCCAGGCATTACAACTACCTGCTGGAGTTCGGCTCAGGCTATCAGGGAGACGGTGAGGTGACGGTCAATAATATCGGTATCGTCTGCACCATTTCCGACTGGGTACCCGGCAATACTGGTGATGTGAATATAGAGCAAGATTAATAATTAAAGGATATGACTATGAACAAGAATGTTTTATTATCTGTAGCAGCTGCCCTGATGCTGGCGGCATGTAGCAACGACGACCAACTGCCTCCTGAGGAGACACCCATCCGACTCTCGGCCGGTCTCGATGTGGAGGCTGGCACCCGTGGCATCACCGACAACAGTTATACCGGCACGTTGTTCAGTGGTGGTGAATCCGTCGACGTGAACATCAAGGAAACGAACAATGGCACATCCGCCTCCTATGGCACTGGCGGTTGGCTCACCGCCACCATCGGCGACGGTGGCAACGGTGCCACGCTGTCCCCCGTTTGTTACTGGCCTGGCAGTAGTGCCGGCATCGACATCTATGGGTGGTATCCAGCCTCTACGGTCACGACCTACTGGACCATAGCCCGCAGTGTATTCAAGGTGCCTGCCACCCAGAGCGGCAGCACGAATCATAAGGCGTTCGACCTGATGTATGCGACACCGGAGAGTGGCACGGGCGATGCCCATCAGACCGTGGATTCCTCTACCCGCGCTTCGGCCATCAACCTGCAGTTCCATCATAAGCTGGCCAAACTGGTGGTTGCCTTGAAGCCAAAGGATGCTAATGCGGGCGTTACAGACGAAGACCTGAAGAATGCGACAGTCACCATCGGCGGTGTAAAGACCACAGCCGATGTGGTGCCTGCCACTGGAGCGGTGACCGCCTCCAACACGGCTGAGCCGGAGACACTATCCGTGATGGCTAACGAGGCAGGCACTACCGGCTATGCCCTGATTCCGGCCCAGACACTCTTGGGCAAGCTCACCGTTACCCTGAAGGCTGGTGGACAGATGGAAACCACTCTGGACAGCTTTGAAGTTCAGGAAGGTAAGACGAATACGCTGAACGTGAAGGTCAGCCTGACTGGCATCACCGTAACGACCACCATCGTTCAATGGACGGAGAACAACAGTGCAGGTGATGCAGAGCTTAAATTATAAAGATGAGCATGATGAAACAAATCCAATTAGTATTCCTGGTCATAGCCGCAATACTGTTAGCGGCTTGTCATGACGACTCCGATCCGGAGATTGTGGTGAGCACGTTCGTCACCAATGGCATGCAGCCGGCAGGCACACGTGCCGCTGCCGACATCCAGAACTCGGGTTTCGATAGCGGCGAGCAGTTCAACCTGTATATCGTCGACTATAACAACAATAGCACCAAGATTGCCGACAATGTGGCTAAGCCCACGGGCCCCAATGTAGGGACGGGCTACTATTACCCCGCCAACGGCCATAATGTGGATATTTATGGCATCTACCCCCAGACGGTGAAGTATACCACGACTTCCTTCAACGTAAGCACCACGCAGACGATGGATGACGACGGGCGGACCAACTACAAGAACAGCGACCTGATGAGTGCCAACGTGCTGAACGCCCTGCGACAGGAGGCAGCCCAGACGCTCCAGTTCACCCACCAGCTGTCGAAAGTCATCGTCAGCATCAAGCGCGACGCCTCGCTGGATGCCACCGAGACCGCCACGCTGACGCTGAAGAACGCCAAGACCGGCGCCACCATCGCCAACGGCGTATTCTCTGCCGTCACGGGCAGCCCAGCCGACATCTCTTTGGGTACCGTTACGCTCTCGAGCACCGACTACTACCAGAGTCTGGCTGCCATCATCCCACCGCAGACCATTCCCGCCTCAGAGTCGGCTGCCACCGACTTCATCACCATCACCCTGGGCAGTGGGGGCTCGTTCACGTACCAGATACCAACAGGCTCACCGAAGACTTTTGACAGTGGTAATGCCTACACTTATACTATCACCGTGGGACTGAAGGCCATCAGCGTGGAAACGACCATCAATAACTGGAATGCTCCTGATGTGAATACCACGGACATCGGAGGCATCACCATCTAAGCAGACCTGATATTCTGACTATACGAAAACGATATGATGAGAAAGACCGCTTTTATATATCTTCCGATACTCGCCACGATGCTGACGGGCTGTATGACGGAGGTCATCGATACATCCCCCAAAAAGGAGGATATCGGCCTGACGGCCGGTCCGGTACCCATCAGTCTGACAACGGCTGTTGAAGTACAGCAGGAGGGGAACGACGACGGCTCTAAGACCGGCACCCGTACCACCAGTACAGCCCTGCAGTCTACACAGTTTGCCAGTGGAGAGACGATTTACGTCTACTTTCCAACCAACGTGACCGTGGGCACCACCACATCGGAGAGCAGCACCACGTACCAAACCACTAATGCCAGTGGTGCCACCACACCCGCCACGCAGCCATATATGAACTCCAACATCCAGACGGCCGATATCCATGCCTACTACCCGTCGTCGCACAGGCAGGACGCCACGACATTCTCCGTGCAGACCGACCAGACGGGCGATGCCAACTACAAGGCCAGCGACCTGATGTATGCCACCACCTCGGTCACCAAGACCGCGGCGGCCACCGTGACGGGCTCGCTCACGTTCTCTCACCGTATGGCGAAGATCATCGTCACGGCGACCGCCGATACCGGCAAGGGCGTCTCGGCGGTGACGAAGGTGCGCATCATCGGAGGCTACCGGACGGCCACCATCGCTACGCCGCTCTCCTGTGCGATGAAGACCGACGATGGTTTCTCCAATCAGCTATCCACCAGTAGCGCCATCACACTCTACGACAATAGCACGGGTGCGGCATCGGTCAGCTGCGCCGGACTCATTCCCCCGCAGACCATCGCCGCCGGTACGGCCTTCCTCGAAGTGACAGTGAATACGGCGGGCGGCCTGACGGGCACCGCCACCTATAGTATTTCTGCGGGTGGGAAGACACTGGCCACGGGCAATGCCTACACCTGTACGCTCAGCATCAACCTGTCAAGCATCGGCACTACGACGGACATCACCAATTGGGGCAACGGCGGCAGCACCTCACTCAATAACAACGGTACGCCAACACTGCAATAAAGGTAAGGAGAATGGGAAAGAAAAGACTCACATATTGGGGACTACTCCCGCTGGCAGCACTGCTGGCAGGGTGCATGGCAGACTATGAGGAGCGGCCTGATGCCACGGGCGGTGGACTGGATGGGCTGGTGCCGATTTACATGACCGCCTCAGTCCTTGAGACCGAGGCAGACAAGGGCGGTGCCGGTACCCGTGCAGGGGCGGATGTGCAAAGCTCGCAACTGGCTTCTGGCGAGACCTTCACCGTGGCGTTCTCGGGCAATACGACGGTGGAGAGCACTACCTACAAGACCAGCAACGGTAGCGGCAGCACCGCCTGTAGCGGCACGCAGCCCTACTTTACGCTTGCCGGTACGAGCACCACCGTCTATGCCTATTACCCGGAGAAGCCTGGCAGCACCTTCTCCGTACAGGCCGACCAGTCGGGCGATGCGAACTATAAGAAGAGCGACCTGATGTACGCCACCGTCGCCAGCCTGGCCAAGACGGGTACGGCGACGACCGCCAGCCTGACGTTCTCCCACAAGATGGCGAAGATCATCGTCAACGTGACGGGCGTGACGGGCGAGGCCATCACAAAGATCACCGACGTGCGCATCATTGGCGGCAACCGTACCATCAATGTCACGAATACCACGACCTGCACGCTCGGCTCGACGCTGACCAATGCCAACTCGACATCAAGCTACGTCACGATGTATACAGGCGGCACGGGCAAGGCGGCCTTCACCTGTGCTGCCCTGATACCGCCACAGACCATCAACGGCGCCTTCCTGCTCGTCAAGACCGATGTGGGCGATATCACCTGCAGCCTGACGAACAAGACCTTCGCCAGCGGACAGAGCTATACCTACAGCATGGCCATCTCCTATGATGTCACCGGAGAGCTCACCGCCACGTTGACAAGTCCGGGGGCAGTGAACAGCTCGACGTGGCAATAAAACTCATGAACTAAAAAGAATACCTGATGATGAGACAAAGATGGATATGGACACTGGCCGTGGCAGCCCTTTTTTGCAGTTGCTCGGTGAGTGAGGACTTGGAAATGGAGGTGCCTTCGGCAGAAGACTGCATACTAGAAGTGGCGGTCGGCTTGGGTGACGGCGAGAAGACCCGTGGCCTCTCGGGCAATGCCAGCAGCATCACTGCCACATGGCAGGCGGGTGACAAGGTGCTGGTGTATAAGGGCTCTACGAAGGTGGGAGAGTTGACACCGGCCTCCACTGGCTCCGCCTCGACCACGCTCAGGGGTAAGCTCAGCGGCACGTATGCCAGCTATACTGCCGGCAGCACGCTGACGCTCTATTATAATACCACCAGCACGTCGTTCTCCAGTTTCACGCAGGACGGCACCTTGGCCACCATCCTCGCCAACCTGCGATACCAGTCGGCGACCACCACCATCAGCAAGGCCTCCGACCGGCCAACACTGACGGGCACAGCCGTCACCTTCAACCTCGCCGCCAACAACCCGTCGATCAACCACTTCACGCTAAGCAAGGAAATGAAGACCCTCCGTGTCTGCGTGAAGGGCTCGTCCTCCATCCTCGTCTCGGCGACGGCGGCAAGCCCCACGACCGACTTCTATGTGGCTATTCCGGCAGCAGCTTCGCAGACGTATTACATCGAAGGGGTAGATAGTCGTCAGAGTGAGTATTTCCAGGCAAAGACTGCTGCCCTCAGTGCCAACAAGTATTATTCTGCCAGCATCACGCTGGCAGAATACCCCCTGACGTTTGAACCTGTCAGTGCAACCACTACCGTGACCATCCCGAACAGTGAGAGCCTGACCTATGAGTATAGCTTAAATGACGGCGCATCGTGGACGAGCAGCTCCGCAGCGTCGGTTGCGATGAACGTGTCAGCAGGCCAGCGACTGATGGTGCGAAGACAGACGGGCAATTATCCAAATGATTATATAGGAATCATAACAATTAGTCAGCCATGTTTAGTCTATGGGAATGTCCATAGCCTGTTTGGCTTTAGAAATAAGCTTACTGGTTCCTTTGGCAATAGCGGTTATTATGAATTGTTTAAACACCAAACAAATCTCTGGAATCATGGCTTTAGGAATATCTGTATCGTACCTGTGGATGGAACTAATAAAGCGTATGATATGTCCCTTATGTTCGACGGCATGTTCTATGGCTGCAGTAGCCTGGTGATAGCCCCTGTCCTGGACTTCTCGAACTGGAATACTTCAAATGTCCAGGATATGTCCTCTATGTTCTCCAGCATGTTCTATGGCTGCAGTAGCCTGACGACAGCCCCTGACCTGGACTTATCGAACTGGAATACTTCAAATGTCAAGGATATGTCCTCTATGTTCTCCAGCATGTTCTATGGCTGCAGTAGCCTGACGACAGCCCCTGTCCTGGACTTATCGAACTGGAATACTTCAGGATACATGGGCTCTATGTTCTCCAGAATGTTCTCTGGGTGCAGCAGCCTGAATGCAGTAAAGATGAAACTGACAAACACAACGATATTGGGCGATACTTCGGGATTTAGAGACTTTCTCAAAAATGCCAAGGAACCAGGCACACTGACGGTGTCAAGCGGCACGACGAGCTATTGGAATGACATCAAGGCGAAAGGTTTCATACCCTCAGGGTGGACCATCACGGAGCAATGAATGAAATATGAGTGATATATGGTGAACTGAGGATCATGGGGTCGGTTCTTCTGATCTTTTTTCAAATTAAATGAAATGCGAATGAGACAGGTAATAAAGCATAGAGATATCAGACTCTTGAAAATGACCAGGAGAACCGACCCCGTGATTCCGGCTGTGTTTACCATTGATACACAATAAAAAGAGACGGTGATGGAAAAGAACAGCTATCTGGAACTGTTAAGCCACGTGACTCAGGAGATGCAGATGCCGCTCAACGATATCAGTAACTTCGTCTATACACTGAAGGAAGATGAATACCGGCCGTCGCTGGCCGAGGATGAACGGTGCGCCCTGCTCAGCCGTATAGACACGCGACTCTTACAATTGAGACGCATGATGGGAACGCTGACCAACATGACCAGCTACAGCAGCATGACAGGGCTGGATCGGAAAGACCGCGTGCTGCTGAACCAGCTCTGTCGGGAACTGGCGGCAGAACAAGACGTGGAGGTGGTGTTCACCAGTGATATCCCCGACTATTATGCTGTCAATACCCATCTCGAAACGCTGACGAAGGTGCTCAGCACCCTGCTTCAAGCGGCCAGCGAACGGGCGCTCTTCCGGACACCGTCGCGACAGGAACCGAGGGTATGCCTCGATATCTCGGAACAGCCGAAGAGCGGTCAACTGACCATCTCCGTGAGCGACACTGGCGAGCCGACGACGCTTGAGGAGGATCTCACACAATTCAACCTGCCCACAGAACGGCCATGCCGATCAACCATCCGACATTTAGGCTTATATAATTGCAGACTGATGGTCGTTCTGCTGGGAGGGTTTATTTACATCGATCCGAAGTTCCGACAGGGTCGTCGGGTCGTCATTAATCTATAGATGATAAGCGTGTCAAAACGTCAAATACTTCTTCGCGTCGCGATGACGCCTTCTTATTTTATAACACGCGTTTGTGGTGCACGGAAGGGACGGTTCTTTCTGTGCACATTTTATAGACTTAATCACACACAGAAAGACCGCCCCTTCTGCGTTGCCATCTTAAGCATTTGGAGTCGATATCTTTCAACCTGTTTGCCGTAGAGGTGAAGTGCAGCCTTTACGCAAAGCTTTTGCCGTTATGTCTCGATCTTGACTATTATCTGGTCAGGAATCCCAGTGGCAAGTATCCGTTAGAGTTTAATCTGGCGAAGTTCCCCATGAAGATATGTTACGAGAAACTGTATCTTATCAGGGTCGTTTGTCTGAATGAGGCGAAGGAGAGTTGGTTTATAGACTATGTCCTTACCAACTGTAACCTTGGCACCTCTGTCTCTAAGGTGAAAGACGGCTTTCGCAACCGGTCATGACAAGGAATGGATGATTTGTGGACTTTTAGTGGATTCCTGGTGGATTTTTAGTGGAGTCGGAAATTTGGCCGCCTTTGGATTTCTGTCTACCTTTGCCGCCGCAAGACCGGCCTTGCATAAACTTATAAAAATGAAAGATTATGCAGAAAACGAAAACGCGCAAGTTGCGCTTTAACTTCAGACGAATCCACAAGAAGGATGTCTATCAGGCTTTCCTGGAAATCTATGCCCGTGGTGGTGTTGAGATGGATAATCAGGAACTTATCAGTTTCTTGGCTCATTACACTAATCTTGGTAGCGAAGCCAGTATCAAGACGCTTTTCTACCGATATAAGCAGCAGATACACCTTTGAGTTTACAAGAGTTTACAACTTGGTGATACGACATCAAGGTATTTACTGTATCTTTGCCTCAAAATCAAGAACGATGAGTAAGAAAAAAGACCATGCACATGCCGCTGAAGGCGGCGAGCAGAAGGAACATAAGAAGAACTGGCGTGAGGAATATGCCACGGTCGAGGACATCAAGGCGTTCCTTGGCGGGAGGCTGTATCTCAGGCATAATGTGATCACGAGGCGGGTGGAGTGCAAGCTGCCGTCGAACTACGAGACCGATGGGGCCGACTGGCAGCCGATCTCCGACCGCGTCGTGAACAGCCTCTGGGCGGAACTTTCGAAAGTGAAGCCCGTCAGGGCGCTGGACATCTACCGGGTGCTGGAGTCGGACTTCGTGCCCGACTATCACCCTTTCCGCTACTACCTCGACCATCTGCCGCCCTGGGACGGCGGGAGCGACTATATCCTGGAGATGTCGGTCAGCGTGTCGGTGAAGGGCGACGTGGAACAG
>OMXO01000062.1 GCA_900315035.1 uncultured Prevotella sp.
TTCAATAAGTACAAGCATCCAGAGAATGGATTCGACGATATGTATGCTATCCTGCACGAATATCTACAGCATTGGCATATCCCTGTATGCTACGATTTCCCAGTAGGACATGCACATCTAAAAAACTTCCCACTTCTAACGGGTGCAAAAGCTACGCTAGAAGTGGGAAGTGATGGGGTAATACTACATTACTAAACTTGTTTTTTTGCTCTTATCATGCAATAGGCTCCCAGGAGGATGAAGGGGATAGAGAGAATCTGTCCCATATCGATGGGGAGAGAGGCTTCGAAGGCTTCCTGAACCTCTTTCGTGTATTCGATGAAGAAGCGGAAGGTGAAGATATATGTCAGGCAGAAGCCGAAATACCAGCCTGTGCCAATCTTCTCGGGCATCTTCTTGTGGAGTACCCACATGATGCAGAAGAGTAGGGCATAGGCGATAGCTTCGTAGAGCTGTCCAGGATGACGAGGCATCGAGTCCACGCGCTCAAAAATAAACGCCCAGGGAACGTCTGTTATCTTACCGATAATCTCTGAGTTCATGAGGTTTCCCAAGCGGATAAAACAGGCTGTAGTACCTGTGGCGATAGCGATATTGTCTAGTACAGTCCAGATGCTCAGTTTGGTCTTGCGGACATAGAGCCAAAGGGCAATCATCAAGCCCAGTGTACCTCCATGAGAGGCAAGGCCGGCATAGCCTATCAGATGGAAATCAAATGTCTCACCTAGCCAACTTCCGTCGTTACCAAATCGGATAGGAAAAATCATCTCAATCAAGCCCTTGCCTGAGGTGAGAAAATAGTCAGGCTGATAGAAGAGACAATGTCCCAGACGGGCACCAATCAAGATGCCAAAGAAACAATAGAAAATCAGAGGGTCGAAGATTTCATCTTTAATCTTCTGCTCCTTGTAAAGTTGTCTTACCACATAGTAGGCCACTATGATGCCCGTGACCCACATCAGACCATACCAGCGCACGCTGATCGGGCCCAGATGGAATGCCTCCAAATCAGGCTGCCAGACGATATAGTTCAGTAATGCTGTCATTATACGTTGAATCTAAAGTGCATGATATCGCCGTCCTGAACCACGTAGTCCTTACCCTCGACAGCCAGTTTGCCAGCCTCGCGGACAGCGGCCTCAGAGCCATATTGCAGGTAGTCTTCATACTTGATGACTTCAGCGCGGATAAAGCCCTTCTCAAAGTCGGTATGGATAACACCAGCGCACTGCGGAGCCTTCCAGCCTTTCTTATAGGTCCAGGCCTTCACCTCCATTTCACCAGCGGTGATGAAGGTTTCGAGGTTCAGCAGAGCATAGGCCTTCTTAATCAGACGGTTCACACCGCTCTCCTCCAAGCCCAGTTCTTCGAGGAACATCTGCTTGTCCTCGTACGATTCGAGTTCTGCGATATCCTCTTCTGTCTTTGCAGCGATAATCATCGTCTCTGCGCCCTCTTCTTTGGCCAGAGCCTCTACTTTCTTTGTGAAGTCGTTACCGTTTTTGGCATCAGCTTCGCCAACGTTGCAGACATAGAGCACAGGCTTAGAGGTAAGCAGGAAAAGGTTTTTGGCGCAGTCCTGTTCCTCTTTCGATTCGAACTCCACGATACGGGCGTTCTTACCCTGATCCAAAGCCTCTTTATATGCGTGGAGCACAGCGACTTCCACCTTGGCGTCTTTATTGCCTGCAGCGGCAGCCTTCTCCGTCTTTGCCAGACGGCTCTCGATGGTCTCAAGGTCTTTCAACTGCAACTCAGTATCGATGATTTCTTTGTCGCGGATAGGGTCGATGGTGCCATCGACGTGGGTGATATTCTCATCCTCGAAACAACGCAATACGTGGATGATAGCATCAGTCTCACGGATATTTCCCAAGAACTTGTTACCTAATCCTTCGCCCTTTGACGCACCTTTTACAAGACCTGCGATATCCACGATCTCACAGGTTGCTGGAACGATGCGACCAGGATGAACTATCTCTGCTAATTTTGTCAGTCTCTCATCAGGTACGGTTATCACGCCTACATTCGGCTCAATCGTACAAAAGGGGAAATTTGCTGCCTGTGCTTTTGCACTCGACAAACAATTGAACAATGTGGACTTGCCCACGTTCGGCAGTCCAACAATACCACATTTTAATGCCATTTTCTTCTATAAACGTTTATAAACTGGGTGCAAAGGTACGAATAAGTGAGTAAAAAGCCAAAATTATTCGCGATTTATTTCATTTTCAGCAGACAATATATTATCTTTGCACACGTTCATTAACGTATAGACAATAGATTGCAGATATGAAGAAATTACTAATTGGTTTATCCCTGTTTTTCCTGTCGCTGACAGTTCAGGCACAGGTCGAATCCTACTGGAGAATCTATCCGAAACTTGGATTCACTCTCGCGAAGTTTCCTAATGATAAATTCTACTCAGGCGATAAGGCGGTGTCGGAATACACTGCTCGCTACAAACAGGGCATGACGGGTGGTGTCGAGGTGGCTTATGAGCACGGTGTTGCCACGTTTATGGCAGGGCTGATGTATGCTAATCGTGGTACGAAATATAATGATTATACTTACGAGGATGCTGGTACCATTGAGAAGGTTACTGGCATTCAGTACACGCTCCATTATCTAGAGATACCTCTCATGACTGGTTATGAGATTCTGGAGGGCCTGAAGATCAAGGCTGGCATTCAGCCTGGATTTCTGCTGAAGGCCAAGTTTATGCAGTCTAAGATCATTTCGGAAAAGCAGAAGGGCGGCCAGACCACCATCGCTATGACGGAAGAAACAGATAGAGATGCCTCGGATATGTTTAAGAAATTTGATTTCTCCATCCCTGTAGGCATCTCTTATGAGTTCTCTAATGTGGTGATCGATGCTCGCTACGTGTTTGGCGTCACAGAGAATTCTGATCTCATCAAGGCACGTAACGGTGGCTTTACCTTTACCGTCGGCTATGGGTTCGACCTTTAATCAGTGAGCCTCGAGCCAGTTCTGGCCGAAGCCTGAATCTGCTACGAGTGGTACTTCGAGACTGAAGGCACTCTGCATCTCTTCGAGCACGATTTTCTCTACCCGCTCTTTCTCTTCTGGATAGACTGAGAAGTTGAGTTCGTCGTGCACTTGAAGTATCATCTTACTCTTGATACCTTCCGCCTTAAAACGCTTGAATATGCGAATCATCGCTACCTTGATGATATCTGCCGCAGTGCCCTGAATAGGCGCATTGATGGCATTACGTTCTGCAAAACCTCTCACGGTGGCATTGTGGCTGTTGATATCGGGCAGATAGCGGCGACGGCCGAATAGGGTAGTGACGTATCCTTTCTGGCGGGCCACTTCCTTGGATTTCTCCATATAGTCGTGCACTTGCGGGAAGGTGGCGAAATAGCCGTCTATCAGCATCTTGGCTTCATCGCGAGGGATGTCCAGACGCTCTGCGAGTCCGAAGACAGTGATGCCATAGATGATGCCAAAGTTGGCTCGCTTTGACTTGGTGCGCTCATCGCGTGAAACCTCTTCGATAGGTTTCTTGTAGATATTGGCTGCTGTTGCAGCATGGAGGTCTTTGCCTTCACGGAACACCTTAATCATATTATCATCCTTCGACAGATGCGCCATCACGCGCAGTTCAATCTGACTATAGTCTGCTGAAAAGAACAGACATCCAGGTTCTGGTATAAACGCCTTACGAATCTCTTTGCCATCTTCACCTCTGATAGGAATATTCTGGAGGTTAGGATCACTGCTCGATAAGCGTCCTGTGGCTGTAATTGTTTGGTTAAACGAGGTGTGGATATGACCAGTTCGAGGATTAATCAGTTTTGGAAGGGCATCGATATAAGTGCCGACAAGTTTCTTTAATCCTCTGTGTTCCAGAATATCTGCCACAATCTCGTGCTTGTTTCGCAATTGCTGAAGTACTTCCTCTGAAGTGACGTATTGCCCCGTTTTTGTTTTCTTTGCCTTCTCGATGATTTTAAGTTTATCGAAAAGTATCTCTCCAACTTGTTTGGGAGAAGCAATATTAAACTGTTCGCCTGCGAGTTCATAGATACGGGCCTCTATCTCGTTCATACGGTCGTTGAAAGTTTTTGACGTCTCTTTCAGTGATTCCGTATCCAGACAGACACCATTCATCTCCATCTCTGCCAATACGGGCATGAGTGGCATCTCGATGTTATAGAACAGGTCTTCGCATTCGTATTTCTTCAGCTCTGGCTCCAACTTATTCTTCAAGCGCAAGGTGATGTCGGCATCCTCTGCGGCATATTCATAGACTTGAGAGGGTAGGAGGTCGCGCATGGATTTCTGACCTTTACCTCTCGGACCTATGAGCTCATCGATATGGATGGTCTGGTAGTTGAGATAGATCTCAGCCATATAGTCCATATTGTGATGGAGTTCGGGCTGAATGAGATAATGGGCTATCATCGTGTCCCACATCGGACCTGCCAGGTGAATGTCATAGTTGCGCAACACCTCGAGATCATACTTCAGATTTTGTCCGATTTTCAAAATCTTCTCTTCTTCATAGACCTCTTTAAAGATATTAACAATTCGCAACGCTTCTTCACGATTGGCTGGAATGGGGACATAAAATGCCTCGAATTCCTTCACGGCGAAGCTCAAACCTACCAATTCTGCGTCGATAGCCGAGGTTGATGTCGTTTCTGTATCTAGACTGAGAATTTCGTTTGTCAAGAAATAATCACGTAATTTCTTCAAATCTTCCTCATTTTCAACGAGTTTGTAGTCGTGAGTCACTGTTTTTAGGCTCTCAAAACTCGAATTTTCACTCAAATTCGATCCGTCGGCTGGAAATTCTGCAAAGAGATCGAGTTGTCCGTTAACGGGCTTTTGCGGTTTTTGGCTTTTTTTAAGAACTCGGTCTGCAAACGATTTCATCTCCAGTTCGAGCAACAATTTGCCAAGTTCGTCTTCATTCGGCTCGACAAGTTTCAAACTTTCCATATCGAGTTCAATCGGAACATCTGTCTTGATGGTTGCCAGGAAGTAACTCATCTTGATATCCTCGATGTGCTCCTCAACTTTTTCTCGAAGTTTACCCTTGATATCCGAAGAGTGGGTGAGTAGTCCTTCAATACTTCCAAACTCATTGATCAGTTTCACGGCTGTTTTCTCGCCAACGCCAGGACAGCCTGGGAAGTTGTCTGCCGAATCACCCATCAAGGCCAGTAGGTCGATGACGGATTCTGTCGATGGAATGCCATATTTTTCACAAACTTCCTTCGGACCCATCGTCTCATAACCGCCACCATGACGAGGCCGATAGATGAAGACATTCTCTCTTACCAGTTGTCCATAGTCTTTATCTGGTGTGAGCATATAGGTCTCTACCCCGATGGAACCGGCTTTTGTTGCCAGAGTTCCGATCACATCGTCTGCTTCGAAACCGTCAACTTGAAGTACTGGTATCCGATAGGCATGAAGAAGTTCCTTGATGATGGGAACAGCCTTGCGGATATCTTCAGGCGTCTCTTCGCGCTGAGCCTTATAGTCTGGGAACGCCTCGCTTCGGAAGGTAGGTCCATGAGGATCGAAGGCCACACCGATATGCGTGGGCTGCTCTTTTGTAAGCACTTCATTGAGTGTATTCAGGAAGCCCATGATGGCACTTGTATTAAGACCTTTCGAATTGATTCGAGGGTTTTTGATGAACGCATAATAGCTGCGATAAATGAGCGCATAAGCGTCTAAAAGAAACAATTTCTGCATAACTTTCTTAATTTTCTGCTCAAAATTACAAAAAAATTATCTAATTACGCTTTTTTTTCTTATTTTTGTCCCAAATTTGTTGATTGATGGACTATTTATCTAAGATAAGGAGACCAATAGAAGGCGAAATGAACGACTTTATTGAGTTGTTCAATTTGAGTCTGTCGCACGAAGATGGTTTGCTTGAACAAGTGCTTTCTCATATCCGTCAGAGGGGAGGAAAGCGCATGCGTCCGATGCTCCTTATGCTTTCTGCTAAGAATTATGGCAAGGTGAGTGATGTCACTCTGAATGCTGCTCTCGGCCTTGAATTGCTTCATACGGCCAGTTTGGTTCACGATGATGTTGTCGATGAAAGCGGTGAACGAAGAGGGCAGGCTTCTGTCAATGCCTCTTTTAATAATAAGGTTGCTGTACTTGTGGGCGATTTTATTCTTTCTACAGCATTGCTTCGTGTCGCCATTTCTGAGAATATTCTGATCGTGAAGCATCTGTCTGAATTAGGTCGAATATTGTCTAACGGTGAGTTGCTTCAACTCTCAAACATCTCCAATACCGAAATTTCGGAAGATATTTATTATCAGGTTATTGAGAAAAAGACTGCCGTTCTTTTCGAGTCATGCTCTGCTTTAGGTGCTATCTCTGTTGGTGCCTCGGATGATGACATCGAAAAAGCCAAAAGATTTGGTCATAATATAGGTATGATCTTCCAGATACGTGATGATATCTTCGACTATTTCGACTCCAAGGAGATAGGTAAGCCTACTGGTAATGATATGGCAGAAGGTAAATTGACGTTACCTGTTATTTATGCTCTGAATCATTCTGATTCTTCAGCCATGATGACCTTGGCGAAAAAGGTTAAGGCAGGTACTATTAATGCCGATGAAATAGCCGTTTTAGTGGAGTTTACCAAACAGTCGGGTGGAATAGATTACGCGAAGCGCAAGATGGAAGAGTTTGCCGCTGATGCTCAAAAATATATCGATGAATGCGTCAAATCAGAGTTGAAAGAAGCGTTTACTGCCTATCTTGATTATGTGATACAGAGAACGATATGAATCAGAAAACCCTCGCAATTTTGCGAGGGCTTTTTGTTGATTGATGTCTTAAGTGTGTTAGAAGAATTTCACTTCTTCACCCGTTACTTCGCTGAGCAGCATGTTTGCCAGACGTGAAGTACCCAGACGAAGCCACTGATTGGTGAGCCATTTTTCGCCCAGAACCTCTTTGACGATGGTGTAGTATATCAGTGCATCCATCACAGAATTAAGGCCTCCAGCGGGCTTAAAACCTATCTGTATGCCCGTTTCATCGTAGTATTCCTTAATGGCCTGACACATCACATAGGCTGCTTCTGGTGTCGCTGCTGGCTCAAGCTTACCTGTTGAGGTCTTGATATAGTCTGCTCCGCTGTACATAGCCAGGATTGATGCCGTCTTGATATTTTTAGCAGTCTTCAGACATCCGGTCTCAAGAATCACTTTCATTTTCTTCTCTCCGCAGGTCTCTTTCATCTGCTGTATTTCGTCGCAAACGGTCTCGTAATCGCCAGAGAGGAATGCGCCTACAGACATGACCATATCGATCTCTGTAGCGCCGTCTTTCAAGGCCAGCGCTGTTTCTACTGTCTTCACCTCGATAAGGGCCTGAGACGACGGGAAACTGCCCGAAACGCATGCAATCTCTACACCTTCTACCTCGAGTGTTTCTGCTACGGTCTTGGCAAATCGCGGATAAACACAGATGGTGGCAACGTGGGGTAGGTTAGGGTATTGCTCGTCGAACTGATTGACGCGTTCAGTGAAAGCCATCACACTCTCATCCGAATCGGTGGTCTTCAAGGTTGTCAACTCTACACTTCCCATGAGGAATTGCTTGACTTCTTTGGTATCGTTCTCGTGTACTTTTTCCGTGATGATCTTTTTCACGGCTTGACGTACTTCCTCGTCGGTAATGTCGAGATTGTACTTGCTCAGAGCCTCTTCGATGCGCCCTTTTTCAATCGTTTTTTCTGCCATAGTTGTTATTATCTAATTGTTGATTACGTTTTATTCTTTTTGGGTTTCTGATTAAGCCATCAGTTTCTTGTTGTGTATATGTCTTAATGCGTCGCGTTGGGTCTTCTTCTCGATGGATTTTTGCAGTTCTGTGGTGAGATCCACACCTGTCTGATTAGCCAGACAGAGCAGTACCCAGAGCACATCAGCCATCTCTTCGCCCAGATTGTCTTTTTCACCTTCTTTGAAGCTCTGGTCCCCATATTTGCGGGCTATCACACGAGCCAATTCGCCTACTTCCTCTGTCAGAACTGCCATATTGGTGAGTTCAGAGAAGTAACGGACTCCATACTCCTTGATCCAGCGATCTACTGCTTCTTGTGCTTCTTTGATGGTCATCTCGCTCTTAACATTTGAATGAATAATATGATGATAGTCAGCAGGATAATGATGATATACTGCTTGTTCTCGCGTTCGTATTCCTTCCAATGGAAAGCCTTATACAGAAACACCAACAGGAACAGCGCAATGCCGATTCCGCAAAGCCAGCCGCCATATATAGCGCCCCAGACGAGAGAACTGACGATACCTATAATCGCCAGAATCACCCCTGCCATTTCGATTTCACGTAGATACTTTCTCATTCTAAGCTAAATAAAAAGTCAGGACCTATAAAATAGAGTAGTAAGCCCCAGATTACGATGATAAGGACCAATACGCCAATCCATTCGTAATTCAGCAGCCTGCTGTTCTTTTTCCATTTTGAAAGTCCCCAAATTGGCAGGATTGGCACAAGTATTAAAGACCCAACGCAAATCCACTTCTTAATAGGGATTGGCAGCATGTTGAATGCAAGCATTAATAGAAATATGAATCCCCACCTGTAATACGTATTTTGGAAGAATCCCTTGATGCTCATAGCTGCAGAATTAGAGTCCGAAGAGTGATAGTCCGACGAGTACCAGGAAAGCCACAGAGATATAGTTCGACATCTTGTCGTTCTCCTTCCAGTGGATGATGGTCCAGATACTCGAAAGGGTCATGATTGCCAGTCCGATCCAGCACAGGATTGACATGTTCAATATACGTCCGATGATGTAACAGATCAGTGCCGTGAAATTCACGTAATTGGTAATTTGTCTCTTGTCCATAGTTTTATTGGTTTTGGTTTATTCCTTGTTCTTGGTGTCCATACAGATGGTTACTGGGCCGTCGTTGAGCAGTTCGACCTTCATGTCTGCACCAAATTCGCCCGTTCCTACCGTCTTCCCGATAGCTTCAGAAAGCTGTTTGCAGAAGGCTTCGTAGAGTGGGATAGAGTGCTCGTGGCTGCCTGCCTTGAACCAACTCGGGCGGTTTCCCTTTTTGTAGCTGGCATACAGTGTGAACTGACTGATTACAAGCGCTTCTCCATGACAGTCGAGAATGCTGCGGTTCATCACACCGTCCTCATCGTCAAACACCCTAAGGTTGGCTATCTTTTTGACTAACCATTCTACATCCTCGCTCGTGTCCTCATTGCAGACACCAAGAAGGATTAGGTATCCTGCGCCTATCTGACTCTTTATCTGGCCGTTAATGGTAACGCTGGCGTTGGTGACTCTCTGTATAACCGCTCTCATCTTCTATGATTTTTCGGCAAAGTTACAACAAATTGTTTGAACAACCAAATATTAGTTGTATAGTTTTTGATGATATCGATGACAGTTATGACAAATGACAGTTATTGATTTTGAATCGCCAAATTACTCATTAGTAGCCATTATATATATATAATATATATTATATATATATAATGAATTCTATTCGTAGATTTTCTCAGATTCGCTTTTTCATTTTCATAAACTGTCATCTGTCATAATTGTCATTTTCGTTTTTGTTACCGCTCCAGAATTTGCTCCCTAACTAGGCAACAAAAATTCCCACTAATGGGAATAATTGCTACCATTAATGCTAGCAATTTTTTGGATTAATACTGGCTCATTTCTCGTCGTGAGGTTGAAAGTACTCGAACACGATTTTGGCTTTTGCGGGCCCAATGATGTCGGAAAGGGTTGTCAGTTCTGCTTCACGTATCTTTTTAACCGTTTTGAGGGCATTTAGAAGCTCGTCACGCGTTTTGGGACCAATGCCCTTGATGTCGTCAAGCTCGGAGTGCAAAGCGCGCTTAGAACGCTTGTTTCGATGGAATTCGATGGCAAAGCGGTGTACCTCGTCTTGTATATGAGTTAGGACGTGAAACAGTTCTGAGTCTGTCTTCAAGGCAACGTGTATGGGTGGGAAACCATAGAGTAGTTCATTGGTTCTGTGACGATCGTCCTTGGCCAGTCCTGCTATGGGGATATTAAGATTCAGTTCGTCTTGTATCACCTCTCGGATCACCTCCATTTGGCCCTTTCCGCCATCAGCGATAATGAGGTCGGGTAGGGGTTGTTCTTCGTTTTTCAGTCGCGTGTAACGACGATGTACGACTTCCTTCATGGAAGCATAGTCATCTGGTCCTTCGACGGTTTTGATATTGAAATGTTTATAGTTCTTTTTGCTGGGTTTCATACCCTTGAATACCACGCACGAAGCTACTGCGTCTGTTCCAGAAATATTCGAGTTGTCGAAGCATTCGATATGATAGGGTAATTTGGGCAGGTGAAGTTTGTCCTGCAGTTCTTTCATCAGCCGTGTTTGTTTCTGTTCTGGATTCAGTTTTTCGGCTTGTTTCAGACGGTCGAATTTATACTGTTTGCCGTTCAAGATAGACAGGTCTAACAGCTTTTTTTTATCACCTCGTTGGGGTATTGTAAACGTTACATTTTCCAGTTCGATATCTACCATTTCTGGTACGATAATTTCTTTGGCATCGCTTTTGAAACGCTGTCTCAGTTCTATGATACCTAACTGAAGCAGTTCTTCATCTGTCTCCTCCAGTTTCTTTTTATATTCAATTGTAAAGCTCTGGTTGATGACACCATTTGAGACGTGAATATAATTGATATATGCCATCTTCTCGTCGGAGGTAATTGAGAATACATCGACATTATTGATGGTGTGGCTCACAATCTCACTCGAACTAACAAACCCGTCAAGTGCGACGTATTTCTGTCTGATTTCCTCGGCTTCCTCAAAACGCAGTGCGTCGGCCAATTTGAGCATCTCTTCTTTCAGATCTCGTAACACCTGGCGCGTATTGCCTTTTAGTATCTCTCTGGCTTGAAGAATGTTCTTCTGATAGTCTTCATAGGATTGTTTTCCCATGCAAGGACCGAGGCATTTTTTGAGATGATAATCGAGACAGACTTTATATTTCCCGTTTTCAACACCCTCTTTTGTCATGGGTGTCTTACAGGTACGAGGATGGTATATTTCCCTAATCAGTTTAAGAACTGCATTCATACTTCCGACATGAGAGTAGGGGCCGTAATAGGTTCCCCATTTCTTCTCGATATTTCGTGTGCTGATGATACGAGGGAAGAACTCGTTCGTAATGCAGATTGACGGATAGGTTTTGCCATCTTTCAATAGTACATTATATCGAGGATTGTATTTCTTAATCAGCGCATTTTCTAACAGGAGTGCGTCTTCTTCGGAGTTGACCACCGTGTAACTGATATCGTGGATTTTACTCACCAGCACTTTCGTCTTGAATCGATCCACTTCTGCATGGAAGTATGACGAAACTCTCGATTTCAGGTTCTTAGCCTTTCCAACATATATGATGGTTTTGTTCTCGTCATAGTATTGGTAGCTACCAGGCTTTTCTGGCAGTCGGCTGACTATGCTTTTCAGATAAGTCAATCGCTTCTCGTTTTCTTCCTTCGTCATTTGCAATTCTTCTGATGTCCTTATTATAAAGGGGTTCCGCGCGACAATGTTTCACGTGGAACCTTTTTGGTAGTCGATAGTGTTATTCTCTTGTAGGAGTAGTCTTCCCTGATTAGAGAACCAAGAGGGTAGTGAGGTCAATGTCCTTTAAAACGTCTCTTCCGTGAAGTCCTTCGTCTTTGAGTTCTATGATAAAGTTCATATAGACTTTCTTGGGGTTGAAGTGCTTGACAAGATCATAGACTGCTTTTGCAGTACCTCCTGTGGCCAAGAGGTCGTCGTGGATAAGAACGACATCGTTTTCATCGATTGAGTCGATATGCATTTCAATCGTGTCAACACCATATTCTTTTGAGAAGCTTTCTTTGATGACTGTTGAAGGAAGCTTACCAGGCTTACGTGCTAAGACGATGCCGCAACCCAGTCGGCCAGCAAGGGCAGAAGCCATCACGAAACCTCTGCTCTCAATTCCAACGATCTTAGTGATACCTTTATCTTTGTAGAGAGCCTCGAGTTCATCGAGCATGATTTTTACGCACTCTCCATTTTTGTAGAGGGTCGTTACGTCACGGAAGTTGATACCCTTTTTGGGAAAATCTGGAATGGAACGCAGATTGTCAATCAGTACTTTATTATTCATAATCAGTAAGTTATAAATTGTATTTAATGTTATTTGTTTCACGTGAAACATCAGCGCCCCATGAGCACTAACAGCACATTGATGTCGCTTGGGGATACGCCTGGGATTCTACTGGCTTGGGCCAGAGTCTCTGGTTGTATCTTCATCAACTTCTGGCGGCACTCTGTCGAAAGTCCTTGAAGTTCCTCATAGTTGAAGTGCCCTTTGATCTTGATGTTCTCCAGGCGGTGCATTTTTTCCGCAACCATTCTTTCGCGTTCGATATAGCCTTTGTATTTCATCCGTATCTCGGCTGCTTCGGCAATTTCTTCTCGACGGTTCGATGGACGTTCCAATACTTCTTTTAATGCCGGTATCATCTCTGAAAGATTGGCAAGGTTCAGTTGTGGACGGTTTACCAAGTCTATCAGCTTGCAACCATATTGGAGTGGGGTAGTGCCAACGGCCTCCAACGCAGAGTTGATGAGTTTGGGCTTGATCGCAAAGTTCTGGCAAAAGGTCTCGATTTCTTCGATATGCTCTTTCTTCTTCATCCACCATTCATAACGGTCGCGTTTAACAAGTCCGAGTTCGTAGGACTTTTCTGTCAGTCTGGCATCTGCATCATCTTGACGAAGTAGGATGCGATACTCTGCCCGCGAAGTGAACATTCGGTATGGCTCATCTACACCTTTTGTGACCAAGTCATCGATAAGAACGCCGATATATGCTTCATCGCGATGGAGGATAAATGGTTTGAATGGTTCACTATCCAAGCCGGCTTTTAATGCCGCATTGATACCTGCCAGCGTTCCTTGACCTCCTGCTTCTTCATAACCTGTTGTACCATTCACTTGACCTGCCATGAACAGATTTGAGATAATCTTCGATTCCAACGAATGAGACAATTGGGTGGGGTCGAAGAAATCGTACTCTATCGCATAGCCGGGTCTATATACTTTTAAGTCTCTGAAGGCCGGTATTTTCTTTAGTGCTGCTATCTGCACATCCATCGGTAGTGAAGATGAGAAGCCGTTCAGGTACATCTCGTTGGTATCTTCGCCTTCTGGTTCCAGAAATAGTGGGTGTTTCTCCCGATCAGGGAACGTCACTAATTTCGTTTCTATGGATGGGCAATAACG
Organism: uncultured Prevotella sp.; assembly: GCA_900315035.1. GTDB lineage: Bacteria > Bacteroidota > Bacteroidia > Bacteroidales > Bacteroidaceae > Prevotella. The sequence goes on from OMXO01000062.1 coordinate 13,317, forward strand.
CGGACCGATCGATTGAATCTGTCCGTTGTATAGTGGTGAGTCTGCCAGTCCGCTTCTTAATACTTCATGTACTTCAGCATTTGTGTTGACGGTCCAACAGGGTAGTTGTTTCAATGCACCAGCCTTGTTCATGTAACTGAACTGATACATTCGGTTCTCCCCAGGTTGTAATTCCATGTCCTCGAAATGTACGGAGCGTTTGTCAATTCGGACAGGTGTACCCGTTTTCATTCTGGCGGAGTTGACTCCATGACGTGTAATACTTTCCGTGAAGTGAGTTACTGCAGGTTCGGCTATTCGTCCGCCTGGTACCATCTTTCGTCCGATATGCATGAGTCCATTGAGGAATGTTCCGGCTGTCACAACGATGCACTTGGCATACAGTTCTGCGCCCCAGATCGTACGAACCCCAATGGCTCTTACTTTTGTGTCGCTGTTTCCTGCCAGATTCTCCACCAGTAATTCTTCTGCCTGATCCTGCCAGACATCGAGATTCTCTGTCGCATCAAGATGTCTGCGCCACTCCCAGATAAACTTTCCTCTGTCGCATTGGGAACGCGGACTCCACATAGCTGGTCCTTTGCCTACATTCAGCATGCGGAACTGAATCGAGGTGGCATCAGTCACCAGTCCCATCTGTCCGCCAAGTGCATCAATCTCTCGGACAATCTGCCCTTTGGCAATACCACCGATGGCTGGGTTACACGACATCTGTGCAATCTTGTTCATGTCCATCGTGATAAGACAAGTCTTGGCCCCCATATTGGCACTTGCGCAAGCTGCCTCACAGCCAGCGTGACCTCCTCCAATTATCAGCACGTCATAGTTGAATTTCATACTTGTTTTACTATTTTTCCGCAAAAGTAAGCATAAATTTTGAAATTTGACTGCATTTTTATCTCAAAAAACTTTGAAAGTTCACAATTTTATAGTAACTTTGCACTCTAAAGTCATGCTGAAATACCTAAAATAAGGTACGCGTTAACCATTTGACGCAGAGAAGATGGCCTAAATTTGCAAAAAAAAAATTCAAAATAAATAACTTTTAAATAACTTAAATTCAACAACTTATGTGGTTAATCAATTCATCAATTGGTAGAAAAGTTGTAATGTCCGTCACGGGTATTGCGCTTATCTTGTTCCTGACATTCCATTGTGCCATGAACTTGGTAGCGCTCTTCTCAGAGGAAGGTTACAACATGATTTGCGAATTCCTGGGTGCCAACTGGTATGCTGTCGTAGCAACACTCGGTCTGGCTGCTCTGGCAGTGATTCACATCGTCTACGCTTTCATTCTGACTGCGCAGAACCGTAAGGCTCGTGGTGACAACCGTTACGAGGTGGCTACACAGGTCAATCCCGGCATCGTGGAGTGGTCTCGGTACTTATCAGCAGATTGATCCGGCCGACGGTTTTGCATGGATTAAGGAGACATTCTCTAATCCTGTATTTGTAGTGCTCTACATTGTCTGGATCGTAGCTATCTGGTTCCATCTGACTCATGGATTCTGGTCAGCTCTTCAGACCCTCGGTTGGAGTGGTAAGATCTGGCTTAATCGCTGGAAGTGCATTGGCTTTATCTATACGACGCTGCTGATGCTCGGTTTCCTCGTTGTGATTCTGGCTTTCGCATTCAAGTGCGCTCCGAGCCTCTGCTAATTATCAACTTTTTAAAATTTTAGATTATGGCTAAAGTATTAGATTCTAAGATTCCCGCAGGTCCAGTTCCTGAAAAATGGAAAGAATATAAGGCTCATCAGCGCTTGGTTAACCCCAAAAACAAGCTGAAGCTCGATGTGATTGTCGTTGGTACTGGTCTGGCTGGTGCATCAGCCGCTGCTTCTCTTGGTGAGATGGGCTTCAATGTGATTAACCTGTGCATTCAGGACTCTCCCCGTCGCGCTCACTCTATCGCTGCTCAGGGTGGTATCAATGCTGCTAAGTGCTATCAGAACGATGGTGACTCTCGCTCGTGAGTATGGTGGCATGCTGGCTAACCGTTCTTTCGGTGGTGCTCAGGTAAGCCGTACATTCTATGCAAAGGGTCAGACTGGTCAGCAGCTGTTGCTGGGTGCCTATAGCTCTCTGAGTTGTCAGGTAAATGCTGGTAAGGTAAAGCTCTATACCCGTTATGAGATGGAGGATGTGGTCATTGTTGATGGTCGCGCTCGTGGTATCATCGCCAAGGATCTCTGCTCTGGTAAGCTGGTTCGCTTCAGCGCCAATGCAGTCGTTATCGCTACTGGTGGATATGGTAACACTTATTTCCTCTCTACTAACGCTATGGGTTGTAACTGTACCGCTGCTGTTCAGTGCTATCGCAAGGGTGCTTACTTTGCAAATCCATCATACGTTCAGATTCACCCCACCTGTATCCCCGTTCATGGCGACAAGCAGTCTAAGCTGACGCTGATGTCTGAGTCGCTGCGTAACGATGGTCGTATCTGG
>OMXO01000004.1 GCA_900315035.1 uncultured Prevotella sp.
TAAGATAAGTGAAAAATCTGACATGGCAAAATCCTGAGCAACTTTTTGTTGCTCAGGAACTTATAAATAAAGTTAAATCAAAGTGTTGCGGAATTAAGGTAATATAGGTTTGGTCAATTGCTGCAAAAGTAGGAAAAAAGATCAGATTATGCAAAAAAAAGAAGAAAAAAATGACGTAAAGTCGGAAATTTTTTGTAATTTTGCAGAGATAAATCTCATATAACTAACAATAATGATTCGGAAGATTTTTCTACTAGTAGCTGCACTCCTGACGGGGCTGACAGCAACGGCTCGCGAGAGGCAGAATTTCGACAAGGACTGGCGATTTATGCTGGCCGACTCGGTGCAGATGGCCCAGGCCGAGTATGACGACAGCAGTTGGCGACAGCTCGACGTGCCCCACGACTGGGCCATCGAGGGCGATTTCTACGTGGGTCATCCCAGTGGTGCGGGTGGGGGAGCGCTCCCTGGCGGCACAGGCTGGTATCGTAAGCACTTCGCGCTCGACAAGGTGGAGAAGGTGTTTATAGAGTTCGACGGTGTGTATATGAACTCGACGGTCTATGTGAACGGTCAGAAGGTGGGCTTCCGTCCCTATGGCTATTCGAGTTTCGAGTATGATATCACCCCCTATGTGAAGGTGGGCGACAATGTGGTGGCTGTGAAAGTGGATAACAGCGATCAGCCTAACTCGCGCTGGTACTCCGGTTGTGGCATCTACCGCCATGTGTGGCTCACGACGACCGCTGACACGCACATAGGCCACTGGGGCGTCTATGCCCGTGCGCGAGTGGAGAAGGGTAAGGGCAAACTGGCTATCGAGGTGACACTCGAGGGCAAAGGCGAGGTGGAGAACACACTGATAGCCCCCGACGGCAAGATCGTAGGACGGTCGAAAGGCCTGAAGTCGAGCATCACCATCGGCAAACCCATGCTCTGGAGCTGTGAGCAGCCGAACATTTATAAGGTGCGCACGGAGGTAAAGGTGGGCGGCAAGACGGTGGACACTTACGAGACGACAACGGGATTCCGCAGTTTCAGGTTTGACGCGAAGACGGGCTTCTGGCTCAACGGCAAGAACTTCAAGCTGAACGGTGTCTGCGAGCATCACGACTTCGGCTGTCTGGGTGCTGCCCTTAACGAGGATGCCCTGCACCGCAAGCTGACGAAGCTGAAGGCGATGGGTGTGAACGCCATCCGCAGTTCGCACAACCCGCCAGCGCCCGAACTGCTGAACATGTGCGACACGATGGGACTGATCGTGATGGACGAGAGTTTCGACATGTGGCGGCGCAAGAAGACGCAGAACGACTATGCCCGGTTCTTCGACGAGTGGCACGAGCGCGACCTCTCAGACCTCATCCTGCGCGACCGCAACCACCCCTCGATACTGATGTGGTCGATAGGCAACGAGGTGCTCGAGCAATGGTCGTCGGCAGAGGCCGACACGCTGACGCTGGAGCAGGCGAACCTGATACTGAACGCAGGCCACGACGCCTCGACGCTGGCCAAAGACGGTGAACTCAGTGTGCAGTCGCTGCTGACACAGCATCTGGCAGAGATCGTGAAGCGCTACGACACGTCGCGCCCCATCATGGCGGGCTGCAACGAGCCGAGTCCGAACAATCACCTCTTCAAGAGCGGGGCCATCGACGTGATCGGCTTCAACTATCATCACCAGTGGGTGAAGGATGTGCCGCAGAACTTCCCTGGCAAGCCGTTTATCTTCTCGGAGAGCGTCAGTGCACTGCAGACACGCGGTTACTATATGATGCCTTCAGACCAGATCTTCGTGGCGCCGAAGGAGTGGTGGCTGCCTTATACCGACCCCACCTTCATGTGCTCGGCCTACGACAACATGCACGCCTCGTGGAGTTCGACACACGAGGAGACGTGGGACGTGGTGAAGCATACACCCTATGTGGGCGGACAGTTTATCTGGACAGGCTTCGACTATATCGGAGAGCCTACGCCATACGGATTTCCCGCCCGTTCGAGCTACTTCGGCATCATCGACCTGGCAGGCTTCCCGAAAGACTCTTACTATATGTACCAGAGTGAGTGGACAGAGAAGCCGATGCTGCACCTCTTCCCGCACTGGAACTGGGTGCCTGGCGACTATATCGACATGTGGTGCTACTTTAACCATGCCGACGAGGTGGAACTGTTTATCAACGGTGTGAGCCAGGGTGTGAAGAAGAAGACGACTGCCAAGGACGATCCGCTGTGTACGGAGTATCATGTGGGTTGGCGCGTGACTTTCGATCCGGGCGAGGTGAAGGCCGTCAGCCGGAAGGACGGCAAGACGGTCTGCGAACAGACCATCAAGACGGCTGGCGCACCTTACCGCATCCGTCTGAGCAAGGATTATCAGGGTAAGGAGACGACGTTTATCACCGCCGAGGTGGTCGATAAGGACGGTAACCTCTGTCCGTGGGCCGAAGACCAGATCTACTTCATCAGTGAGGGCGACGGCGGTATCATCGGAACGGATAACGGCTGCCAGACCTCGATGGAGAACTTCAAGGCGCCTCAGCGCAAGGCCTTCTTCGGCAAGTGCATGGTGGTGGTGAAGGGTAACGGCTCTATCACGGCCAAGTCGGCTACGCTGCTGCCAGATGTCATCGAGTATAACGTTCAAAAATAGTCATCAAGATATGAAAAAACTATTATGTGGTATGATGGTGCTCGGCTGCATGACGACGGCCCAGGCACAGATTCAGACAAACGCAGGTGTCCAGTACCTGCAGGCGATGCAAAAGGATGTATCGACAGACTTCTACGACCTGTCGAACACGTATTTCCTGGCCGATTCGCTGGTGAGTTTCAATGCTGCCGAGGGTGAAGGACTGGTGCAGTGGAAACGCTATCGGATGAGTCCGCGACAGGCGTTCAACCTGAACGGCTACTGGCCCGTGAGGATGCAGATGCTCGACTTTCCTGATGCAGCCTATGAGAACGACCCCAAACTGCGCATCAAGATCGACTTCGTATCGCCAAGGACGGCCCGCATCAGGATGCTGACAACACCCGTCATGCCGAAGGAGCAGGATCGGGACGACGTGATGTTCTGTGATGCCTTCAAGGCTAAGGGCAAGGGGGCGAGCTGGCGCTCGACGGATGATGGGAAGACGATATCGTATGCATCGCCCTACGGCAGCATCGAGATTAAGCGCTATCCCTGGCGCATCGTCATCAAAGACGCCAAAGGCAAAATCCTGACGCAGACGCGCCATAACATCGACAACGACTCCAGTCAGGTGAAACTGCTGCCCTTCTCCTTTATCAAGCGCGGCTCAGACAATTCCAGAAGCATCAACCCCGTCTTGACCTTGGCGCCAGGCGAGCGGATCTACGGCTGTGGCGAGTCGTTCACCTCACTGAATAAGGTAGGGCAGAAGGTGCATCTCTCTGTGACAGACCCTCAGGGCCCAGAGACCGACGGCCAGTATAAGCCCGTGCCTTTCTTCTTCTCGAATCGTGGCTATGGTATCTTCATGCACACATCGGCACCCGTGACCTGCGACTTCGGGGCTTCTTACATCGGTGCAGACCGCCTGTTCATGGCCGATGAACAGATGGACTTCTTCGTATTCTTAGGTGAGCCGAAGGATATCCTCGATGAATATACGAACATCACGGGTAAGAGTCCGATGCTTCCCTTGTGGAGCTTCGGCACATGGATGAGCCGTATCACCTACTTCTCGCAGGAAGAGGGACTGGAGATTGCGCGCCAACTGCGGGCACACAGGATTCCGAGCGACGTGATCCACTTCGACACAGGCTGGTTTGGGGTAGATTGGCAGTGCGACTATCAGTTTGCCAAAGACCGTTTCAAGGATCCCGTGAAGATGCTGAAACAACTGTCGAAAGACGGGTTCCACACCTGTCTGTGGCAACTGCCTTACTTTACGCCCAAGAACCGCTTCTTCCCAGAGATTATAGAGAAAGGTATGCACGTAAGGAACGCCACAGGCGGCATGCCAGTGGAAGACGCCATCCTCGATTTCTCGAATCCAGAGACCGTAGGCTGGTATCAGCAGAAGATAGAGGGACTGATGAAACAGGGCGTGAGCACCATCAAGTGTGACTTTGGTGAGGCAGCCCCCTATAACGGTTTCTATCATAGCGGCAAGGGCGGACTCTACGAGCACAACCTCTATCCGCTGCGCTATAACAAGGCGCTCTGGGAGGTGGTCGAGAAGAATCATCCTGGCGAGGGTATCATCTGGGCGCGCTCTGCCTGGGCTGGCTCTCAGCGCTATGCCCTGCACTGGGGCGGTGATGCGGCTACGACCAACACCGGACTGCTGGGCGACCTGCGCGGAGGACTGAGTTTCGGCCTGAGTGGATTCTCGTTCTGGAGCCATGATATGGGTGGATTCGTCACCGCCTCACCCGAGGATATCTATCGCAGATGGCTACCCTTCGGATTCCTCAGCTCGCACACGAGAGCCCACGGAGCACCTCCCACAGAACCCTGGCTCATCTCAGAGTCGTTCACAGAGGCTTTCCGTGAGTGTGCAGAGATGAAATACAAACTGATGCCGTATGTGTATGCACAAGCCAAGGACTGTTCGGAGCGCGGATTGCCGATGGTGAGGGCCCTGCTGGTGGAGTTCCCGCAGGATCCGGGTGCCTGGCTGGTAGAAGATGAGTATATGTTCGGAGAGCAGATGCTAGTGGCTCCTCTGATGGAAAGCGTGAAGGAACGGACGGTCTATCTGCCTAAGGGCAAGTGGATCGACTATCAGGGCGGTCAGGTGTATGAGGGTGGTTATCAGACCATCAAAGCGGGCAAGATTCCTGCTGTCATCCTCGTGAAAGACGGCTCCCTGATACCTCACGCACCGCTGGCGCAAAGGACAGACGAGATCGACTGGAACCAGATAGACTTCAAGGCCTATAAGGCCGATGACAAGACGACCTGTAAGGGAAAACTGTTTAAGCCGGGCGATGCCAAAATAGAAATGATAGAACGTTGATATAGACTAAGAAATTGGTTAATTACTCTTAAAACGAGTGTGCAAAAGTTACAACGAATCGATATTTTTTGTACTTTTGCACACTTTTTCAGAGTAACAAGACAAAAAATGAGGCAATTAAAGATTCAAAAAAGTATTACCAATCGATCGAGTGAAGCACTTGACAAGTACCTCGTAGAGATTGGTCGTCAGCCACTCGTGACTATTGATGAGGAGATTGAATTGGCACAGGCCATCCGTAAGGGTGGTCCAGAAGGAGAACGAGCTAAGGAGCGCTTGGTGACAGCCAACCTCCGTTTCGTGGTATCCGTTGCCAAGCAGTATCAGCATCAGGGTCTGACACTGACCGACCTGATCGATGAGGGTAATATCGGATTGGTGAAGGCTGCTGAGAAATTCGACGAGACGCGTGGATTCAAATTTATCTCTTATGCCGTATGGTGGATTCGCCAGAGCATTCTGCAGGCTATCGCAGAGCAGAGCCGTATCGTGCGCCTGCCGCTGAACCAAAGTGGAGCCCTGAGCAAGATTAATCAGGAGATAAACCGTTTCGAGCAGATTCATCAGCGCCGCCCCTCTGTGACAGAGCTGGCTGAACTGACTCAGATTGACGAGGCAAAAATCGAACAGACGGCCAAAGCCGACAGCCATCACATGAGTATTGATGCTCCGTTTGGAGAAGATGATGATAACTCAATGGCCGACATGCTGAGTTCGGGCGACGATTCGCGCACGGATAAGCAGGTGGATTATGAGTCGCTGACTTCTGATCTGGAGAATGTGTTGCGCAGTGTGCTGAAAGACCGTGAACTGAAGATCGTACGTGAGTGCTTCGGCATCGGCTGTCAGGAGCGTGGACTCGAGGAGATTGGAGCGGAGATGGGACTGACACGTGAGCGCGTGCGCCAGATCCGTGAGAAGAGCATCGCCAAACTGCACGACAGCGGCCATGCGCGTATCCTGATGAAATATCTCGGATAGAAAATAGAAACCCCGCCAAGCTTGGCGGGGTTTGTTTTTTTTTCTTATTGGTAATCTCTGATGATAACCTTAATGCCTTCCTTATAAAGCTGCATCGTGATCTTGTTGACGGGCGTATCGTTATAATGATAGGGGAAAAGCACTTTCGGCTTGATGATCTTGGCGGCCTTTACTACCTGGTCGATCGTCATCGTGTATGGCTGGTTACAGGGCAGGAAAGCGATGTCGATATCCTTCAGGTCGGCCATCTCGGGAATATCCTCCGTATCACCAGCGATATAGATACGCAGACCGTCGAGGGTCAGGATGTAGCCGTTGTCGCGACCTTTGGGGTGGAACTGCTCGCGTCCAGTTGTGGTGTTATAGGCAGGCACAGCCTCGATGGTGATATCTTCGGCATATTGCACCTTGTCGCCATTCTTCATCACGAGTCCGTTCTTGAAATGTCCGAAGACTGCCTGATTGACGTAGATCGAGGTCGCTGGCGTGCGCAGCGCATGGATGGCTTCACGGTCGAAGTGGTCTTTGTGCTCGTGGGTGATAAGGATGATGTTGGCCTTAGGGAAGGTGGCATAATCGGTCTCTGGTTTCAGCCACATACCAACGGGATCGACCTGAATCTCTACACCGTTATAGTTGATTTGCATACTGGCGTGCTTAATGCACGTGATCTTCACTTTCTTGCCACTCTTCGTGGTAAACTCATCTGTCTTCTGAGCGGCAAAGCACCCAACAGTCAGCAGACTGGCGAGTGCCATCACAAGTAATTTTCTCATATTGGTAGGTTTATTCAATGGGTAATCTCACAATAAATCGGGCACCTTTCTGATAGGTGGTATCGAGTTTGACGCTGCCACCAAGTTTATCAGCCAACGTGCGGCAGAGCGGCAGGCCCAGACCAATGCCTTCCTTGAACGTGTCGAGTTTGACGAAGCGCTCGAAGATATGCTCTGCCTCTGCAGCAGGGATACCACAACCCGTATCCTCGACAGCGAGGGTTAACATTTGCTCATCGTCTATGTCAGCCTTGATGACGATCTGGCCGTTAGTGGTATTCTTGATGGCATTGTCGAGCAGGGCATTGAGAATGCTCTTCAACAGACTCTCGTTGGTCAGAATCTTGAAATCGTCGGATAGGGTGGTCTGGAAATCCAGACGCGTATCTTTATTGACGTTGCCCTGATTCTCCTGCAACAGGTCGCGCATCAGGTCGTTTATTTCCACATGATCGTTCTTGTTGACACTCTCCTGTGCTTCGTTCATGGCTAAGGCGAGCATCTCGTCGATGAGTGATGTAATCTGACGGGTGTTCTTCTGCATCATGGCTGCTATATCCTTGCGCTCCTCAATACTATTGACAAGTTCGGGTTCGGCAATGACTTGTGCAAAGCCGCTGATAATGTTGAGTGGGGTGCGCACCTCGTGGCTGATGTTCTGGATGAAGGCAGTCTTGATCTTGTCGGACTCCAGCGCATGATTGTAGGCGCGTTTCAGTTGCTTCATGTGGCGACGACGCGACATGACGGTGTAGAACAGCAGGGCAACGAGAAGAGCGAGCAGAATGGTGACGACTGTCAGCAGTATCATCTTGTTCTTGCTGGCTTTGCGCTCTACGTCGTAGAGTCTCAGTTCGTCGCGAATACGCATCATGCTGTTGGTGAGCACCACATTGTCGATGGAGTCGCTGGCAGCCGCCTCTTGTTTCTGGGCCTCGTAAGCCTCTTTCCATTTGCCGGCATTGGCATAGATTAGTGCGATAGCCTCTCCACCCTCATCGCCCAGTTCTTCACGGGCTTTCTTGACAGCCTCGTCGATACGGCCCTGATAGGCTAGGTTAAAGACATCCATACTGCGTCCGTGAACAGACGTGAGCCCTTTGGCCACCCCTTCCTGGTAAGCCTTGTATCCCTGCGCGAATTTCTCCATATCGCCTCGGTAGTAATAACTCAGCGACTGACGCGTCTCGATGTCGAACACGCGCTCTGGCGCATGTTTTAGAGCAATGCCCTTGGCAATCTCCAGCAGACTGTCGGCTTCCTCTGGACTATCGTCGAGTTCCACATTGACAATGTTCATATAGATCGGAGGCATATTAGCGTAATAACCTTCCTTCTCCATCATCTGAATCACCTCGAACCAGTTTTTCTTGGCTTCCTCTTTGTTGCCGCAGTAACGGTTAATATGGCCCAGCATGTTCACCGCCATATACATCTCCTTATCTACTTTCTTCTCGCGCAACTCCTTTGAGAGATCGCTGGCGCGCTTGTAAGCCTCGACGATTTTCTGACGGTTCATCAGAAAGACAATCTCATTACACCGCTGGGTGTAGTAACTGTGCAAGTCGCCTTTCTCTAAAAGGTAATCCTCAAAATTCTGAAGTGCAGGGAAGAATGCGGCGCTGTCGTTATTGTTGAAGGCATTATGCATCGCTTCTCGCAAGTTAAGATAGGTCTTATCTTGCGAATAGTCTTCTGCCCGAACTGGGAAAACAGTCAACAGCATAGCGACCGTCAAAAGGAGTCTCCTATATGCTTTCATCTTAGGTTCCGATGGTTATTTCTCGGCAAAAATACAAAATAAATATAGAAAATAAAAATTTTTTCCCATTTATTTTGTGATTTGACAATTAAATTGTAATTTCGCACATCATGGAGATACAACCGATAGCATATTTCCACTCGCCTTTGAAGTCTAAATTCGGGATTCCAAGACAGAGTGGACTCGCCAGTGAACTGACGGGGCGGATTGTTTTTGAACCACCTTACAGGCACGAAGATGCCGTGCGCGGGATGGAGGATTTTGAGTATCTGTGGCTCATCTGGGAGTTCTCGGAGGCCAAGGGCGGCAGTGCCGACGGCAAGAGTCTTACCGTGCGTCCGCCACGCTTAGGCGGGAACCGTCGCATGGGGGTATTCGCTACGCGATCGCCTTTCCGTCCGAATCGTCTCGGACTCTCGTGCGTGCGTCTGAGCCGTATCATTAAAGACCCCCATCTGGGACCAGTTATCGAGGTGCTTGGGGCCGACCTGATGGACGGTACTCCCATCTACGATGTGAAGCCGTATGTCGTGTATGCTGATGCTCATCCTGAGGCTAAGAGCGGATTTGTGGATCAGACGACATGGGAACCGCTTGAGGTGGAACTGCCAGAGCCGTTAGCCCAACTGTTGCCTGACGAAGCACTTCCTGCCTTGAAGGCGGTACTGGCACAAGATCCACGACCACGATACCAGAACGATCCTGAGCGCATCTACGGGATGCCGTTCATGGACTATGACGTGCGTTTCTGCGTCAAGGGAAAAACACTAACCGTAGTTGATATCATCGCGGTTCCTTAGTCTTCTTCGTCGAGTCTGTCGCGCCAGAGGTATTTGCGCGTTTCGTGAACGATGATGCCACTCAGGAATAGTAGTGATATCAGGTTGGGTATCGTCATCAGGGCGTTCATGCAGTCGGCCAGATTCCATACCATTGCCAGATTCATGATACTACCAAAGAACAGGGCAATGATGAAAAGTACGCGATAGCCTTTTACCCACGATTTCCCCTTCAGGTATTCCACCGCCCGTTCGCCGTAGTAACACCAGCCGAGAATCGTAGAGAAAGCGAAGGTGAGCAGACCGAAAGTCAGCAAGGGGCGCCCTACGACGGGAATCTTGGCGAAAGCATCCTTCGTCAGTGTGGCACCATCCGAGAAATCGATATCAGGATAAGCCAGCACGCTGCTCACAATCACCAGTCCTGTAAGCGCACAGATGACGACAGTATCCCAAAAGGTGCCACTTGAAGATACAAGAGCCTGACGAACAGGGTTACGGGTCTGTGCCGCTGCAGCCACAATGGGGGCAGAGCCCATACCGCTCTCATTTGAGAAGAGTCCTCGGGCGATGCCGAAACGGGCTGCCATCATCACAGTGGAACCCACGAATCCGCCGCCTGCTGCCTCTGGGGAGAAGGCGGCATGACAGATGAGTTGCAGCGCAGGCCAGATGTATGCTGCGTTGACAATGAGGATATAGATACAGCCAACGACATAGAAGACTGCCATCAAAGGTACCAGCATGCTACACACACGAGATATCGTCTTGACGCCACCAAGCACGACAGCACACGTGAGCAGGCAGACGAAAGCGCCAGTGATATAGGGTGAGATGCCATACGACTCATAGGCTACGGTAGCAATGGCGTTAGCCTGAACCGTATTACCGATGCCGAATGCTGCGAGCGCCGTGAAGAGTGCGAAGAGGATGGCGAGCCATTTCCAGCCGAGACCACGTTCCAAAGCATACATCGGGCCTCCGAGCATCTTGCCGTCGGCAGTCTGCACGCGGTACTTGATAGCCAGCAGACCTTCTGCATATTTCGTGGAGATACCAAACACACCAGTGAGCCAACACCAGAGGACGGCACCAGGACCGCCGAGGGCAATGGCTGTGGCTACACCGATAATATTGCCTGTGCCGATAGTGGCTGCCAATGCTGTCGCTAAGGAGCCGAATTGTGATACGTCGCCTGTGGCATCGGGATCCTTCTGTACTGACAGTCGGATGGCTTTCAGGATATGCCTTTGAGGAAACCTCAGACGGATGGTCAGAAACAGGTGGGTTCCTAATAGCAGGATGATCATCGGCCATCCCCACAGGAAACCACTTACCTCAGTTAGAATCTCGTTGAATGTATTCATTTATGTTCTTGGTTCAATGTTCAAAAATGATGTTTACGTGAGCGAACCCCATAGCTTGCATCATACGCTCAAACTGCTCGCGTCCATTGGCTTCTGCAGCCTGAAGGTTTTCTTTCGTCAGGCAGTGGCGCATCATCTGGCGGTGGGCTTTACGATACATGGCCTCACGATCGGAGGTGCTCCACTTGCCACTTTCATAAAACGACTTCGTACGGGCCTCGTCGATAAAATCTTTATCGAGCAGTCCTATCTTGGGTAAAGTTACTGTTACGGAATCGCCTGTTGTCTTGATCCATCCCGGACGCGCCTGATGCATGTTCACGCCTAGTCTGAGAGTACCGTAGTAGATGCGGGCCAACTCATCGTTGGAGAATATGCCCTTGCGCAAGGTGTCAACCAGTTCCTCGGCACTGATAGAGAGAAATTCCCATTCACCGATGGCCTTGATGCTCGTAATCTGTGTAGGCGTGACGTCGATTTCGTTATCTGTTCCGAAATCCAGATGATCGCCTTTTGTGGCAGATCTGATCCAGAGAAATACCAGCAAGAGTAATACGGCGATGACTGCTCCTATACCTATTTTTAATTTATTCATGCTTAATCCTCCGTTTTCAGTAATTTCATCAGGTCTGCAGTATCGTAATGCTTACGGAAGGCAATGGTGATATCTGCTTCCTGATAGCCCATCTCCTTCAGCATCGGAACCAGCACCTTAGCAGCATTGGCTTGTGCCGTCTCTATCATGCCGAGTTCTGGAATGCTGGCGATAATGGCTTCGCGCCCTTGCTGTTGATAAGAGGCAAGTTCTGCATCAGTGAAGTGGGATCGCGTCAGCCCGATATACTCCTTGACGTTTTTCTGGTCAATCTTAGAACTGGTCATCGTCACCTTAGGGTCGGGAAGGATGATGGTTATCTTCTCGCCATGGCGCTCGATATTGCTTTCCGAAAATTCGCTGAAGTCGATGTAAGCCTTCAGTTTCGCATCCATCGGAATGGCAATCTTGCGATCGCCCAATGGCATCTTGATGTTGAAGGAATGTTTTAGAAGAGATCCTTTCAGGCGCACCACATCATCGTGGGTCAGGATCTTATGCACACGATACTCAGCGGTATAGAGTCTGGCACAGCGCTGTACCTGCGTGATCAGCATAGGTATGGTGTCGAGACCCTGAGCCGTTGTCGGGGTACTCGCATCTTCGTGCTCCACCTGGCTGTTGCACATCAGAAGACTGATGGCCAGAAGGATGAAAAGGGCGATGCCAATGATGAATAACTTGAAATTCTTCATTCGTGTAAAAAACTAACTTCCCGTTTGCTGATAATTTGTCGGCAAAGATAGTAAAAAAAAGCCAATTCGCTGAAAGTTCATAAGAATTTTTGTCTATTGGTTAAACTTTTATGCCTTAATTCCGTCAAATAGACAGTTGCAACTGAGATAAAGTAACATGAAGTCTAACATTTTTAAATAACAGGAAAGATATGAAAAAGATGGTAATAGCAATGATTGCTGCCGTGATGATGAGCTCGGCCGCTTTCGCACAGGATAATCAGGAAAAGAAGTGTTGTGAATGTAAGCGCCCTGACAAGACAGAGATGATCAAGCATCGTACGGATCGTGTTGTCGAGAAGTACAAGCTCGATGATAAGCAGGCCGCTCAACTGTTGGAACTCAACACCAAGTATGCTGATAAGATAGGTGGACCTCGTGGTCGTCATGGTCATCATGGTCGTCATCATGGTATGAAACCAGGTGAGAAGCCGGATGCCAATACGGGTGCTACACCTCAGCGAGAGAAGAACCGCGAGGAGTTTGAGAAGATGCGTAAGGAGCGCGAGGCCAACCGCAAGGCTTATGACGCAGAGTTGCAGAAAATCATGAATGCCGATCAGTATAAAGCGTATCAGGATGACATGAAAAAGCACGGTGGGCGCGGTCCCCGTCATCACCATAAGGACAAGAAATAGTTAATAAATAGTTAGTATAGATAATGGAAAGTTGCTGGCCCGTTTCTTTGGAGACGGGCTTTTTTTTGAGTTTTTTTCTTCTAAATAGAAATAAATGCTTACCTTTGCACTCAAATCGAATAAGACAAATGAAAAGAATTCAGTTTTTGGCCGTCATCATGATGGCATTACTTGTCGCAAGTTGTGGTAAGAAAAAACAGACAGAAGATATCATCGTGAAACCTGTGGAGACGCCTGCGCCACAAGGTCCGGTATCCATGCAACCTTATAATCAGGTCACTGATGTGAAGTGGTTGGATAGGGATTATCAAGTGGCTATTAATAGGGTGGCTAATGATACTCTTCCGATGGTGACGGATGAGAACGGGCAGAAATTTGTCGATAACACGATCACGGTGCGTGTGCTTCGTTCCGACGGTAGTGTGTTCTTCAGTCGTTCTTTCACCAAGACCAGTTTTAATGAACAACTCGATGATGATTATCGCCATACGGGTATTCTCGAGGGAATAGTTTTCGATAAGGTTGACGGTAATCATCTCGTATTGGCAGGTAGTGTGAGTCATCCTCAGACTGATGAGTATATCCCGATTGTGATGACTATCAGCAATTTCGGTGATGTCTCTATCCGTCGCGACGATCAGATGGACACAACGGGAAACCTCCCCGCAGAGGAAGCAAGCAATGAGGATGGTGTCTAAAAAGTAAGTTCACCAGAAAAATGTTGGAAATAAAAAAGAGAGTCTCAGTAGGGACTCTCTTTTGCTGTTATTGCATTTTGTAAACGACTTGCATGAGTTGCTTGCCCAGTTCGTCGGCCTTTTCCATTGTCTGCGCCTCACTATAAACGCGGATAATCGGTTCGGTATTCGACTTCCTCAGATGAACCCAGCGATCGGGGAAGTCAATCTTCACACCGTCGATATCATTGACTTGTGCACTATTGTCTTGAGCGAACATCTCTTTCACCTTGACGAGGATGGCATCGACATCTGTCTCTGGTGTGAGATCGATGCGGTTCTTGGCAATCTGATAGCTGGGGAAAGTGGCGCGAAGCTCACTGGCAGTGCATCCTTTCTGTGCGAGAGATGACAGGAACAGGGCGATACCTACGAGGGCGTCACGACCATAGTGGCTCTCTGGGTAGATTACTCCACCATTACCTTCGCCGCCAATCACGGCATTAACTTCCTTCATCTTCGTGGTGACATTGACTTCGCCAACGGCTGCTGCAGTGTACTGTCCACCATGATTCTGAGTTACATCGCGGAGGGCACGGGTACTACTGAGGTTGGAAACAGTGTTTCCTGGTGTGTGGCTCAAGACGTAGTCGGCCACGCTGACGAGGGTGTATTCCTCACCAAACATCACACCGTCCTCGCAGATGAAAGCAAGACGATCAACGTCTGGATCTACTACGATACCGAGGTCGAAACCGCCTTTCTTCATCTTATCCATAATGCCTTGGAGGTTCTTCTCCAGAGGCTCTGGGTTGTGAGCAAAGTCGCCTGTGCACTCACCATTGAGGATCTCGAATTCAACACCAAGCTGCTTGAAGAACTCGGGAAGGATGATACCGCCAACAGAATTGATGGTATCAGCACATACACGGAACTTACGTTTCCTGATAGCCTCAAGATCCACAAGCTTCAGCTGAAGCACAGAGTCGATATGGCGCTGATTATAACTTTCGTCAATGGTACAGGTTCCGAGTTTGTCAACTTCTGCATACTGGAAATCTTCTTTCTCTGCCATGCGGAGCACCTCGTTACCGTCTGCTGCAGTTAGGAACTCTCCCTCGCTGTTGAGAAGTTTCAGAGCGTTCCACTGGCGTGGATTATGTGAAGCTGTAATGATGATGCCGCCATCGGCACCAGCCATGCGTACTGCCAGTTCTGTTGTGGGGGTTGTTGCAAAACCGATATCAATGACGTCGTAGCCCATACCCATGAGGGTACCTACCACCACATTGCGGACCATTGGTCCTGAGATACGGCCGTCACGACCAACAACAATCAGTGGCTTCTTGTCACTGATATCGCCTTTCTGATGTTTCTGGTTCCCAATGAACTTGGCATACGCCGTTGTGAATTTCACAATGTCAAGGGGATTCAGCGTGTCGCCGGTAGGTCCACCAATAGTTCCGCGGATACCGGAGATTGATTTAATGAGTGTCATGTGAAAAATATAAAAATCGTTATGCTTCCTTTTCGTAGGTGATTTCGTAATAATAGGGCTTTACGTTACTGGATGCATTGGCGTGCCCCTGAGTGTGAGGAACGATGAGACGTACTTTTGCGCACTCCTCTGTCATTGACTGCGGACGTCCTATCTTAATATAGGTAAGCGGTACGAGCCAACCAGCGGGAACAGATGCTGAATAGACACTATACATGACGCCGCCAAGGAATGAGGCTGTGTAAACGCTACTTGAACGCGATACGTACATGACATCAGGCCAACTGGCAAAGGTTGGCGTGTTATTACGGAATGTGATGCTATCCGCGATGATATCAAACTCAGAGAAACGACATACGATGTTTGCCTTCTCTTTGTCTTTCAGTTCAGAGCCTACACCTGGACGCACAATCTGCATATAGACACCGTTCTTGTCGAACTTGACAAATTCGTTTTTGCTGACATCCGTTTTCATGCCCTGTGCCTTGAACTGGTCTTCAGAGATGACCGTAATATTATGGCTGGAGATATACTGGGAGATGGCGTTACGTTCCTTCTCCTTCTTATCGCCGTATGTCTCGTAATTGTTACAGCTGGCCAAGACGGCAGCAACGGCAATCATGATGAATAATATTTTCTTCATTGTCTGTAATTTCTTTGGACGGTGCAAAATTACGAAATATTTTGGAAATAGCGTCCAAATTTGCCTACTTTAACTTGTTTTCGTAAGCGATGATGGCTTTTCTGACAATCTCAATAGCTTCTTCCATCGAACAATTGAGTCGTCCGCCCGACGCATTGAGATGTCCGCCACCATTAAAGAACTCCTCAGCCATCTGGTTACAAGGGAAATCATCTACAGAACGAAGGCTTACCCAGATGATGTTTCCTTTCTCTGTATCTTCACGCAGTGAGATGGACAGTTTGAGTCCCTTGATCTGCTGGGGAATGTTGACAAGTCCTTCTGCATCGCCCTTGATGAAATGAAAACGTTGCAGTTCTTCACGCGTAAGCGTATAGTAGGCTGCATGATAGTCTGCCATATAGACCAGCTTCTCATACAGTACAAAGCCCATCAGCCGGATGCGGTTTTCAGAGTAATTATGATAGACGTTACGGTAGATTTTGTCTTTGTCGATATGCTTGGTCAACAGTTCGCCAATGATGAAATATATCTCTGAACGGGTACTGTTGTAGAGAAATCCACCAGTGTCAGTCATCATACCACAATAGATGGGGATTGCGAACTGCTTGTTGAGTTGCTGAAAACCTCCGAGTTGCCATACGATACGGAAAACCAGTTCGCAGGTGCTGCTGAGTTCAGGGAAGGAGATGGTCAAAGCAGCAGGTACTGAAGGATCCAGATGATGGTCGATGAGTACCTTTGGTGCGCGAGCGCTGACGAGAGCCTGTTCCATCTCATCAACGCGTGAGGTCGCATTGTAGTCGAGGCAGAACACCAGGTCGGCAATCTTGAAGAGCAAGTCGCACTTCTCTGGGTGTTTGTCATAACGAACGATCTTCTCCGTATTGGGCAACCACTGCAGGAAGTCGGGATACTGGTCAGGGACAATGATGGTCGGCTCCTTGCCTAATGAGTGCAGATAGTCGGCCCAGCCCAGTGACGAGCCGATAGCATCACCATCAGGACTCTTGTGACAGGTTATGATAATGTTTTGTGCATCTGAAATCAGGTGGCTTAGTTGGGCCACCTGATCGCTTGTCAAGATATCAATGTTCATTTAAAATAGTTTATTGGGATATACTCCTTCATCCACGAGCTGCTTAATGCGGGCAACGGTAGCTTCGCGGTCTGCAGCGTATGTTACGCCAAACCACTTAGAGGTCGTGTCGAGCACCTCAACGGTAGCCGTTCCTTCGTTGATGAGCTTGTTCACCATCAAGGGGATGAAGAACTCAGCCTTCAGGTTCTCCATGTTCTTCGGGTCAGAGAGGAACTCCTTGAAATAAGCCTCAGAGTACTCGAAGTAATCAGGGGTGAAGCCCCACATGTTCATCGATACAGGGGTGTTGTCTGCCACCTCAACCCACTTGCCGTCTTCATCTTTATAGCGGATAGGCTCTGATGCAGCGCCTGCATTGGAACCGTCGGCAGCACAACGGACAATCTCTGTGCGCTCTACGACAGTTGTCAGATGTCCTTTATCGTTCTTTGAACAGATACCACGAGCCACTGTGCCGTTCTCAGAGAGGGTGTTGCCTACACGGAAGCCCACCATTGCATACTGGTTCTTGGCACCCTCGGGGAGGTTGGCCAGATACTTGCCGATCACCATGAAGGCATCACGGTTGTAGAAATCATCGCAGTTGATGACGCAGAACGGCTCCTTAATCACGTCCTTGCCCATGAGCACTGCATGGTTTGTGCCCCAAGGCTTCTGACGACCCTCTGGAACACTGAATCCCTCGGGCAGAGCGTCGAGTGCCTGGAAACAGAGTTCGCACTTCACCTTACCTTCATATTTCGAGAGAATCTGTGTACGGAACTGCTCCTCAAAGTCCTTGCGGATAACCCATACGATTTTGCCGAATCCGGCCTCGATGGCATCATAGATACTGTAGTCCATGATGGTCTCACCATTGGGACCCAGACCATCGAGCTGTTTAAGACCGCCATAACGGCTGCCCATACCTGCTGCAAGCAGGAAAAGAGTTGGTTTCATAAGCTAATTATATTAGAGTTTTGATAAAACTGCCGCAAAGGTACTAAAAAGATTTCTATTAAGTGACGGATTAACGCGCCTTAACATTAGAATGGGTAACCGATGGCGAAATGAAGCGCCTGCGCATCTTTGAAGCTATTGATGTTGAAATATCCTGATTTCCCTGTGTCGTAAGGCGTGTGGAGGGCAATACCCCAGTCGAGACGAATCACCAAGAATCCAAGGTCGTAACGCAATCCGATACCTGTACCGAGCGCAATGTCTTCGAAGAATCGGGAGGTCTTGAACTTCATGGGCTCAATCCATTTCATGATTCTGTTATAATTCTCGGTAGCGGTTTTTTCGTCCATTCCCTCATCTATATAGTCTTGGATATCACCTATCTCCAAGTTGCGGAGACGCCATACGTTGCCAGCATCAAGGAAGATGGCTCCTTTCAGACGGCCGAAGAGAGGGGCGCGGTACTCAAGGTTTGCTACGAGTCTCAGATCGCCGTTTCGCAAGAGATAGGCTGCTTGCTTGGCTTTTTCCACTTCGCCATATTGGTTGAGCGAGAAAGCACCTGGACCGATGTCTCTCATGCTGAACGCACGGATACTGTTGGCTCCTCCTACATAGAACTCTTCACTGAAGGGTGCCTCAAAACTGTTGCCGTAGCTGAATACCACACCAGCATTGATGTGGCCCACCAGACTTGACTCTGTACCGATTGACCATGTCTTCGTAAAATCAGTCTCCAGCTTGAAAAACTGGGAATACGGGTTCTTGAAGAGTTCTTTTCCTTTCTCATTGAACGATCGTCCGAAAGCTGCATCTATAAGCGAAACAATATTGCCCGATTCCGAAATGGTCGTTTCCCAGCGGATGGGGTTGCGCAGTCTGATGGGACTCGTATAAATATAGGTGTAGCGCATCTTGGGAATGAAATAGTCGCCCATCGTACGCTGCAGATAGATGTTCTCGTTTTGGATGGAGTCAAACTTGGCCGTGCTGCTGTTCATGAACTGATATTTCAGTGTCAGGGGTGAAAACTCATGACGGCTTGTCTCTGAGGTCTGCCAACGATAGGTCCATTCTCCCGATACAATGTGCATCTTATAGTATTCCGGCCTACGGATGATGTCGGCCGAGATCTTCGCATAAGTGGTAGGTGTGGAATAGAATCGACGGCGCAGAGGGCGTCCGTTCTTGTCGCGACGTATGCGGTTGGTGTTGTAGAAGGGTATCAGCAGTCGGGGAAACTCGATGGCAGCATCAGCACCATACTGATAGTTACTGGCATCAGAACCTCCAGAACTGGCAAACTCGTAAGCACCGTGCAGGTTGATATCGAGTTTTTCTCCAGCGCGGAAAGCGTTGCGCTTGGTGAAACCGATTTTGGCCAGCGGACCGTATCGTCCATTGGTGCGTCCTATCCAATTGCCTTCGATGTAGAAGTCATAGGGTTTATCGAAGACGCAGTTAAGACTCAGGTCGAGGGTGTCGGTTCCCTCACGGGGCGTAAACTGGAAATCGGTTCTGCTGAAAACACCATTGCTGTTGATGCGGCTGGTTGACTCCTGGAATTTCTCATAACTAAACTCCTGACGCGGACGCAACTGCAGGTCTCTGAGTACCACATTCGGACGGATGGGCGAACTCTTGCCGTTATAGTGGATAGTCAGATGCCGGCGCTTGATGGAGTCTTTGAGTTGTTCGCGTGCGGTCTTGCGGAACTGGACGTCGATATGTCCGATATACCATTTCTTGCACACATCGCCAGGCAGACCGTTGGCGAGCTGGAATCGGAGTTGCGCTTTGTTCTCAATAGCGAAGGTGTCGGCCAGATAAGAGGCATAGTTGGTATTGTAATAATAGTAGCCGTTGTTGCGGAACAGATTGTTGATGCGTGTCCGTTCTCCGTCGAGTGAGGCGATGCTGAAAGGCTTTCCCGGTTTGATAAGTTGTTCCTGTCTGGTAGAGTCGATGAGTGTCTGCATGTCCTTGGGGAAATTCACATACGCCACCGTGTCGAGGGTATAGAGTGAGTCAAACTGTATGGTATAGCCAATCTTACATTTCTTGGGGTTCTTCTGAGGTACTTTCTCATAAGTGACATTACCCCGAAAGTAACCATTGTTCTGCAACACAGAGCGAGCCACAGAGGCGCGAAGGGCCGGGTTTACCTTACTCATCAGAACGGGTGGCTTACCAAACGATTTCACCATCCATTTGGCGAATCCCGACTCTTTTCCTGCATATTTGTTATACACCCACAGATGCCACGACCAGGGAACGGTATAATAACTGCTGCCGAAGAGTGAACCGTTAGGCTGGGTAGCAAGCGCTGCTTCCAACTCTGCCTTGGTGGCAGCCAGATGGTCCTTATAGGTCTTGTCCTCGTATTTCGGATCATCGGCATAGGCTATCTTCGTGAGTCCCGTGAAGAGCTGATCGTCTTCTGGAATCCCCTTTGTCATCGAACAGGATGAGAGAAGGTAGATGGCAGAAGCCAATAGCATCAGGTGTATGAGCCGTTTATCTTCTTTCTTCATTTTCCTTTTTAATGATTAAACTGTCAGTCCTTACGCTGTCGCGCCGCGTGGCCGGCATATTGGATTGCATAGGACGCAAAACGGGTTGTGGCTCCTTCCGCCAGAAACGGAAGATGTCCCAGAAGTTACTCAACTTACGTCGCCAGATAAAACCGCCGCCATATTCGCTGGTATAGCCGTCGAGCCAGTCGTAAGCGTTCTGGGTATAGAACAATTTTACGTATTGGGTAGCATCCTGGTTCAGACGATACTCCATCGTCACGTTGTCGAAGAACGATTGCTTCTGTCCTTGCAGGTTGTTTTCACCTGTAGATACCTTTCCGCCGATCTGAACCTTCAGACGGTTGTTGAGGAAACGCTTGGCAAACTTGAAGGAATAGTCGGTATGACTGCTACCTGTGGCGTCCATACTGTTATCCACACCTACACTGAGGTCGAGCGTCTTCAGGGCTGAACCTGCAATGCTGTTAATCTCACTCTGCAGGAACGAACTCAAAGCGGAGTTCATCGAGAACGTGCCTGTGCCTCCACTGGCGAGATACATGCCTGTGGTAAGCATACCTACTGCCAACTTTCCGCGTTCCTCTACCGACATCGTTGTGAGTTCAGCGCTGATCTCATTGTCCTCGGGCGATTCGATGATAAACTCGAGTCCCATGTCGTTGAGGGTCTTGGTGATGACGACACCGCAGTTGAAGAGCACTGAGCGCCCAATACCGCTCTCGTTGCTGACCGTCGCCTTTACTTGTTCTGTCGCTGTGATGTTCAGTTTGGGGTTCATCGGGTCGCCTGTAAACTCCACATAACTGCCGTCCTTGATGGTGAAGGTCTTCAGCGGTATTACTGGCAGCGAATATTTCATTTCTCCGTTTGAGAGCGTGTAGCGTCCTGTCAGATTGATGCCTTCTGAGGTGTATCTCATTCTAAGGTCGCCTCCGCCCAAGAGGTCAATGTAGTTGGTCTGATCTACATTGAGGTCGCAGACGATGTGTGCACCTTGGGATACACTGATATTGAGATCTACATCCAGACCGTTGGGGGCAGGACGGGTGATGACTGTCTGCGTGGAGTCGTTGAAGTCGGTAAACTTCACCAGTTCGTTCAGCCGGTTATCTGTCGATAGCGGGGAGTCGAGCAGGATATAGGTCATGTCGGTGTTGCCGAGCACGTCGAGCCTGCCTCGCATCCTCATCTCTTCTAATGGGCCTTGCAGACGGGCGAAGAAATTGACGAAGGCTTTGCCGAAGGCTACCGACTTGGGCTCCTGCTTGGAATTGATGAGCAGCAGATTACGGGCTCTCATCCGCATATCGATCTTGACACGATCAGTGTCGCTGAAATCGATGTCGCCCATGAGGTTCAAGGGCTCATCATTATACGCATAGAGTCCGAAGTTCTCCAACAACAGATGGCTGCCTACAATGCGCACAGGGTCGTTGTCGAAACGCATCTTGACACCGTAAGGCGTACTCACCAGATAAGCGGAATCCACATAGATCTCACCATTGACCTCGGGGTGACGGGTGGTGCCTTGAATGGTCAGTGTACCATCACCGTAGCCCTCAAGTCCCACTATCTGGTCGGGCACAAATCCGTTGACGATGGCAAGTGGCATACGTGTCATCGTGAAAGTGGCATCGATACGACCTTCCTTTCCGTTCTGGTAGGAGCCGCTTAGCAGTCCGAACTCCTCGTCGTCGAGCAACAGTCTTGCCTCGATGGCATGCGTATCGTCTTCTTTCATCATATAGACAAACTCACTGCTGATATTGCCGATGGGCGAGTGCTCGTAAGTCATATTTCGTACGGCCATATCTGAAGCGACAGAGAATTTGCCTTCCTGATCCTGTAGGATATGGTAGTCGCCGTTGAGTTTACCAGTGATACGGGGCAGATAGGGAATGACTGAGGTTATCTCGCCAAGATCGACTTGATTGAGCGAGAGGGTGAGATCCTGACGCATCGTCGAGTCTTGATGCTCGGTATAGATCTTCATACCGGCCTTGTCGTCGGCAATGAGGTCGACCTTTGCTTGGATCTTCTGGTTGCGGGCGAGGAAAATGTAGTTGTCTTTGTTCAGATTGAACTCCTTGTATCCCAGTGTAGGACGGTCGGGCAGGAGCCTGAGGCGCAAGCCGTCTTTCTCCATCTCCGCTGTGGCACCTATGCGGACGCCCATGCGCCCCTTATCGTCGTAATAGCGCAGTCCTGCCAGTGCCCCATGCTCATGGATATGGCCGTCGATGAGGGCATTGAAGACGAACTGCGGATTCCTTTTGTTGTTACATATCTGTCCTTGATATGACAAACGGTTTTCCCTCTGTATCAGACTTAGTCGGATGGTGTCGATCCTGATACTGTCGTAGTTGAGCGAGAAGATATGTCCCTTACCGTTGATGCCTGTTTCTGGCGACGTGGTGAGGTCGAGCGTCATTTCCTTGAAGTCGGTACCCGTAGCTCTCAGGAAGTTGGCCACAGGGTTGTCGCGCTTGCTCTCTAAGTGGAGGCTCATGACAGGTAGCAGGGCCTTGATAGCGGGCTGGTCGATGATATTGTCGTGGAACTGTCCCATGACGGAATCGGTGAGCACGGTGGCTTGGCTGAGCAATTTCTGATAGCCGCCTCTGGCATCGAGTTTCAGGATGAAGTCGCCACTCTGGATCCTCGCGTAGGTCGTGTCGGGGTTGGTCTTCAGTAGGATGCCTACATCCCCAGGGTTGTAGGTCTTACGGGCATCCTTCACATAGACATCGTTCAGCCGTCCACTGACGTAATGTATATTCTTCATGTCGGAGAAGACCTTGAGACTGCCGTTGGTGCCGATGGTTAGGGGTTTCCCTACAAGGCGCATCTGATAGAGGTCGGCCTTCGTGAAGTCACCGCTGACGGTGCCCTCGATCTTGCTGGTGTTGAGCAACAGGTCGGCTCCAATGCAACCTTCGAGTATCTGGTTGTGACCTACGATATCGAATGCACCGTGACCGTTGGCAAGCATGACGGTGGCTATCATGTTGTCCAGATTCCAACTGCCATATTGCAGTTTGTCGATGCTGGCTTCGGCATTGAGACGACTCTTGGGCGAGAAGAAGTCAGTGCCATAGCCCGAAGCCGTGATGTCGGCGGTCAGGGCATGGATGGAGTCTTTCGGCAGGAAGTGGTGCAGGTTCAGGTTCCTGATGTCGATATCGGCATCGTACGACATCAGACTTGGCTCCAGCGATCCCTTGGCGTTGAGAGGCATCTTGACGTTGCCAACCATCTTGATGCTACCACCACCCTCGGTGAGTGTCATATTGGTGCCGTAGTTGGTTCCGTTGGCTGTCAGTTTGCCGTTGAGCGTGATGCCATCGGGGATGCGGTATATGTTACTCATCTTAGGATCGATGAGGGCGGTTATGAAATTCAGTTGTTTGGTCTGGGCTTCTACCTGTATGTCGGCTTTAAGTCGGCTGAAGTCTCTTATGTTGTCAAGTGTTCCCTTGATATTGGCGTGCAGAGAGGTGGCAAGGTCGATGTTGAGGCTCGTCAGAACCAGATGGTTCATGTTCCCGTCTGCCGATCCTCTGATGATGAGCGGCTTGTTGGGGAAATGCTCTGTGAATTTCTGTGGCAGTTTACCCGCCACCTTGAAGATGTCCTGTTTGCCCACTTGAGCGAACAGCCGCATCTTGAAGATGCCTGGCCTCTGCTCGTCGAAAGCGTTAAAGTCCAAGTCTGCATCGAGCATGATGTTAGAGTCGGGCGTTTTCAGCGTCATCAGCGGCATGCGGATGTGGTTGTAGGTGGAATCGAGGTTGATGCCGCCCGTCAGTTCGGTAATCTTCAGTCCGCTCTTGTCTGCCAGCGCTGTCTGCCGGATAAAGAACGACGTGCCTGATGGGGTATAACTGATGGAGTCGATGCCCAACCGGATGCCGCTGAGAGCGATGTGGTTGGCGTCGAGGCCATCCGTCTCGGGCTTCTGGCGGTTGTCATAGGCCAGTCGTCCGTCGTTCCAGTCAAGGCTTGCTATCTTATATACAGATTTGCCTAAGTCGATGTGGGCCTCTCGGGCTACGGCATGTCCCAACCACGCATTCACGTTCAGTGTGTCGCCTGGCAGGTGTAGAGTCAGTCCCGTGCGGTAGATGCTGAGACTGTCGGCATTGATGCGCCATTTGGTCTTCGAGGTCGTCGTATCGGCAGCGGCAGTGTCGCATAAGGCGATGTCGAGCCGTGCGTCAGCCAGTCGTGCACCATTGACTTCTACCGTCTCCTTGTCGAGGTCGATGCCTTTCGAGAAGAGCCGCAACTCGTCGAGTTCACCCTTGATGCGCAGGTCGCTGATAAAGCCGTTGGTGTTGATCTTGGCCTGATGGAGCGACAGTTCGTCGATGACGACGTGTTTCCTGAATAGTGGTATCAGTCTGACGTCGGCCACGAGTTTCTGCACGTCGGCAATGGTGTCGTTAAGGTGGGGAATCGAGTCGTTGGGCTTGATGGCCTTGAACCCTTCGATGCCGAGGTCGAGCGGGAACTCCAGACTCACGTGCTCTACCGTGATGTCCATCCCCGTCTTCTCTGAGGCGATGGCCGTCACCTTCTGTACCGCCCAGTTCTGAACGGGCGGCAGGTAGAGTATGGCGGTGAGTATGATGAATAGCAGAATGGGTGTCAGCACCGCTATCCCCATCCACTTCAGTGCTTTCTTCATGTTCTGGTGTCCAGTATGTATATGTCGGCTTTAAAGTTCTGTTCGTCCTCGTAGTCGAGCCAGCCTGTTATCATGCTGTCTGTCGTGTGGTCGCTGCTTGCAGCCTGCTGTATCTGCTGTATCTGTGCCTCGTCTTCCTCTGCGAGGATAAAGAACGAGGTCTCCCCATGATAGTGGTTCCTGATGGCTATCTCACCCGTTACGATGTTGGGTAGCGTATAGACAAACAGCGACGGACTGGGGAAATAGTTGTCGTCGTCCTTGATCGATTCCAGATACTGGGTGTCGGTCTGCAGCGACGATGAGTGGTTGAACAGGATGACGGCTCTGTGCCCGTTATCCGTGAATCGCTCCTTGTCCTCCAGCTTGAGCAATAGCTCTGAGGCGATGAAGCCCAGTCGGCTCAACATGTCCATCTTGAAGAATTTGGGATAGTCGCCCACTTCTTTTCTGTAGATATCTGTCAGAAGGGTTTTGCCTGTGGCTTCACTGGGGTAGGGGGTGCCGTCGGTCATCACGCCTGTGGGAGTGATTATGACCTCGTGGGTCTTTTCCCATTTCTTCGGAGTCTGTATCGATGGCATCTTGGGCTCCCGTGTGGCGATGATGGCGGCATTCGAGCCTCCGAAGCCTGATATCAGTTTGATGAAACTGTGCTTGTCTGTTGGCTGGTTCTCTGCTGTCACCTGTATCTTGCCCGACACACCCAGTTCCTCGAAACCGCGCGTGCCGATAATGGTGTGATCGTCGGTAGCGCACATTGTCAGGATGGTCTCCAGCACACCTGCTGCTCCCAGCGTGTGACCGTAGTAGCCCTTGTAACTGTTCACTTCGACGCCCGTCAGTCCTGCCCGCTCGATGGCCACCGACTCCATCTGGTCCATAAACATCGTTGCCGTACCGTGGGCATTCACCACAGCCAGTTCTTCGGTCTTTGTCTCCTCCAAGAGTGGTGTCAGACAGCGCCAGGCGCCTTCGCCCTTGTTCGATGGGGTACTGATGTGGTGGGCATCGTTTCTGATGGTGCCGTCACCGATGGTCCAACCGTCGCCCCGAGCTTGTGACGACAGGATGATGGTGGCCGCTGCTTCTCCCAGATTCATGCCTAATCGCTCGATGTCGAATGGCTTGCAGGGATTGGCATCCATCGACTTAAACGACTGAAACCCAGAGATGACGAAGCGGTTCAGCACGTCGGCTCCTGTCACGATGGCGTAGTCATAGACTTTCTGTGCCAACAGTCTTTCTGCCAGAATGATGGCCGCCAGTCCTGAGATGCAGGCATTACAAACCACGATGGGCTTCGTGTTGATGCCCAGAACCTTGCAGATGCGACGGGCACTCTCACCGGGATGCAGCATCTCTGTCGATGTCCCTGCCTGCCCCAGCAGTTCGATGTTGGCTTTCGTCGTACTGAGGATGAAGACCACACGAGGGTTGCCGGCGTCAAGATCGGTATCCTCGAGCGCCTGTTTCACTGATGTGGCCACCAGCGATTCGAAACGTGTCAGTTGCGCTGTTTGGAGCGCCTCGTTCTGGGCGTCGCTGAAGATGGAGGCTGTGAAAGGTTCGGGAATACCCCATCGCCTGTCGTAGTGGGTCAGCGAACTGCGCCCCAGCTTCACGGCTTGGTAGTTCTCCTCGGTGGTTAGTCCTATGGGTGATGTTATATTGTCTGCTATCTTATATGCCATTCGTGATGAAATCTTTCGATATCGCCTGCAAAATTACACTATTTCCGACGAATGTCAAAGGATTTTTAGATAATTTATGGTTGTTTTTTGACAATATAAGGTACGCATTGGCGGATTTCTATGGGGATGGTCTCTACTTTGAGCCCGTCTTTCCCCTTGGCGATTTTCAGTCTGACGATACAGGCTTCGCTGTTTATCGGCTTCTTGGGGTCGAAGATGAAGTTGCCGATGCTGTAGTAGATACTGTGGCCCATAAACTCCTCGACGGTCTGTAGCGTGTGGGTGTGATGACACACGAGCACGTCGGCACCCGCCCTGATCAGCATGTGGGCCTCATGGCGCTGACTGGGCACTGGCTTCAGCGTATGTTCGCCTCCCCAGTGCAGCGATACGATGATCACGGCTGTGGGGTCTGCCTTCCTCAGTCTCTGCACGCGTCGTAGCAGTGAGTCCATGGGCTCCTGACTGACGCAGGGCTTGTCGGGCAGGTAGGCATAGTTTTCGAGGGCCAGTCTCAGCGAGGCCAGCAGCCATACTTTTCTCGGGTGCTTTGCCAACAGCACGGGTTCGGCGGCTTCTTTCATGTTCCTACCCGCCCCGATGGGCACCATCCCTGCCTTCACGATGTTCTGCTTGGTGTCGAGCAGTCCCTTGCGCCCCTGGTCTATCGTATGGTTGTTGGCCAGGTTCAGATGGGTTATCCCGTGGCGCTTCAGTGCCTGCAACCATTCGGGTTCGGCCCTGAAGATGTAGAATTTCTGTACGGGAGCGTTGATCTTTGAGGCAGGACACTCGAGATTGCCCACCACGACCTGTGCAGAACGGAACACGGCATCGACCTCTGTAGAAAACAGATGATCGACACCGCGTTTCTCTATCACTCGGCGCACCCCGCGGTCGAGCAGGATGTCGCCTGTCATGACGATGCTGAGCGTATCAGCGGCCTGCGCCGATACACCCAGCATGATACTAACAGCCAGAACTGTAGAATACCTCCTCATTGGCTTCGGGCATGTTGCCCAATGGCACGATGATACGCTTCATCCACTCGGGCACTCCCTTACGCGGATTCTTCTTCAGCTGCTCCTGCCATTCCTCGTCGGTCAGACGCTGTTCGTCGATGCTCTGCAGGAACTCACGATAGCTCAGCACCGCACCGCGCGTCAGGTAGAGGTAACCCTCTATCTCGACCACCACGTAGATCTCGTCGGCATCGCCCACGGCTTCGAAGAGTATCGATTTGTTGGGGTTGTTGTCGGCATTGGCCGTATAGACGTCGGCCACGAGGGCCACCTTCTTGTCGGCACTCTGTATGTCGTTCCATTCATAGATGTCAACGCCAGGGCTTCTCAGCAGGTCGAGACTGATGTTCTCAAACGTCGCACCGATATATTCGATATGACCATATTCTAAGTCGTCGAGCGCCTTGCCGGCCAACTCTTTCTCGCTGGCGTTCAAGAGGAACTCTGCCTCTTCGCGCAGTCGCTCGGTGGCTTGCTCCACCTTCTCTGTCAGCATGTTCTGCGACTTCAGCAGCTTCGAGGTGTTGTCGAGCAGTTCGATGGCTTTCTTCCAGAACTTCACATTAGGCTCTACATAACCCTTCAGTACGGGCTCTGGGGGACCGCCGCCTCCACACTCGGCACCCATGGGCTGCTTGGCGTAGAGTATGGCGTCGTGCTTCAGTTCTGCCCATGAGGCGAGGGCTGCATTTAGGTTCTTCTTGTCCCACTCGGGGGTCAGCATGAAGTAAGGCAACTTGGCATTGTCATCCTTGTCGTTAAGCACCTTCAGCGTGTTCATCCATTGGGTACAGGTCGTCTCGTTCCAGTCGATCTCGCCCATGCGCTTCTTCATGGCCTTCAGACTGTCGCCCATCGCCTTCCAGTCGGTCTTCTCTTCCGACAGGATCTGTTCGGCAGCAGTTACGCCCATCGCAGCGAAGAAGTCGAGTCCCTTAGGTGTGGCACGTTTCGTGGGCTTGCCGTCATAGTCCACCATCTTCAGCAGCACTTCTCCGTCGGGCTGGTAGCGCTGTGGCATCACGTTGATCTTGTTGTGACTGGTCTTCTCGAACTTGGGGCGTATGCGTGTCTGTGCATTGCCGATCTTCGTGAGCGTACTGGCGATCTTGGCGACGGCCTGCTCGTTGTGTATGAGGTCTTGCATCTGCAGTCCGGTCTTCTCTACCTCGGCCATCACCTGCATCAGACTGAGATCGTCTGATTTGCCCATGAGGTAGGTGATCAGTTCGTTCAGCGTCTGGTAGTTCTTCTGCGATTCCTTGTCGAGTTTCAGGGCGCAGGCCTGCTGGATGGCAGCCAGCACCTCTTCCTTGTTGTCCATGCCGAAGGGTACGGTCTGCAGCCACATCATGCCTCTGAAGTAGCGTTTCAGCGCCTCTGAGCGGGTGTAGTGGCCACGCGGACGGAACAGGCTGTAGGCGAATGCTATCTCGTGGAAATCGGCCATGAAGTCACTGGGAGCGTTGACTGATGCCATCACCTTGTTCACTTCGTCGATGGCTACGTCGCCAGGCTCTGGCTCGGAGATATACTTGTCTGTAAACAGTTTGTAGGCAATGTTATAAAAGGTGGCGTTGTGGTGTGCTAACTTCTCGACGGTCTCGTCTTCACCTGCCCACCGCTCCATATTGTAGAGCATCTCGTGCATGTCGCGACAGAACTTTACCATCAGGGGCAACAGCTTGTTCTCCTCGACTTCGCGCAGCATGCAGTCGATATAGAGGTGGAATATCTGCAGATAGAGGTCGGTTGTCACGAAACTGGGGAAGTCGGCATAGTCGTTGGCTTCATACACGTTGAAGAGTTGGTTGTAGTTTGCCGGCACGATACCGAAACCGTCTTTGGCCAGTTGCAGTGACAGTTTCTCGTCAAACTCCTTGATCTGCCGAGGGTTCGCCAGGTTGCCCACGTTGACGCGCAGTCCTTCCTCCACCTCGAAGTTCAGTTTCTTCAGTTCCTCTTCGCGGGCCTGAAGGCGCTTGATGAAGGCCAGCTCTTTCTCCGAGTAGCCCAGCACATTGGCCTCGTTGATGGCACGGTCGTAGTAGTCGTACCAGTCTTCACCCTCTTTCATGGGTATCTTCTCCATGTGGGCAGGCGACAGGTCTTCGAAGGCCCACATCAGCGAGTCGTACCAGGTGGTCGTCTCATACATAGCTCTCACGTAGGCATCCTTCATGGGAAATCCTCTGGTGGCGGCAGGCGCATAGCTCAGCGTCCTGACGTCGCCCATCGGCAGTCCGGTGATGTCCATGTCGTAGTCGATGCTGTCTATCAGTTTCTCCAGGTCGATCTGCGACTGGGGCACGCTGACGACAGCCTGTTTCTGCGTGCAAGCCGTCATGAGGCCTACAGCGCACACGGTCATTAATAGTAATTTTTTCATTGGCTAAAGGTTTTAATTGCTGTTTGCTTATCTGTTCCTTTTTGGATGAAGCGCTCGTGCGCCATGCCGAATCCGCTCCAGGTGTAGTCGCTCACTGCGTAACGCCCGTCGCTGCCTTGCTCCAAGGCGCGCAGCTTGCCGTCGATGAATCTGAAGTCCACAAGTTTACCACCCAGTTTCGATCCCAGCCAGAGGGCGCGGGGCTTGCCGTTTACTAGCTTGAAAATAAACAGTCTGCGCCCTTTCTCTGGGTAGAAACGTGTCGCCTTGACGACACCTACCATCGCATCTGTCGAGCCATCGCCGTCCACGTCGCCCGTCTGGAATTGGTAAACGGGGTAGGGTAGTCGCCAGTCGTTCAGCCAGTACAGGCTGTCGTGGGCGCGCCTCAGCGTAAACCCGTCGGCTTCGGCTATGATGGGGGCTTTCTTCGCCAGGTGCTTGCCGCTGGCATGTCGCTCTACAGGCTGTCGCGTCTGAGCCGTCATACTGCCTGCTATCAGCAGTGCTGCCACCATGATGTATGTCAGTGCCCTTCGTTCCATTCGGTTGCAAATATAAGCAATTTCTCTGAAACGTGCACGCTTTTTTGTCGAAAAACCGAAAAAATGTTGATTTTGCCCATTCTGTTGATATGAATCAAAAATACGCTGTGTGCGAACACAATTATTACTAAAACGTTTGCGTCGTTCCAAAAATCGCCGTACCTTTGCAGTGTGATTAAGAGAAATCACTGATACAAACACGAATTGTTTAACCATTTAACGAATAGGAGATTAAAAGTATGATTACTTCAATGATTACACTGATGGAAATGGGCGCTTTGCTTTTGGCAGGAACAGTATTCAGTGCATGGATGGCAAAGCACAACAACCTGGAGGTTCGCTAACCTTCAGGTTTTTTTATGCTTGAGGGTCTTTGCTTCTTACAGGTGTCTTCTGGTGCACCGAGCGGCCGCTTGGTTTGTCCAAGAATTTCGTATATTGCTGAATCGACCCGTCTTTTTCATTTCCTTTGGTTACAAGTGCTTATTAGTTAGGTGATTTTTGTTACCCAGTTAGGCCGCAAATTCCGTATTTTTTCGTCGACAGTGCAAAGGTACGAAATTTTCAGAGTACCTCCAAATTATTTCACCATAAAAGCACGTTAAAAAGCACGCAACCACGCAAAATGCCAAAACGCTACAGCGCTACAGTGCTACAGTTAGAAAACTAGCAATCAAAAAGCAAAAAAATAATTCTATATATATTTATATATATATATAAATATATATAGGCATATTTATTGAGGTGCGGTGACCATTATTTCAACTGTAGCACTGTAGCGCTGTAGCACTTTTTTGTCTTCCGTGTCTTTTCCCGTGCTTTTTTTGCTTTATTATTTTTCAGTACGGTCTTTTTTGCGTATCTTTGCACTCGGTTACAAAACAAATAAAAATTGCTGAATATATGAGAAATAGGCTTGCAATCGTATTGACTCTGGGTGCCTTGATGATGGCGCATAGCGTGCTGGGACAGCCGCTGCTGAGAACCCATGTGGAAACAGGTGAATTGGAGGGAATACCCGACGGAGAACTTGTCGTGTTTAAGGCCATACCCTATGCTGCACCGCCAGTGGGCGAGTTGCGTTGGCGCGAGCCGCAGCCGGCCAAGCCCTGGACTGGTGTACTGAAGGCAGAGAATTTCGGCCCCTGGCCACCACAGCCTACACGCCCGGGCCGTACGGCCGACATGATGAGTGAAGACTGCCTGTATCTGGGGATAGCAACGCCTGCGAAGAGCGTCAGCGACCGACTGCCTGTGATGGTGTGGATCCATGGTGGAGGGTTTCAGACAGAGCACTATGGCGGCGACCTTTGGCGACTGTTGGCGCAACGTGGCGTGGTGATTGTCAGCGTGGAGTATCGCACAGGCGCGCTTGGGTTTATGGCGCATCCGGAATTGGCCAAGGAGAATAAAGACGGTCATTCGGGTAACTACGGTCTGCTCGACCAGATATATGCCCTGCAATGGGTGCAGAGAAATATCGGTCAATTCGGTGGTGATGCGAACAACGTGACGATCTTTGGAGAGTCGGCTGGTGCCATCAGTTGCAGTATGCTCTGTGCCTCACCGTTGGCCAAAGGACTCTTCCACCGCTGTATCAGTCAGAGTGGCGGTTCGTTTGCCCCCTGGCACGACGCACCTCGTGCACTGGGCATGGACGCCTCGCAAAAGGGCGCAGAGCAGCAGGGACTGGCCTTTCAGAAGCATCTGAAGAAAAAGAACCTGAAACAGTTGCGCCAGATGGACGCCATGGCGCTTTGTGGCAGCGATGTGGGCTTTGGCGGATTCTGGCCATGCGTGGATGGTTACGTGATTACCGACGACCAGTATCGGCTGTATGAGCGTGGCGAGTATAACGATGTGCCTGTGATCGTGATGACCAACAGCGACGAGGGAGCACTTTTCAGTCCGGCAAACATCAAGGCTGAAGACTATCGGAAGACTGCTCAGGCCATCTTCGGCGATTGGGCTGACGAGGCTCTGAAGGTCTATCCCGGCAACACCGACGAGGAGGCCTGGCACGGCTTTGGCGACGCTTTTCGCGATCTGGGCTTTGCATGGCCTTCGTATGTCTGGGTGAATCTGCAGGCGAAGACGGGTAAGAGCGGTGCCTATGCAGCCTATCTGGCTCAGCCCTCGACACGCAGTTTCTCGCAGAACCCGCTTCGTCGGGGTGTGGCTCATGCCGACGATATCCTCTATCTGAACGGTGAGTTCCTGACACAGCCCGACAAGTATCCTGCCGAGTCGGCCGTAGCAGAGATCATCCAGCAATACTGGATAAATTTCGCCAAGACGGGTAATCCTAACGGCAAAGGACTTCCTTACTGGCCTACGTTCGATGATACGAAGCCCACGACGATGCAGTTCTCAAACGGTGCATCGCTCATCATGAGACCGAATCGTGAACAGGTGGACTTTATCGACCGATTCATCAAGGCCAAGCGCGATGAAGCAGAAAAGAAGAGGGCTCGCTGAAAAAGCGAGCCCTCTGGCTGTTATTACATATCCTCGTAAGTGTCGAGGTAAGTGACGTGGGTGACAAGGTATTCCTCGACACCATGCTTACCGTCGGCACCACCGATACCGCTCTTCTTCACACCAGCATGGAAGCCTTGTATAGCCTCGAAGTGCTCACGGTTGATATAGGTCTCACCGAACTCGAGTTCACGGCATGCCTTCGTGGCGATGTTCAGATCTTTGGTGAAGATGGATGATGCCAGGCCGTATTCGCAGTCGTTAGCCCAGGCGATGACCTGATCGATGGTGTCGAACTCAACGAGCGGGATCACAGGACCGAAGGTCTCTTCGTGGATGATGTCCATCTGCTGCGTACAGTTGTCGAGCACGGTGGCAGCATAGAAGTAACCCTTGTCGCCTACACGATGGCCACCGCAGAGCAGTTTGGCTCCCTGCTTGATGGCGCGCTCCACCTTCTCGGTGACGCTATCGAGGGCGCGGGCCTCGACCAGCGGACCCATATCGACGCTGTCGTCCTTGCAGGGATCGCCCACCTTGACGGCCGCCATCTTCTTGACGAGGATCTCGGTGAAAGCAGCCTTTACCTCCTTCTGGACATAGACGCGCTCTGCATTGTTGCATATCTGGCCATTGTTGCCGATACGGCTATCGACAATCCACTGGGCAGCGCGCTCGAGATCGGCATCCTTGCAGACGATGGCAGGCGCCTTACCGCCCAGTTCGAGGCTGACCTTCGTGATATTCTTAGAGGCAGCGGCCATGATACTCTCACCGGCACTCACACTACCTGTGACAGAGACGATGTCGATCTTCGGAGAACCAGCCATCTCATTGCCAATGACGGAGCCCTTACCTGTGACGATGTTGATGACGCCTGCAGGCAGACCTGTCTCGGCGACGACCTTGGCAAACTCGGTACAGTTCTCGGGGGTAAGTTGTGAGGGCTTGATGACGATGGTACAGCCTGCGATGAGGGCAGCACCAGCCTTACGGGCGATGAGGAAGAAGGGGAAGTTCCAGGGGAGAATGCCTGCTACGACGCCGATGGGCTTCTTTGTGAGCAGGATGGTCTCGTTAGGACGGTCGCTGGGGATAATCTCTCCCTCGATATGACGGGCGAAGGTGGCCATATACTCGAAATAGGCGATGGTGGCGCCTACCTCGATCGAAGCCCAGTTGCGGGTCTTACCCTGCTCGCGCATGATAATCTCGGTAAACTCTTTCTCGCGTTTGCGGATGCCTTCTGCCATCTTCAGCAGATAGCCGGCACGCTCGATGGCGGGCGTCTTGGCCCACGCCTTCTGGGCAGCGCGCGCTGCGTCGAGGGCACGGTTAACATCGTCGATGGTGCCTTCGGGCTGACGGGAAATGACTTCTTCGGTAGAGGGGTTTAACACTTCAATCCACTGGCCGTTTGAGCTCTCGCAGAACTGGCCGTTAATGTACATCTGTAAATCTTTCATAAAAAATGGTTTGTTTAGAGTAGATAAGTTCGTTTTCGGCAACAAATTTAGGCAAATTCTAACAAGAAAGTCGCGAAATCGTGATAAAAAATATTAAATAAGGATTTTTTCGCAATTTTTCAGTAACTTTGCACGTCTAAACATAGAATAAAAAACGTATCCCAAATATTAACTAATTTAAAGAAGATGAAGACAACACTTGTTTTAGCGATGAGTCTGCTGATGGCCGGAACGGCTACAGCCCAGACTCTGAAGACAGGTATCGACCCTGCCAATCTCGACACATCGGTCAGTCCGGGTGAGAATTTCTTCCTGTATGCAGCTGGCGGTTGGATGAAGAACCATCCGCTCGACGACGAGCACTCCTCCAATGGTGCATTCGTCGATCTCTCGGAACAGAACACCAAGCGTATTCAGGACCTGATCCTGCAGTTTGCAAACACGCCACAGGAGAAAGGTTCGCTGGGGCAGAAGATCGGCTCACTCTATAACCTCCGTATGGACAGCGTCAGGCTGAACCGCGAAGGCTGGGCACCGTTGAAGCCGACACTGGAGCGCATCGCTGCCATCAAGGACCGTAAGGAGTATCAGCTGGTAACGGCTCAGATCGACCGTAGGGGTGAGGAAACGATGATGTATGGTATCGGCGTGGGTGCAGATATGCGTAACGCATCGATGAACATCGTATCAGTAGGGCAGGGCGGACTCGGACTGGGTACGCGCGACTACTACCTGAACGACGACGAGCAGACCAAGCGCGTGCGCGAGGCGTATAAGACGTATATGAAGAACCTGTTCCAGATGGTGGGCAACGACTCGGTGAAGGCCCGTCAGAAGATGGAGGCCGTGATGGCTATCGAGACGCGTATCGCCAAAGCCAGCTACGGTCGTGTGGAACTGCGTGATATCGACAAGAACTATCATAAGATGTCGTATAACCAGCTGGTGACCGATTTCCCAGGCATCGACTGGGGTAACGTGTTCCTGGCTTCAGGCTTCCCCGCCTTCGACTGTGTGGATGTAGGTCAGCCAGAGCCTATCCACGAGGTGGAGAAGATCCTGGCAGAGGCTTCGCTCGATGACCTGAAGTCGTATGCCGAGATCAAGGTGATCAGCGGTGCAGCCAGTCAGCTGAGCGACGATTTCCGTGCTGAGGACTTCAAACTGAGCAGCACCATCAGTGGTCAGACACAGGACCGTCCCCGCTGGAAGCGTGCCGTAGGTACCGTGAGCGGTGTGCTGGGTGAGGCCATCGGCAAGCTTTATGTGGAGAAATACTTCCCCGAGTCGAGCAAGAAGCGTATGCTCGACCTCGTGCACAATCTGCAGACGGCACTGGCTCAGCGTATCGACGAGGCTACCTGGATGAGTGCAGAGACCAAGCTGAAGGCCAAGGACAAACTCGACAACTTTATCGTCAAGATCGGCTATCCCGACAAGTGGCGCGACTATAGCGGCCTTCAGGTGGACGACAGCCTTTCACTTTACGAGAACATGGCGAATATCTCAGAGTTCTTCCTGCTCGACATGCTGAATCGCAAGGTGAACAAGCCTGTGGATAAGACCGAGTGGCACATGACACCGCAGACCATCAATGCTTACTATAACCCCACGACAAACGAGATCTGCTTCCCTGCAGCCATCCTGCAGCCGCCGTTCTTCGATCCTGAGGCCGACGATGCTGTGAACTACGGTGGTATCGGTGGTGTGATCGGTCATGAGATGAGTCACGGATTCGACGATCAGGGTGCGCAGTTTGACAAGACCGGTAACCAGCACAACTGGTGGACTCCTGCCGACAAGCAGAACTTCGACAAGCGCACAAAGGTGCTGGCCGACTACTTCAGTACCATAGATGCTATCCCCGGATCGCCCGACAAGAAGATCAACGGTCAGCAGACACTGGGTGAGAACATCGGCGACAATGGCGGTCTGAACATCGCTTTCCGCGCCTTCCAGAATGCCATGAAGCAGAACCCGCTGCAGAAGGCAGACGGCTTTACTCCAGAGCAGCGCTTCTTCCTGAGTTGGGCTCGTGTATGGGCAGGCAACGCTCGTCCTGAGTATCTGGCATACCTCGTGACGGTGGATGTCCACTCTCCGAATCATGCCCGCGTGAATGCAGCTCTGCCGCATATCAACGCCTGGTACGACGCCTTCGGCATCAAGAAGGGCGACAAGCTCTTCATCCCGAAGAAACAGCGAGCACAGATCTGGTAAAAGGAAACGAATAAAGGGGTTGCCAATCGGCAACCCCTTATCTTTGTTCGTCTGACTGAGATTAGATACCCAGACCTTCTTTCGTCTTACTGGCAGCAGCATCGATAGCGTCGCCCGCCTTGTCCTTGGCCTTCTCCTTCAGTTCGTTAGCCTTATCCTTAGCCTTGTCTTTCAGATCGTTGGCCTTGTCTTTCAGCGATTTCTTGGCCTCCTCGGTGGCCTCCTCAGTCTTCTCCTGAGTAGCGTCGGCTGCATTGCTGATGCCCTCGCCGAGTGACGACAGACTGCTGACAATCGTCTCGGCAGGTGTCTCTGTCAGTGCAGTGATAGCGGAGTTGACAGTCTCGTTGTCGCCAACGAATGCCTTGATCTTGTCGATGTTGTCTTTCAGGAACGACTGTACCTTGACGACATACTCCTTGGCGGCCTCAGGGTCGCTGGTGATAAACGAAGCAATCTTTTCCTTGACGGTAGCGAGCACTTCCTGCAACTTGTTGGCATCCTTGGCCTCGATTTGCTCTGTGAGTGCATCGATGGTGGCGGCAGCCTCTTGTTCTGCGTTAATGTTTGCTTCCTGCTCAATAGCATCGGTGTTAGCCTTCTGCTTGTTTCCACATGATGTGAATCCGATGGCGATCATGGCCATCACTGCAAATAAAATCTTTTTCATAATGAATATTGTTGTTAAAGTTTGAAATTCTCTTGATTTTTGGCAACAAAAGTAAGGTATTTTTGAATAAGTTAGTTAAATTGTGGCTAGTTTTAAACTTTTTTTAGTAATTTTGCACGCGATTTCAAGATAACATAAGGATTTTTTTATGACACCATCATTATCATTCAAGCCGAAGCTCCTCTCTACCATGAGGAACTACGACCGTCGGCAGTTTACCACCGATCTTCTGGCTGGTATCATTGTCGGTATTGTGGCCCTCCCTTTGGCCATTGCTTTCGGTATCGCGTCGGGTGTGACGCCTGAAAAGGGTATTATCACTGCCATTGTGGCTGGTCTGATTGTCTCAGTCTTCGGAGGTTCGAAGGTGCAGATAGGCGGTCCTACGGGCGCATTCATTATTATAATATACGGCATTATCCAACAGTATGGTTTCGAAGGTCTGACCATCGCCACGCTGATGGCTGGTGTGTTCCTGATTATGTTTGGTGTGCTCCATCTGGGCACGATCATCAAGTATATCCCTTATCCTATCGTAGTAGGTTTTACAAGCGGTATCGCTCTTACAATCTTTACTACGCAGATTAAAGATCTCTTCGGACTGACGATGGCCAGTGTGCCTTCCGACTTCATCGAGAAATGGATCGCTTATTTCAAGTCGATGCCTACTATCGATGCCTGGAGTGCTGCCGTAGGTGTCGGGTCGGTGGCAGTCATCGCCCTTTGGCCGAAGGTAGCTCGTTTCAACCATGTGCTGAAAAAACTGCCAGGCAGTCTGATTGCCATCATCGTGATGACGATAGCCGGACTGTTGCTGAAACAATATATGGGTGTGACGACGATAGAGACCATCGGTGACCGCTTCTCTATTTCCAATCAGTTGCCGGGTGCCCAGGTGCCTGAACTGTCGTGGGAGGTGATCAAAGGGCTCGTCTCGCCTGCTATCACCATCGCCATTCTCGGTGCCATCGAGTCATTGCTCTCTGCAACGGTAGCCGACGGTGTGATTGGCGACCATCACGACTCAAACACAGAGCTGATAGCGCAGGGTATGGCCAATCTGGCATCGCCCATCTTTGGCGGTATTCCCGCTACAGGCGCTATTGCCCGTACGATGACGAATATCAACAATGGTGGACGCACCCCTGTGGCTGGTATCGTGCATGCCGCAGTGTTGCTGCTCATCTTCTTGTTCCTCATGCCGTTGGCACAGTATATTCCGATGGCCTGTCTGGCTGGTGTGCTCGTGATTGTCAGCTATAACATGAGTGGCTGGCGCTCATTCATGAGCATCCTGAAGAACCCCAAGAGCGATGTGATCGTATTGTGGGTCACCTTCCTGCTGACTGTGATCTTCGACCTGACCATCGCTATCGAGGTGGGGCTGATCTGTGCCTGTCTGCTCTTTATGCGCCGTATGGCAGAGACCACCGATGTCAAGGTTATCAGCGAAGAGATTAATCCTGAGGAAGAAGACAGTGACTTCCAGATGGGTAACCTGGAGCACCTGACGATTCCCGAAGGTGTGGAGGTGTATGAGATCAACGGTCCTTACTTCTTTGGAGCCGGTAACCGTTTTGAGGAGATTATGGGAGCCCTGCATCATCAGCGCCCGAAGGTCAGGATTATCCGTATGCGTAAGGTGCCCTTCGTGGATTCAACAGGTATCCATAACCTGACGAACCTTTGTCTGATGAGTCAGCAGGAGGGCATCCAAGTGGTGCTCTCGGGCGTGAACCCTTCGGTGCAGACCGTGCTTCACAAGGCAGGCTTCGACAAGATGCTGGGTGTGGAGAATATCTGCTCACACATCAACATCGCCTTGGAGCGCGCCAAAGAACTGCTATAGTTCGGGAATAATCTGATGATACCAGTGATCACTGAACTCCTGCATGCTGGGGAAAATGAGGTTAGCACCTGCTAACAACAGTTCCTCATCGGGCAGGGGTCCCGTGTTTACAGCCACCGTAAAGATGTGGGCAGCGTGGCCTGAACGTATGCCTAACGGGGCATTCTCGATAACAATGGCCTCGTAAGGCTTAAGGTTGCCAGCCTTCTGAAGCCCCATGAGATAGGGATCTGGCGCGGGCTTTCCATGCTTCACGTCGTAGGCCGTCGTGATGCGGCTCTTATCGACATAGTTTCCAAAGTCTTTCAGAATACGCTGAATCAGGGGGCGCTGACCGCTGCCTGTGACGATACCTATCTTTAGGCCGTCGGACTGGATCTTCGCCATGAGCGAGAGAATGCCGGGCATGATAGGCGCTTCGGGCAGGGAGTGGAACACCTCTGTCTTGACATCATACATACGCTGGGCTTCGGCCTCGTCGATGTCACGATTCTGCTGGCGACGCACCATCTCACGGATGGTATCGACACCTCGAGCACCCTCGGTGGCATAAGCATCGTCGGCAGTCATCTGCAGACCGCATCGCGCCATACTCTCCTGCCAGGCAATCGCATGATTAGGCATAGAGTCGTAGAGCACACCGTCCATGTCGAAAAGTACGGCTTTGGGGCAAAATGCCTCAAAGCCGTGATCTTCTAAGTATTTCTTGATAGCAATATTATACATTTACGCTTCCTTTGCAAGACGATCCTTGATGGCCTTAGAGTCAGCCTCGTATCCAGGCTTGTCGAGCAGTGCAAACATATTCTTCTTGTAGGCCTCTACACCAGGCTGGTTGAAGGGGTTCACACCGAGCAGGTTGCCGCTGATGCCGCAGGCAATCTCGAAGAAATAGATGAGCTGACCGAGATAACGCTCGTTCAGGCGAGGCATCGTGATACGGATGTTGGGTACACCACCATCGACGTGAGCCAGACGGGTTCCGAGCTCTGCCATCTTGTTGACCTCATCAACGCGCTTGCCTGCGAGGAAGTTCAGACCGTCAAGGTTCTCCTCATCGTTGGGGAAGAGCAGTTTCTTCTCGGGCTCCTCAACGCTGATTACCGTCTCGAAGATGGTGCGCTCACCGTCCTGAATCCACTGTCCCATAGAGTGCAGATCGGTGGTGAAATCCACTGATGCAGGGAAGATACCCTTCTTGTCCTTACCCTCAGACTCGCCATAGAGCTGCTTCCACCACTCGCTCATGAAATGAAGCTTTGGCTGGAAGTTTACCATGATCTCAATCTTCTTGCCATTCTGATACAGACCGTTACGCAGGGCAGCGTACTGGGCAGCGGGGTTCTCTGCGAAAGGAACGTCTTTGCCGCAGGCCTTCTCCATCTCCTGAGCACCGCCAACAAGTGCCTTGATG
Organism: uncultured Prevotella sp.; assembly: GCA_900315035.1. Taxonomy (GTDB): domain Bacteria; phylum Bacteroidota; class Bacteroidia; order Bacteroidales; family Bacteroidaceae; genus Prevotella. Next base: position 40,451 of record OMXO01000004.1, read on the forward strand.
TCGAAACCGGCGCAGGCGATAGGCAGCAGACCTACTGGCGTGAGCACAGAGAAACGGCCGCCTACATTGTCAGGAATGATGAATGAGGTGTAACCTTCCTTATCGGCACAGGTGCGGGCTGCACCACGCTTAGCATCGGTAACAGCTACGATCACCTTCTTGGCCTCTTCCTTGCCGCGCTGGGCTTCGCACTGCTTCTTCAGCAGACGGAAGGTGAGGGCGGTCTCTGTTGTGGTACCGCTCTTAGAGATATTGATGACACCGAACTTCTTTCCCTTCAGATACTCGGTGAGTTCGAAGAGATAGTCCTCGCCGATGTTATTGCCAGCAAAGAGGATGGTGGGATTCTTCTTATCCTGCACAAGCCATGCAAAGCTGTTGCTCAGGGCCTCGATCACGGCACGGGCGCCGAGATAAGAACCGCCGATACCTGCTACGACGATGGCTTCGCAGTTTTCGCGGAGCACGTTGGCACAAGCCTGCAACTCGTCGAGGAATGCAGGAGTGATGCTGCTGGGCAGATGGAGCCAGCCGAGGAAATCGTTACCGGGACAAGTACCGTCCTCAAGTGCCTGTTGTGCGGTTTTTACTTTTGATTCGAAGGCCTCTACTGCACCGGCTTCCAGGAAGCAGGCTGCCTTCGTGATGTCTAATTTGATGTTGCTCATAATTGTTGTTTTGTTATTTTGTTTTTATCTGAATGAATCTGTTAATAGTTTAATTTCAATCTGTGGTGAGATTCGCTCATACAGAATGTTATAAACAGCATCGAGGATGGGCATGTTTACATGACAGTGACGATTGATCTCCTTCATACACTTCGTGCCGAAATAGCCCTCAGCAATCATCTCCATCTCTATCTGTGCCGACTTGACGCTGTAGCCTTTGCCAATCATCGTTCCGAACGTGCGGTTACGCGAGAAATTCGAATATCCCGTCACGAGCAGGTCGCCCAGATAGACGGAGTCGTAGATATTGCGTTCCTGCGGATAGACAGCTGTAAGGAAACGGTTCATCTCCTGAACGGCATTTGCCATCAGCACAGCCTGGAAATTGTCGCCATATTTCAGTCCGCTGCAGATACCTGCTGCGATGGCATAGACATTCTTCAGTACCGAAGAATATTCGATGCCGACAACATCGGCAGACGTCTTGGTCTTGATGAAGTCGCTGGAGAGCACGTCGCAGAAGGCCTGTGCCTTGTCGCGATCAGCACAACCTACGGTGAGATAAGAGAGACGCTCAAGCGCCACCTCCTCTGCGTGTGAGGGACCGCCGATACAGGCCAGATTCTCATAAGGTACGTCGTAAACCTGATGGAAATACTCCGAGCAGACAAGATTCTCGTCGGGCACGATACCTTTGATAGCCGTGAGGATAAACTTATCGCGGATGCGCGTCTTAAGTTTCTTCAGATGGCTCTTCAGGTAAGGTGAGGGTGTTACGAAAACGAGCGTGTTGTATTGTTGGACAATACGATTCAGATCGCTGTCGAAATAAATCTCGTCGGTATTGAAATGTACACTGGTAAGATAGGCTGGGTTGTGACCCAGGCGCTTGAAGTCGTCGATACGGTCGTCGCGCCGCATATACCAACCGATATGGTGGGTATGACTCACCACAATCTTGGCAATTGCCGTAGCCCAGCTACCACCGCCGATAATCGCTATCTTACCACAGTCGTACATGGTTCATTGAACATTGGACAATGACCGTTAGGCTTGCGCCTTTTCGATCCATGTTGCTATTTCGTCAACACTTGGTTTCTGCATCTCGAGTTTGTACTTCTTGACGATGTCGCCAATCTTCTGCTGCAGCCCCTGAGGTTTCTCGTCCTTGATGTTTGAAATCAGGTTGAAGCCTGCCTTGCGGAGCACGGGTACCCACTCTTCGGCAACACCGATCTCAGCCCATTCGGCTGGTGAGCTCTGAGGAATCTTCTTCTCTGGCTTCATCTGTGGGAAGAACAGTACTTCCTGGATGAACGTCTTGCCTGTCATGAGCATCACCAGACGGTCGATACCGATGCCGATACCCGAAGTGGGAGGCATACCGTACTGCAGAGCGCGCAGGAAGTCCTGATCGATGATCATAGCCTCGTCGTCGCCCTTATCTGCCAGACGCATCTGCTCTACGAAGCGCTCCTCCTGATCGATAGGATCGTTGAGCTCAGAGTAGGCATTAGCCAGTTCCTTACCATTCACCATCAGCTCGAAGCGCTCTGTAAGACCAGGTTTGGAGCGGTGCATCTTGGTAAGCGGACTCATCTCAACGGGATAGTCGGTAATGAAGGTCGGCTGGATAAAGGTGCCCTCGCAGAACTCACCGAAGAGCTCATCAATGAGTTTTCCCTTACCCATCGTCTCATCGACATCCATTCCTTTAGAGAGACAGAAAGCACGGATCTCTTCCTCGCTCTTGCCATTACAGTCGAAGCCTGTCTTCTCTTCGATAGCCTCGAGGATAGGCAGACGACGATAAGGCGCCTTGAACGATACGATATTACCATCGATCTCGCGCTCAGGCTTGCCGTTGACAGCGATACAGATGGTCTCCAGAAGCTTCTCTGTGAACGACATCATCCAGTTGTAGTCCTTATATTGCACATAGAGCTCCATGCAAGTGAACTCTGGGTTGTGGTTGCGGTCCATACCCTCGTTACGGAAGTTCTTGCCTATCTCATAGACACCCTCGAAACCGCCTACGATGAGGCGCTTCAGGTAGAGTTCGGTAGCGATACGCATGTACATATCCTGATCCAAAGCATTGAAATGGGTGATGAACGGACGAGCAGAAGCACCGCCGGCAATCATCTGCAAGGTAGGAGTCTCTACCTCTGTATAACCGGCCTCGTCGAGCACCTTTCTTAAAGTGCGGATAACAGTAGCACGCTGCAGGAAGGTGTCCTTGACACCCTCGTTTACTACCAGGTCAACGTAGCGCTGACGGTAGCGAAGTTCGGGATCGTCGAACTTATCATAGGCCACACCATCCTTATATTTCACAATAGGCAATGGCTTCAGACTCTTAGAGAGCAGTTTCAGTTCAGAGGCATGTACGGAAATCTCACCAGTCTGGGTGCGGAACACCTTACCCTTCACACCGATGAAGTCGCCAATGTCGAGTAAACGCTTGAACACATTATTATATAAGTCCTTATTCTCACCAGGACAGATATCATCGCGCGTGATGTACACCTGAATACGACCTTTAGAGTCTTGAAGTTCAGCAAACGAAGCTTTACCCATGACACGACGGCTCATCATACGACCGGCGATTGTCACTTCTCTTTCCTCGTCGTCTTTGAAATTTTCCTTAATCTCTGTACTGAATGCATTAGTAGGGAACTCGGCTGCAGGATAGGGATCGATACCCATCGAGCGCAGTTCCTGAAGGCTCTGGCGCCTTCCGATTTCCTGTTCACTAAGTTCTAAAACGTTCATCTTTTTCTCAAATATATTTGCATTTATGGCTGCAAAGTTACGAATTTCTATTGAAAAAAGCAAGGATAGGGTAAATATTTGCAAAAAAAAGTGCAAAGATTTGGTTGGTAATGAAAAAAAACATATATTTGCAACACATAACTAAATACCTGTCGTGTCATACAACGGTCAAGAAAAATGTTATAGGAACGAAAATATGGATACTGTTGAGAGTGTAGACAAGATCAAAACCCGTGTAATTGGAATTGATATCCGGGTGAAGAAAACCACCTTCGCAGTGGTAGATATAAGAGGTGAGATCGTGGCACAGGATCATTTCTCTACATTGGATTTTCCCGATGTCCATGATTTCGTTGCTGCTCTCAGTGAGCGTATAGTTGCCTTGGTAGAAGAAAACGGAGGCTATGAGACAATCCGATCTGTGGGCATCAGTGCTCCCAGTGCCAATTTGATGACGGGTTGTATTGAGAATGCGGCAAATCTCCCTTGGAAGGGTAGTGTCCCGCTGGCAGCGATGCTTCGCGATCGTTTGGGCTTGGCTGTGGCTCTTGCCAACGATGCTCATATCACTGCCCTAGCCGAGAAATCATACGGTTCGGCTCACGGTATGAAAGACTTCATCGTCATTTCCATCAGTCACGGAGGCCTGGGCAGTTGTTTCTTCTCTAACGGTCAGCCACATATGGGCTATTACGGCTTTGCCGGAGAGGTGGGGCATACCTGCGTGCAGGTAAACGGCCGTCAGTGCGGTTGCGGTCATAAAGGCTGTCTGGAGACCTATTGTTCTGAAGCAGGGTTGGTAACCACCGTCAAAGAGGTGATTGCTGACATCAAGGAACCTACGCTGCTCAGCGACCTGAAGGAGTTTTCCATCGGTTCCCTCATTGACTGTTGTGAGAAAGGCGACAAGGGCGCCGTCGAGGTGTTCCATCGTATTGGTGATGTGTTGGGACTCGGACTGGCTAACTATGCTTCCGTGCTCGATCCTGAGGCCATCATCCTCACGGGCGACATGACAGCGGCTGGCAAATGGCTGTTGAAGCCGATGCGCGTTTCCTTCGACGAGCACGTGTTCCATAACATCAGGAATAAGACGCGTATCCTCGTATCCATCCTCAAGGAGGGTGAGCGCGACGTGCTGGGTGCGAGCGCACTCGCCTGGGACGTCAAAGAATATTCTCTGTTTAAATAGACCCCCAACAATATAACTAAAGACATTTTATTAAATGGAAGAGATCAAAATCAAATCAAGAGTCGTCGGTGTTGATATCAGTAATGAGCGTACCACTTATGCCATTATCGATATTCGTGGTAATATCATTGCTGAGGATTCGTTCCCTACGGAAGAGTTTGCTGACATCAACGACTTCGTCAAGGCCTTGAGCGAGAAAATCGTGATGCTCGTAGAGAGTAATGGAGGTTATGAGACTATTCGTTCTATCGGAGTCAGTGCGCCGAGTGCAAGTTCGGTGTCTGGTTGTATTGAGAATGCGGCAAACTTGCCTTGGAAGGGTGTCATCCCTCTGGCTGTGATGCTACGTGAGCAGATTGGTCTGGCTGTGGGCCTTTCTAATGATGCCCATATCTCTGCGCTTGGTGAACAAGCCTATGGAAGTGCCCACGGCATGCGCAACTTTATCATCCTCAGTCTGGGTGTGGGGCTCGGCAGTTGCTTCTTCGCAGAAGGCATCGAGCATCAGGGACAGTTCGGCTATGCCGGAGAGTTCGGTCATACCTGTGTTGACGATAATGGCCGTCAGTGTGGCTGTGGTCACAGAGGTTGTCTTGAGGCCTATGTCGGTGCAAAAGGTATTGTTCAGACGGCGCGTGAACTCATGCAGGGCTCGGATAAGCCCTCATTGATGCGCAGTCTTGATAAACTGTCACCACGTACGATTGCCGAGTGCTGCGACCAGGGCGACGAACTTGCTATAGAGGTTTATCGCCGTACAGGTTATATTCTGGGTCTGGCAATGGCCAACTATGCCTCTATCGTCGATCCTGAGGCTATCATCCTGACGGGTGGCATCTCTCATGCTGGAAAGTGGCTCGTCGATCCGATGTACGAATCCTTTGAATCTCACGTCTTCGGGAATCTTCGTGGAAAAGTGAAGATTCTTACTTCTAAGTTAAATGATCGTGAGCGTGACGTGCTGGGTGCTAGTGCCCTCGCCTGGAGCGTTCCTGAGTATTCTTTGTTTAAATAGAATGAATGTAGATAATATAAACGAGATTATCAACGCTAAACCTAACCTGAGTACCGCCCTCGGCATGGAGTTTATCTCCACGCCTGAGGACGATACCTGTATGGCTCGCATGAAGGTTGACGAACGTAATCGTCAGCCTTTCGGCTTTTTAAGTGGTGGTGCCTCTTTGGCTCTTGCAGAGAATGTCGCTGGTGTAGGCTCTTCATCGCTCTGCCCAGGATGTGCTTGTGTGGGTATCGAGGTGAGTGGCAGTCATGTGAAGGCTGTGGCCGAAGGCGACACCGTAACGGCTTATGCGCGACTACTCCATCAGGGAACCACTCTCCACGTGTGGAATGTCGATATCCGTGATACATCCGGTGATCTTATCTCCAACGTGAGGGTCACAAACTATGTCATTAAAAGCAGGAAGTGATGTCGGGATTTGCAGTCTATCGTTTGCCATATGCCGACTATGCCACTATCGTTGAGCAGACATCGGGTGAGCCTTCCGAGTTGTTGTCGTGCAAAGAACTGAACGAACGTCGCGGTTTCGTCGTAGCCCCCTTTGAGGTGAGAGCCGATCAGCCTATCCTACTCATACATCCAGATAGGGTAGAACAGTTACCCATCAAGTCGATTCCATATAGGGCGCAGGAGTCAGAGAACTTTAATCGCGATGCTGTCCCGAACTCCACTTATGCGATTGATTTTGCTAATTATCACGCACAACTTTCTCTTGGTGCATTCCGGAAAATAGTTCTTGCACGCTGTGCCGAGGAGACCGTAGAAGAGGCGGTAGATCCTATGGTATATTTCCATACAGCCTGCAACCTGTATCCCCGCATGTTTATCGCCCTCGTCTATACCGAGAGAAGTGGATTCTGGCTTACGGCCACTCCAGAAATATTGCTTGAAGGTGGCAATCATCATTGGCGCACCATCGCCTTGGCTGGCACCATGCGGCTCGAAGGTGAGAATCTCAAAGGCGAGGGCGAGTCTGTCAGTTGGAGTACAAAGAATATTCAGGAGCAGCGTTACGTTGCTACTTATATTGCTGAGTGCCTCGAACAGTTTACCCGTGACTTCCACGAAGAAGGCCCCTATACCGTGCGGGCTGCCAATCTCGTACATCTGCGTAGCGACTTTAATTTCACCCTTCCTTCAGATAATCATATCGGAGACCTGTTGCAGCAACTTCATCCTACGCCTGCTGTCTGTGGTCTGCCCAAGCGTGAAGCCTTTCAGTTTATTGTGCGTAATGAGCATACGCCCCGTCGATATTACAGCGGGTTCATGGGCATGCTCGATTCGGAAGGCGATACTCACCTTTACGTTTCCTTGCGCTGTATGAACATCACGGATTACCGCTATCACCTCTATGCTGGAGGCGGTCTGCTAAAGGATAGTGTCCTCGAACAGGAATGGCAGGAGACAGAGGCGAAACTTGAAACAATGAGAAGATGTATAGCAGTAAAGAAAACGTAAACATACTCACCTCGTTGCTTGTGGCTCACGGTATCACTCATGCCGTTGTGTGTCCAGGCAGCCGTAATGCACCCATCGTGCATAATCTTGATGCGTGTCCTTCCATCCAGTGCTATCCCATTACCGACGAGCGCTCTGCTGGCTTCTATGCCCTCGGTATGGTGCAGGCTCTGAAACGGCCTGTTGCTGTCTGTGTTACTAGTGGAACGGCGCTTTTGAACCTTGCTCCCGCAGTAGCTGAGGCTTTTTATCAGCATGTGCCGCTTGTTGTGATCTCTGCTGATCGTCCAGCCGCGTGGATCGACCAACTTGATGGTCAGACACTGCCGCAGCCAGATGCTCTCGGGCGATTTGTGGCGAAGGCTGTCTCGTTGCCTGAACCTTGCGATGACGATACTCGCTGGTATTGTAACCGTCTTGTCAACGAGGCACTTGTTGTCCGTTGTGCCCCCGTCCATATTAATGTTCCCATTACGGAACCACTCTTCGACTTCAGCGTCGTAGAGTTGCCCACAGAACGAAAGATAGAGTGTCATTCTGCCGATATGTCGCCTGCAACTCTGAGCCACATCACGCGTATGTTCCTTCAGGCCAAACGCCCGATGCTTATTAGTGGCCAGCCTATGAATCCGCTCTACGACGAAGCCGTCGCTCTTGTAGGCGATGACGAGACTTACGTTCCCGACTTCGTGCTTTATACCGGCGGCTCTATCGTGAGCAAACGTCTTAAGCGTTTCCTGCGGAAGGCTAAGGAGACGTGGGTGGTGAATGAGTCGGGCGAGGTGACCGATACCTTTATGAATCTTACGCAGGTGTTTCAGGGCGACGCAGAGGCTGTAGCCGATCATATTCGCTTCATGCTGGTGATGGAACCTCATCCCTTCGTGCAGAAGTGGGATGAACTGCTGGCAGACATCCGAAGTCGCGTAACGGTTTATGAACCAGCCTACTCGTCGATGGCTGCTGTGAAGTATTTCGAACGTTATGTGGGTGATGCCGAAGTGCATTATGCCAATAGTACAGCCATCCGTCTTGCCAATAGTTTCGCTCAGCATCCTGTGTGGTGTAATCGTGGGGTCAACGGCATCGAGGGCTCTCTTTCTACGGCAGCAGGTTTTTCCTGTATCTCCGACAAACAGGTATTCTGCGTTATCGGCGACCTCAGTTTCTTCTACGATCAGAACGCATTGTGGAATCAGAATCTTTCTGGCCGTTTCCGTATTCTCCTGCTTAACAATGGATGTGGCGGTATTTTCAACATGCTTCCAGGACTTGATCAGAGTCCTGCTCGCGATAGTTTTGTTGCTGCCTCTCATCATACCCGTGCAGAGGGTATCTGTCAGCAAAACGATATCGTTTATCTGTCTGCCTCTGATATGCCTGAAATGCGTGCAGGAATCGATACCTTATTAAATATAGAGAGTGATCGCCCTGTGCTTCTCGAGGTGTTTACCTCTCCTCTCGATGACGAAAGTGTGCTTCGTGACTATTTTACAGCTATTAAATATAAATAATGATAGATTATGTCAAGAGATTGGAAACAAATACGCGAATTTAAGGAGATTCTGTTTGAGTCTTATAATGGTATTGCCAAAATTACCATTAACCGTCCGCAATACCGTAATGCTTTTACCCCCAAGACTACATGGGAACTCTCGCAGGCCTTTTCGATGTGTCGCGAGATGCAAGACATTTCTGTAGTACTGTTGACGGGCGCGATGTCTGAGGTACCTGAGGGCAAGACTCTCGCCGATGTGAAACATGCGTTCTGCAGTGGTGGTGATATGCATGTGAAGGGGCGTGGCGGCTATGTCGATGAAGAAGGTGTGCCCCGTCTCAGTGTGCTCGATGTGCAGATGCAGATCCGTCGTCTGCCCAAGCCCGTTATTGCGATGGTGAATGGCTATGCTATCGGTGGTGGTCATGTACTCCACCTTGTCTGTGACCTCACTATAGCCTCCGAGAATGCCATCTTCGGACAGACGGGACCAAAGGTGGGCTCGTTCGATGCAGGCTTCGGCTCTTCGTATCTGGCTCGTATCGTAGGTCAGAAGAAAGCCCGCGAGATCTGGTTCCTCTGCCGACAATATACGGCCAAGGAGGCTGAGGAGATGGGGATGGTCAATAAGGTGGTGCCTATAGAGCGCCTCGAAGACGAGTGTGTCGAGTGGGCAGAAATCATGATGGAACGTTCTCTTCTTGCCTTGCGTATGATCAAGGCTGGACTCAATGCAGAACTCGATGGTCAGGCTGGTATTCAGGAACTCGCCGGCGACTGCACCATGCTCTACTATTTTCTCGATGAGGCTCAGGAGGGTGGAAAAGCCTTCCTCGAGAAACGCAAGCCCGACTTCAAGAAATATCCCAAACTGCCATGACCTATCAGATAGAGAAGCGTCTGCTTCATTTCAAACAGCCTGCAGGAACGTCGCGTGGAGTTTACACTACCAGGAAGATTTGGTTGGTTCACTTGTCTGATGGCGAAAAGTCTGGAATAGGAGAGTGTGCACCATTGCCTGATTTGAGTTGCGATGTGCTCAGCGATGAGATTTACGAGCAGAAACTCAACGACTTCTGTTGGGACCTCTGCCAGACGGGCAAGATTGATGTTGAGGCGGTCCGCGACTATCCCTCGATGCTCTTTGGCCTCGAGACAGCCTTACTGAACCTTCGCAATGGTAATCTGCTTTTCGATACTCCTTTTTCACGAGGCGAAGAAGGTATCCCCATCAATGGTCTTGTCTGGATGGGGCGTTACGACGAGATGCTTCAACGACTTGAAGAAAAGCTTGAGAAAGGCTTCCGTTGCGTCAAACTTAAGATAGGTGCCATCGACTTCGAGCAGGAACTCGATCTCGTTCGCCGCATTCGTTCTCGCTTCTCATTTCATGAAGTGGAGTTGCGCCTCGACGCTAATGGTGCTTTCCTTTACGAAGAGGCTCTCTATAAACTCGAACTTCTCTCGCAATATGCTATTCACTCAATAGAACAGCCTATCCGGCAGGGACAATGGGCCTATATGGCAGAACTTTGTCGGGAGTCGCCTCTGCCTATTGCGCTTGATGAAGAACTTATCGGTGTCAACGATCCTGAGATGAAAAGTCATATGCTCCATATCATCAAACCTCGCTATATCATCCTTAAGCCTTCGCTCCACGGTGGAATGACGGGTTGTAGGGGATGGATACAGACTGCTAAGGAACAGGGCATTGGCTCGTGGATTACTTCTGCCCTTGAGAGTAACATCGGCCTTAACGCCATCGCACAGTTCGCCTCTGATGTCTATGGTTCTCAAATCTCTATGCCCCAGGGACTTGGCACAGGCCAACTCTTTACCGACAATATCCCCATGCCCCTTGAGATTCGGGGCGATCAACTTTATATCGGGGCCTGACCCCAGCATCAAATTTTATGATGTCTTTAGACGAATTTTTAGCAGAATGGCATAACGATTCTGAGTTTGTACATGTGCAGACCAGTGGTTCTACGGGTACTCCTAAGCCCATGATGATCGAGAAGCGGCGTATGCTCGCCTCTGCCCGCATCACTTGCGATTTTCTCGGTCTCCGTCCTGACGATAGTGCCTTGCTCTGTATGTCGCTCGATTATATCGCGGGTAAGATGATGGTGGTGCGCTCTCTTGAACGACAACTCCGACTCGTCACCGTTGCTCCCAGTGGTCATCCTCTCTCAAATCTCTCACCTCATAGCTCTTATTTCTCACCTCTTGTCTTTGCGGCAATGGTGCCTTTGCAGGTCTATAATTCCCTCCAGGTGCCAGAAGAGTGTGAGCGTCTTCGTGAGATCCGTCATCTGATTATTGGCGGTGGTGCTATCGATGAGGCGATGGCTGCCCAACTAAAGACTTTTCCCCATGCCGTGTGGAGCACTTATGGTATGACCGAGACACTCTCTCACATAGCTCTTCGTCGCCTCAGTGGTCCCGAAGCCTCCGATTGGTATACGCCCTTCCCTTCTGTCAACCTCAGTCTTTCTGTCGATGGCTGTCTGATCATCGAAGCTCCAGAGGTGTGCGAAGAGCGTCTTGTTACCAACGATATTGCTGTCTTGTCGCCCGAAGGCCGTTTCCGTATCCTCGGACGTAAAGACAATATGATCTGTTCTGGAGGCATCAAAATTCAGGCTGAGGAGCTAGAACGCCAACTTCGTCCGCATCTGAGTGCTCCTTTCATGATCACCAAGCGTTCTGATGAGAAGTTTGGCGAGGTTGTCGTACTGCTTACTGAGGGCGACATCTCAGATGCCCGAAACGTCTGTGAGCACATCCTCCCCAAATTCCATCATCCCCGAATCTATCTGCATGTTGCCCAGATTCCTCTGACGGCAACGGGCAAGCCTGCCCGCAAAACAGCCGAGACTATTGCAAAACTTTCGTAAAAAAAGAGATAGGACTACCCTCCCGGGCAATCCTATCTGCGATTAGTTAGTAATATGATCAGGTCTATTAAGTTGATTGGTTACTCTTATCATGATCAGCCTTCCCGATAGAAATCGAGGGCTTCGTAGATGTCGTCTTTGCACGCTGTCTGGTTGATGCGGATATCACCGATACCACCCAGCAGGGTGAAATTGATATCGTTGCCCACATTCTTCTTGTCGTGCGTCATCAGTTCGAGCAGGGTGGGATAGTCATCACAGGTGAAGGTCAACTTTCCATAGTGCTCCTGAATGAAACGTACTGTCTGTCGCATCTTGTCTGTGGGAAATCCCGTCTTGACGCAACTCAGGTAAAGTTCACAGATCAGTCCATATGCTACAGCATAGCCGTGCAGTATCGGTTTATGAGCCAGTGCGAATGATTCGAAAGCATGTCCGATGGTATGCCCCAGATTCAAGGCCTTGCGGATACCTTTCTCTGTTGGATCCTCTGTCACGATGCGCTCTTTCACAGCCACGCTGTTGGCCACCATCAGGCTGAGTTGCTGCAGATTAGGGTGTTCCAAGTCGAAATTCATGAGCTCTGCCCACATTTGCTCTGTGGAGATGAGCCCGTGCTTCAGCATCTCTGCATAGCCCGAACGGATATTTTCTGCGTCGAGGGTCTTTAGGAACTGGGTGTCGAGAATGACTGTATTCGCATTGTTAAACACACCGATCTCATTTTTCAGACCTCTGAAGTTGATGCCTGTCTTTCCGCCAACACTGGCATCTACCATCGATAGCAGGGTAGTGGGCACATTAATATAGTTGATACCGCGCTTGAAGGTCGAGGCTGCAAAGCCTCCCAGGTCTGTCACCATACCACCGCCTATATTTATTAATAAGGTGTGGCGCGTGGCACCGCCTGTACCCAGTTCTTCCCAGACGTGAGTCAGCGATTCGAGCGTCTTGTGGACATCTGTCGCACCAATGGTGATACGCTTAGCACCCTGTAGTGCGGCAAACCCTTCAACAACTGGCAGACAGCAACGCACCGTCGTTTCATCGGCTAAGATAAACACGCGATCATGCGCACAAAGACTTATCGCTTCAGTCAGTGACTGCTCGAGATTTTCTGCAATGACAATCTTTTGTCGGTTCATGAATACTATGGTTACTGGTCTTGTCAGTTGATTTTTGCGGTGCAAAGATACGATTTTTATTTGAATGGCGAAAAGAAAATGGAAAAAATTTGAACTTCGGTTAAACTTTTCTTTCCTTTCTGCGTCAAATGAGCAATTAATCGCATGAGTAGATCAATGAAAAAAGTAATTCTCATGACTGTCGCATTGTTAATGACAGTCACGATGTTCGCCCAGAGAACAGTATCGGGCAAGGTTGTTGAACAGGATACGCAAGAGGCTGTCATTCAAGCGACGGCTGCCATCCTCAGTGGTGAGAAAGTGGTAGCAAACGCGGTGACGAATTCAAATGGTAGTTTCTCCTTCAAGGCGCCTCGCGATGGCAACTATACCCTTAAGATTACGTATGTAGGTTTCAAGACCTATAGTAAGAAAATCTCCATTAAGGACGGTAAGGATTATCATGCAGGCACCATTACGCTTGAGCCCGATGCTATCATGCTGAAGGGCGCCACAGTAACGGCTCATGCCTCGAAGGTAACCCTTAAGGCTGACACCTTTATGTATAACGCGAGCGCGTTCCGTACACCCGAAGGCTCGGTTGTAGAGGAACTCGTCAAGCGTCTGCCAGGTGCCGAGGTGAGCGACGACGGAACCATCAAGATTAATGGTAAAGAGGTCAAGAAAATCCTCGTCGATGGCAAGGAATTTATGACGGGCGACACGAAGACTGCCCTCCAGAACTTGCCTACGAACATCATCGAGCGCATCAAGGCTTATGACCAGCAGAGCGACCTTTCTCGTGTCAGCGGTATTCAGGACGGTGAGGAAGAAACGGTGCTCGACTTTGGTATCAAGCGTGGTATGAACAAAGGTATTATGGCCAATGTCGATCTCGCCGCAGGAACGAAGCATCGCTATTCTGGTCGAGGAATGGGAGCAGTGATGCAGAACAATACCCGCGTGATGCTTTTTGCCCGTGCTAACAATGTCAACGATATGGGCTTTCCAGGTGGCGGTGGTGGAGGCCGATGGGGTCAGCAGCGACAAGGATTGAACGCAGCCAAGATGCTTGGTGTTAACTTCAACTATGAGAATAAAGATAAACTGAAGTTTGATGGTAGCATACGCTGGAACCATTCCGATGGAGACCAACTCTCTCGTCGCTCCAGTCAGCAAATCTATGATGCTACCACCACTGTGTTTAGCAACAGCCGTACTCAGAACTATACGCGCTCCAACAACTGGAACGGACAAATGCGTATCGAGTGGCAGCCCGACTCGATGACCAACATCCTGTTCCGTCCCACCTTCCGCTATAATTCAAACGACGGTCTCGACCTCAGCGAAGAGGCCACTTTCGACAAAGATCCCTACCAGTCGGCCGTCAATCCGCTTGATGAACTCTATAACCTCATCAATCTTGGCATCGTTAAGAACTCACGTGAGCAGAACAACGTCAGTTATAGCGACTCAAAAAATCTGGGTGGAATGCTCCAGTTCAACCGTAAACTCAGTTCTACAGGTCGTAACCTGACCCTTCAACTCAACGGTAACTGGAGCGAGGGAGAAAGTCGCTCGATCAACGATAGTTACGTGCGCTTCTTCCAGTTGGCAAAGGACTCCTCTTACAACACGCGCCGCTATAGTTTCACTCCGACAAAGAACTGGAACTATCGTGCCCGCATCACCTATAGCGAGCCCATCTTCCGTCAGGTATATCTGCAGTTTATCTACCAGTTCCGCTATGATTACACCAAGAACGACCGCAGTACTTACGACTTCAGCAATGTGCCTGCTATCCAAAATCTTGTCATCGGTAATCTCTGGGAGCCCGAATATCGCTCTTGGGATGCCTATTTGCAGCCTTACCAGCCTATCGACCCCTATCGCGATAGCAACCTGAGTCGTTTCTCTGAATACAAAAACTATACACATAATATCGAACTGATGTTGCGCGTTGTGCGCAAGACGTTTAATTTCAACGTCGGTGTGCGCCTTGTTCCTCAGAAGTCACACTTCCTGCAGGACTATCAGGGGCATCATGCCGATACCACACGTACGGTTACCAATATCACACCTACTCTCGACTTCCGCTGGAAGCGCTCCGAGGTCAGCCAGCTGCGCGTGCAGTATAATGCCAACACCAGCCAGCCTTCGATGAACGACCTGCTCGATATCACCGACAATAGCGACCCACTGAACATCCGTAAGGGTAACCCTGGTCTGAAGCCCTCGTTCACTCAGAACCTGCGTATCTTCTACAACAACTATACCCAGCGCTATCAGCGCTCTATCGCCACATGGGCAGGCTTGAACACCACGAGCAATGCTATCAGCAACAAGGTAACGCTCGACAAGACTACTGGTGCCCGCATCACGAGACCTGAGAATATCAACGGCAACTGGAGCGGCTATGCAGGTATGGTCTTCAACACCGCCCTCGATTCGGCTGCCTTCTTCAATGTGAACAGTTTTACCAATGTGGGCTACAACCATTACGTGGGTTATGCTAGTGTCGATATCAGCAAAGAGTCGCAAAAGAGTGTTACTAATTCGCTCAACCTTAGCGAGCGACTGGCAGCCAGTTATCGTAACGAGTGGCTCGAGGTGGAACTCAACGGTTCCGTAGGTTATACCCGCTCACGTAACGATCTGCAGGAGAATAATAACCTCGACACATGGCAGTTCTCCTATGGTGGCATGATTGGCGTTACTGCACCTTGGGGTACTGCTCTCACTACTAATATGAACATGCAGAGTCGTCGCGGCTACAACGATGCTTCGCTGAATACCAACGAACTTATCTGGAATGCTCAGTTGTCGCAGAGTTTCCTCAAGGGTAAACCCCTTACCATTTCGCTGCAACTCTACGATATCCTTCATCAGCAGTCCACGCTTAGCAGCGTTATCTCGGCTATGGGTCGTACCGATACGGAGTATAACTCCATCACGAGTTATGCTATGCTTCATGTCATCTATCGCCTGAATCTCTTCGGAAGCTCCAAGAGTATCTTCGGCAACGGTGGTCCTGGAGGTCCTGGAGGACCTGGTGGTCGTCAGGGCGGTCGTCAGGGCGGTGGTCGCCCAGGTGGCTTCGGGGGTGGCGGAGGAGGTCGTCGCTGGTAAACACAAAAACTCAACATATAGATCTCAAATGGGAGAGGGAACTTGCTCATCAGCAGGTCCCCTTTTTTGATGGTTTTTATGAAGATATGTTAAAATGTGTACAAATTGTTAATAATTAGGGAAAATTGCTTATCTTTGAACTCAAATTTCTAATCTGATTGGATATTGGGATTGCTCTGTGACATATTCATATTGTGGGGTCTCGGAATAGACGCTTGGATTACCATCATCACCGTGGTGGCAGTTGTCGCTGTGATGCTGATGACGAAGGTAAGAGCCGATGCCGTGATGCTCATCGCTATCGGGGTGCTTTTTGCCACGGGCGTACTCGATGCCAAAGAGATGTGCTCGGGCTTTAGCGCAGGCACAGTCGTGGTGACCGGTGTTCTGGCTGCTGCTCGTCGTGGAAAGCGCATTGAGGCTCCCCTCGTGAGGTACCGCTTCAAGCGGGCGATACATTACTTTTCGAGAGCCCGCGCAAGACGAATATCTTTACCGGAAACCTTGCGTCGATGTTGCAATTCTCTGATTGCTGCCAACGCCTCGTACGCCACACCTATTGCAGCATCGCCCAACATGTTGGTCTATGGTCCTGGCGGGTATCGCTTCACCGACTATATGCGCATTGGTATTCCTCTGACCATTATCATCACCATTACTGGTGTCACGGCTGTGGTCTTGGCATATCCGCTTGTAAAACTATAATGTCAATTGAATAATAAGATAAAGAATGATAAAGGATTATGAAATAATAAGGGATGGTCCGGTACTGACCATTGTACTGGGCGAAGAATTGGCAACAGGCAATGCGCCGGCATTGATGGAAGAGGTGGCTGGATATAAAGAACAAGGGTTTGAGAAAGTGGTGTTCGACGCCACAAGACTGAGACACCTTTCGAGTAGTGGAGTGCGCGTTATCATTTTCTGCAAGCAGAGGTTGGGCAAGAGCCCCGAACTCGTGTTTGTGAACTGCGATAATGGTGTGCTTGACGTATTAGACATTGTCGGTCTCCGACCATTCATCACTTTTGTGGAACGGTAAGAGTGACTGATCAAGATAACTTGACTAAAATTGGAAAAAGATGGCTGTAATTAAGATATTGAGCGTCGATGATGAGGCGCCTATGGAGTTGCTGATGAAGCAGTATTTCAGGCACAAGATACGTAATGGCGAGTATGAATTTTACTTTGCACGTAACGGTGTGGAGGCACTTGATCTCCTGAACAGCACACCCGGCATTGAAATCATACTCTTAGACATCAATATGCCAGAGATGGATGGTCTGACGTTGTTGGCCAAGGTGAACGAGATGCACAATCCCTTGTTGCGCGTCATCATGGTGAGTGCTTATGGCGATTTGTCCAACATCCGGCAAGCCATGAACAATGGTGCCTTCGACTTTGTCATGAAGCCTATTGACATGAACGATCTCAGCGTGACTATCGAGAAGGCCATTGAACAAATCAACTATGTCTATGAGTCGCAGAGGGAACACGCACAATTGGAGTCGCTGAAGCAAGACTTGACGACAGCCAACAGTATTCAGCAGTATTTTCTGCCACAACAGTTCCCGCCTTTCCCCGAAGTCAGTGATCATCTGAATGTGTTTGCTTCGATGGAGGCAGCAAAGAATATCGGTGGCGATTTCTATGATTTTTTCCGGGTGGATGATGACCACATCGCTTTCGTCATCGGTGATGTCTGCGGAAAAGGTATTCCCGCAGCGCTGTTTATGGCATTCTGTTGTAGTACCATACGGTCAAAAGGTGTGCTCTTCAAGAGTGCTCGCGAAAGTATAACGGAATCGAACCGTCTGTTGGCATCATACTCGGTAGATTGCATGTTCGTAACCGTGTTCTACGCCATTTACAACACGAAGACCGGACAGGTCGATTGTTGTAATGCCGGCCATAACCCGCCTCTTTTGCTACGGCGTGACGGTAGTGTGGAAGAGCTGCTCCGATTAGAGAATCCAATGCTGGGCATATTCGAGGAGGCAACGTTCAAGGAGCACTCCTTGCAAATGGAGCCAGGCGACACATTGGTGATGTTTACCGACGGTGTGACCGAGGCCTGGAATGCCCAAAAAGAGGAACTGGGCGTAGAACGGTTAAAGGCCATCGTTAGCAGTCAGACGGGCAAGGACAGTCGACAAGTGGTAGAAGCGGTGAAGGCAGCCATCAGCGACTTTGTTGGCGAAGAGGAACAGAGCGACGATATCACGATGCTGGTCATCAATAGAAAATAGATTAAAGGTGAAGTTACACAAGACGATCGTAGGAGGTATGAGCGTGCTGTTGCTGTTGTTGGCGGGGGCAGTGGTCTTTATACGCCAGAGCGATGAGGCGCGCATTGGTGAACTGGAGTCGCAGATCGATGAACTGCGGCGGCAGGAGAAACAGTCGGATGTCGATCGTCGTGTGAGCCAACAGATGGAGGAGATAGCCTACGGTCAGCAGATTTTGGCCGAGGAGCGAAGCGATGAAGCCGTCCGCCAGTCGAAGATAGCCCAGGAGATGACTCTCCGGTCGGAGGCCGAGCGACAGAAAGCCATCGTGGCACAGGGAATTGCGGAAACGTCTGCCCAAGAGGCGAAGAATGCTTACCACATAGCCGAGCGTCGGCGTGTAGAGGCCGAGCATGCCAAATTAGTGGCCGACACCCTGAATTATATATCTCTTGGGCGAACATTAGGTTCGCAGGCGTATGCCATCTATCAGGCTGGCGATACAGAGATGGGCAACATGCTGGCCTATGCTGCTTATCGTTTCACCATCGATTACGGTGGCAATCTCTTTATACCCGCTGTGTTCCAGGCTCTCACGCAGTCGGCTGGCGGTCATCGCAGTTTTGGTGTCCACAATGGTAGCGTTTCCTGCATAAAGATCTCTCCTTACGACAATCATATCTTGACTGCGAGCACCTATGGCGAGATATTCGTTCACAACATGAATGGTACCCAGTTGCAGACCAAACGACTGATGAGCGACAAGAACTACTGCTTCCGCGACGGCTATGCATCCAAGAATGGTAAAGACTATGTCATCAGTCATTCGGGACATCTGCTGGTTGCCGATGGTCATCAGATACGTGTCATCTATTTAGAGAATATCGACCGTCCCTTCAGTCTGCAAGACATCCACGATGGTCGTCAACTCTTGATCGTCGGCGAGCATAGTGTCGGTCTGTTCGATTTGGCCACCGAGAAAGTCATCAGCACGCGTCGCCTCGATTTCCGTGTCGTCAGTGTTGGTAGGCGCGACAATAAACCTCTGCTTTTCGACAATCGCAGTCGCATGCATCTTGTCAGCAGTCTTGACGATGTGACTCGTGAGAAGGTCCCCGTTTCTGGCCAGGTCACGGCTTTTGTCAGGAACAACAGCAATCGGCTCTCAGCCTACGGAATGGCCGACGGTACCATTTGGCTGGTCGAGGGGAACGGCAAGGCAAATAAGTTGGTCGGACATCTCTCACAAGTGACGAGACTGGAGTTTGATGGATACCGGCTCTACTCTTCGAGTTATGACGGGAAACTGTTGTTCTGGATGGTCAATGATCCTCAGATAAAGCCCATCACTCTGTTCCAGGCCAGTAGTTGGCTCAACGATTTCACCTTCACGAAAGACAAGAGTTACATCTGGACGGGCGAATACAACGGCACAGTCTCCGAGTATCTTATTTCGCTGTCTAGGATTGCCCAACGCCTCCGCCAGAACGTGAAACGCAATTTCACACCAGAAGAGTGGAACTACTATGTGGGGGAGGGAATACCGTATCTGAAAATTAAAATGTAATAATAGTAAGCAGGTAAAATGGAGAAGCAGAACTATCTTCAACGGATCATAGGGATGGTAAAATGGTTTTTACCTTCTTTCCCTCTTGCCCTTTTACCTTTTTTCCTTTTTACCTTTTTACCTTTACCAGCGTTGGCCCAGGGCCTTCCGCTTATCCGTAATTACACAGCAGCAGAATATGGTGGGCATAACAATTGCTACGATATAGAGATTGGCGTTGACGGTACTGTGTTTGTGGCTAACTTCGAAGGACTACTCTATTACGACCGTGCAAGGTGGCGCATTATCCATACACCCGATATCAGTCGGATCACGGTGGTCTATCGTGACAGCAAGAACACGATTTGGGTTGGCGGCTATAACCACTTGTTCCGTTTGCAGGAACGGGCCAATGGCGACTTGTTCTTGCAACAGGTGGGGCGCGACGGTCAGTTCAAGGGCGAGGTGATGGAGATCTTCGAGGATGGTGGTTCGTTGCTGTTCGTGGCCAGCGACAATAATGTCTATGAAGTCAACGGCAGTACCATATCCTTCAAAGAGCAGACGAGTGCAAAATTCAGCCCTGGTGTCGCTTCCAGCATCGTGTCGTTGGGAGCCGTGAAAGAGGGAAGTGCAGAAGTCATTCTTGATGACATTACTCAAACGGAGAATCTGGACGGCGGGCTTCAGGTCAAGGTCAAGAAGAATTCAGGACTGATCATTGCCGATGCTCAAGGTCATGAACTCTATACCATTACAGAGGATAACGGCCTGTGTTCCAATCAAGTGGCCTATGTGGCCTACGATGGTCATGGATTGCTCTGGGGCGCAACGTTGCATGGTGTCTTCTCTATTGAGATCCCTTCACTTTTCAGCTATTTCATGGACAAGGATGGTCTCGATGGCGAGGTACATGCCATCACGGCTTTCGACGGCAAGATGTATGTGGGCACCACGAACGGCCTTTACAGCATCGCTATTCCCGAGCCAAGCATGCCTGTCCGTAGCCTTTCGTATCAATGCAAGCGTATAGCCGAAATCAAGAATATATGTTGGACTCTGGCTCCAAGTCGTGACGAACTGTTCGCTGCCACGTCCAGCGGCATCTACAAGATTGCACGAGGCGGCAAGGTAAGCAGGCTGACTTCTAATTCCACTACCGCCTTGCTAGTTGATGGCGACAAGGTCTATGCCGGAGAACCCGATGGTGTCTATGTCTATCTGCCAGACTTCCTGAAGCGTACCAAGGTCAACGATATCCCGTTGGCTACCGATATCCGGAAAAATGCTCAAGGCGGTCTCTGGAGCAAGAATGTTCACGGACAGACTGTCGGCGATGATCCGGGCATGATACGTGAACCCCTTGCCGATCTGCCTGCTCACCTGAAGAATCCGCTCAGCGACATCGAGGTGACGGCCCAGTATCGTTATGGCAGTCAGACGTGGATAGGCGGTGATGAGATTCTTGTTGTCGTCGATACCGGTCAGAAAGACCTTGCCCGACTTTCCGATTGTCGTACCGTCCATTTCCGTTCCATCATCATGGGCAACGACAGTGTGCTATGGGGTGGCTATGGGGAAATGCCCCAAGAACTATCCAAGTTAGCCGACGATGAGCGCCATCTGCATTTCTTCTATGCACTCGACTATACTCCGCTGACGGGTAAGACGCTTTATCGCTATCGCCTGAACAACGACAAATGGAGTGCATGGAGCGAGAAGCAGAGCGTGGAATTTCTGAATCTGCCCTATGGGTCGTTTACCCTTAGCGTACAGGCCAGACTGGCTAACGGCGAACTGTCGGAGATCGCATCCGTCGATTTTTCCATTGCCTACCCATTGTTCATGCGCTGGTATATGGTGGTCATCTACTTCATTCTCTTGGCCTGCCTGGTCTATCTGCTGTTCCGTTATCGTGCCGATCTCCGTCAAGCGCAACAGGAACTGATACGTCAGGAGAAAATGGCGTCGGTGGGTAAACTGACCGAGGGACTCATTGACCGACTCCTGAACCCGATGAACTATATCATCAACTTCTCGAAGATGTCAAACGACCTGCTGAAAGACTTCAAGGAGGCTATCGGGCACAAGACAGAGGCGAAGACCGATGGTCAGGTCGTTATCAGCGACAACGACTATGAAGACATGCTCGACATCGCTGATATGCTGACCGAGAACCTGCGTAACGTTGACGATTATGGCCAGAACGCCACCCGCATGCTCAAGGCGATGGAGGAGATGCTGAAAGACCGCCAAGGCGGCTATACCGATATGGATCTCCTGCCTGTGCTTCATCAGAACGAGGAGATGTTCGCCAAATATTATGTCAACGAGAAAGAAAAGCATCATATCCGTGCAACATTTACTTTGCCCGACAGTGCGATGCCGTTGAACGGAAATCCCGCTTTGCTCAGCAAGGTCTTTATGAATATCCTGGGCAATGCGGTCTATGCCGTAGTCAGGAAGGCAGAGAGAGCGAAAGGGTTCGTCCCCGAGATATCCCTTGCCGCCACTGTTGTCGATGGACAGTACGTCGTGGCGGTTCGCGACAACGGCATCGGTATTGACGAGAAACAACTCGACAAGATCTTCAATCCTTTCTTCACCACCAAAACCACCAGCGAGGCTGCAGGCATAGGACTCTACCTGAGTCGCGAAATCATACAGAACCACGGCGGCGACATCAGCGTGGAGAGTCGCAAGGACGATTACACAGAGTTTACCATTAGCCTTCCAAAGGTCAAAAAGTAAAAAGTATGGAGCAGAAGAAATATCTATTTATCATCAGTTTCCTTGTTTGTCTTCTTGCTTTGATGCCTTTATCCGCAGGAGCGCAGACTGATACGGAGATGCGCGATATCTACACGCAGGCAGAGAGCGATTACCAGATAGGCCGAATCGAACAGGCTCGCGATGCCCTGTTGCAACATCTCACCGACTTCCATGGGAACCAGCGCCAGAGTGCGCTCCGCCTCATTGCCCTTTGCTATCTGGCACGTTTCGATATGGAGAAGACGGAGCACTATGCCTCGCTGATATTGCAGGATAACCCTTACTACAGCCCGTCGTCGCTTGATCCCGCGATCTTTGCCGATATCGTGAACAGCATCAAGTCTGGTATGACCGCTACCATTACCACCGCTTCCAGTCAGACAGAGAGTCTGTTAGAGGTGCCTGTTCCCTCAGCGCTCATTACCGCCGAAATGATCAGGAACAGCGGAGCCCGAAATCTGCAGGAAGTGCTTGCTACCTATGTGCCTGGCATGAACATTGTCGATTGTAACGACGATATCAACATCGCCATGCGCGGCATCTACAGTTATACGCAGGAAAAGATTCTCATCATGCTCAATGGGCATCGTCTGAACAGTTATGCTACCAACACCGCTGCGCCCGATTTCAGCATCTCCTTGGAGAATGTGAAACAGATAGAAGTGCTGCGTGGTCCCGCCTCCTCACTTTATGGCGATGTGGCTCTTACCGGTGTGGTGAATATCATCACCAAACAAGGAGCCGATGTGGACGGCATCAAGGCGAAAGTTGCGGCAGGTAATCACGGGCAGATCAAGGCCGACGCCATCCTCGGCAAGCGTTATTTCGACATCGACCTGCTCGTCTGGGGAAGTGCCTATCGCAACAGTGGCGATCGGCCTATCGGCAATCATCCCTCCTATGACTTAGGCCTGCAACTGGGTTATAAAGGTCTGCAACTCATGTACGACACCCATTTCTCACAGGTTGCCGCCCCGTTTACCATGGGTTGTCCTGCCATGCCATACAACCGTGAGCGCTATATTACCCAAAATGCTTACGGTCCCAGTTTTGCTACCAGTTCACGACATCTCGACCTGAGTTACAACCATCAGATGGGCAACTTGAATCTGAAGTATGCCGCCACCTACGACAAGTCGGATATGACGCGCTATCAGGTGCTTAGCGACGAGCCGTCACACATATTGTCTTGGACGCTCCCGTTGCCTCTTTACATGATACAAGTGTATGACTCTTTGGGAGGACTCTCCCGATATGTCAACGGCCAGGATCAGCACTTCGGCTTCCAGCTGAAGGGCAACTATGCCTATACACTGAGTGCCCGACAAAAGGGCCATATCAGTTTCGGAGCCGAGTATGGTCACTTCAAACTCGATGACATGCGCTATCAGATGGGCTATAATTTCGTAGAGACATTCGCCGGGGATGTGAAGACGCGCGGAATCGGAAAGGGTAGAGAGAACAGTGCCAATGTCTATCTGCAACTGAAGCATCAGTGGGATTTCTCTCTCTTCTCCTATCCCTCTTCACTGCTTCTGAATGCCGGTATGCGTTTCGACTACAAGAACCACTATGACGATACTCAGGTGCGTGAACTGTCGCCTCGAGTGGCCCTCATCCTGTTGCGCCCCAAGTGGAACGTCAGGCTGAGTTATTCCAAGTCGTTTGTCGATGTACCATATCTCTATCGCAAATCCAATGCCCTCGCTGCATTGATTCGTGAGCGCAAAAACGATGAAAGCCTCTCGCCTGAGCGCGCTCACTCCTTCCAACTCTCATTTGCAGGACTAAACTGGGTGAAAGGGCTGAATTTCGAAGTCAACGGTTTCTACAATCATGCCTCAGACCTCATTATGACCGATATTCTCACCTACAAGAACACGAGCCAGAACAGAACCGGCGGACTGGAGTTGATGGCTGGTTACAGACGGCCGAGGCTCACCACTCACTGGAACCTGACCTGGACGCACACTTTCAAGTCGACTATCGTACCCATAGAACTCTACGAGAAACTGATGCCCTATTATTCTTATAACATCGATGACAACAATAATACCCCGGTCATCATGTCGAATCTGGTAGTCGGTTGGCAGGCTGCGTCTCGGTTGCGACTTCATGCCCATGTGCTCTTCGAGAGCAGTCAGACATCGTATAACATCGATCTTGAGCAATTTGCCAAGACTCGCACCCAATACTTCTTATACGATCTTTACTACCCCATTCATGACATGGAGAAGCTGGCCGCTATCTACTGGGCTAGCGCTGTAGATGCTGCGCAGAAGACTGTTAGCCGTCATGAGATGTCTGCCCGCTGCATCCTGAACGTCGGTGGCGAATATACGTTCGGGCCCGTCACCATCGGGCTGGACATCCACAATCTTCTGGGTACTCGCTATAACCGTAGTGGCATGAACACGATCCTGATTCCCCAGCAAGGACGTTGGCTCATGGGCAGCATTGCCGTCAGTTTATAGGGCGAAGATTTGTATCAATAAGTCAAAGATCAATAGATTGTCAGGTAAATTCTTTGTCTGCGATTCGGCTCTGTTTTTGGCTCTGGTTAGAAAAAATTGCCTCGTGCACTAGGAAAATTTTCCGCTCCAGTTAGGCCGCAAATTTCTGCCTCATTTTCGACGGTGCAAAGATAAGCATAAATCAAAGACCCTGCAAACTTTTTTCAAAAAACCGCACTTAAAATCGCACTTTTTGTACCCTTATTATCTATGATAATATTTCGGGTCTTGTCTTAGTCATTTAGTCATTTAGTCATTTAGTCATTTTCGATACACACCTCCTCAAATAAGAAACAATATATAATATAAAATATATTTTATATTATATATTGAGCATAGTAGAGCTTGTGTCTAAACGATTTTGACTAAATGACTAAATGACTAAATGACTGAGAAATGCTTGGATTTATCGAATCTTTTGACTATTTTTGCCCTCAGAAATGATGAAAATAATGAGGATAATGATGAAGAAAAATCAGTTTTTGATGGTGATTTCCGTCCTTCTGGCGTTGTTTTTTGCAGGATGTGCCACGAGTGAAGAGCGTGCGGCTCAGAAAGCAGAGCGGGCAAAAAAAGTGACTGCAGCACTGAATAATCGGCATTTCAAGATAGGTATTGCCCACATGCATCCCATGAAAGGACCGTCGAAAGCGGTGTCGTATGGTTACTCTGTAGAAGTGAGAAACGACTCGCTGATTTCGTATCTGCCGTATTTCGGAAGGGCCTACAACGTGCCTTATGGCGGTGGAAAGGGCCTGAATTTCTCTGCGCCTATCGAGAGTTATAGGGAAGGAGTGGGGAAAAACGGCCAGCGCCATATCGAGATCGGGCTGACGAACGATGAGGATACTTATTTATATGTTTTAGACGTGTTTGACAATGGCAGTTCTTCGGTCAGTGTGTCGGCACGCCAGCGAGAACAGATATCTTATACTGGCGATATGGAGTTTTAGCAACGATAAAGGGCTCGCTGTTGCGGGCCCTTTGTCGTATCGCTTATTTGCGGTCGTCGATGTTATCGCCTTCAGTCGGCGCCATCTCTTCCTTGAAGTCGGTGATACCGGCCTCTACGAGGATGTTATACCATGAGATGAGCTTCTTGATGTGGCTGTTCTGCACGCGATCCTGATCCCATTCGGGCAGCACTTTGGTGAAGTAGGCGCGGAGCTCTTCGCTGCTGGCTTTCTTCTCGTTGATGCTGGCTTTCTTGCCACCCTCGAGTTGCTTGAGGTTCTCAAGTACATCCATCAGGGGCACGTCGTCGGTCTCTGTGTACATAGCGACATCGGCGAGAGATGTGATACGGTCGGTGGCAAAGGCGGGCATGCGGCGATGAGTGCCGTCGAGGGCCTCGACGATGAGGTTGTTGTTACCTCTGGTCACGAGTTTGTAAAGGCCGGGCTTTCCGGCAATTGCTAAAACGGTCTGTTGCATTGTTCTATGATTTTATTTAATTGTTGTTCTATATCTGTTTCGCCGTCGTTGACAATCTCAAAATCCGCTCTTCCGACGACCTCTTCCTGAGGCAATTGGCGTCCCATCCACTCGAGCACTTTTTCGCGGGATATATGGTCGCGGGCCATGACCCGGCTGATGCGCACCTCGAGCGGTGCAGTAACGACGATGACGCGGTCCATCAGGCGATAGATGCCCGATTCGTACATGATGGCGCTCTCAAGCCATTCGACACCACTCTCCTCGAAATCGCGGAAGACGGCGGGGTGTACGATGCGGTCGATGGCCTGTGCGTTCTCCTCGGAGGCAAGCAGGAACTGAGCCACTGCGCTCTTGTTCAGATTGCCGTCGGCCGTGTAGGCTTGCGGTCCTATCAGGGCGGTAAGGCCCTCTCGGATATCTGTCGAGGTGCGAATCAGGCGCTTGGCTGCGCTGTCGCAGTCGTAAACCTCGATGCCCTGGCGCCGTAAATGGGCGCAGACATAACTCTTGCCGCTTCCGATGCCGCCTGCGATACCGATCTTCATATTACTCTGACTCTATGAGGTAATCTACGAAATTGATCTCGAGTTTGGCGTGCGAGATGCCGTGAGGTACGACTTTCAGTTGCACGCGGCATTTCTCGGTAGGATTCTGCTTGATCTCGTTGTAATCGACCACCACCGTGAAGTCTTTTGGCGTGAGGTTACGATAGGTGTTGATGCCTGTGACGAACCCCACTGCCACCTTAGAAGGGAATGTGCGGATCACCTTGCCTTCGGGCAGGTTGATGCCCTGAATAGGAATTCCCTCGATGCGCTCCTCAGTCAGCACGTCGGTCAGGAATCGTATCTTGATGTGGTCGGGCATGATCTTCACGCCTTTCATCTTGGCCAGATGACAACTCACGTTGAGCGTATCCCGGAAGTTGGCATAGTTGAGCGGCTCGGTATATACCATGTTGATGCTGTCGAGCTTCTCGTCGGAGGCATAGATGGTAACACTGTCGGGTCTGTATTCCACGCGGGAGATGAAATAGAGTTCCTCGGGGATGACTCGGCCACTCCACCTGACTGGTACTCGTTTCTTGGCACCGTAGTTATAGGTGAACTCGAGTCTCTCGGGCTTGACGCTGATAATCTTCGAACTGCTGAGCAACCGCTGATAAATCAGTTTCTGCATCTCCTGTTGCGAGACAAGCCCCGTGCCGTTGTTACGCATGTAGTTCCTGAAGTTGACGCTGATGCGCTTCAGTTTATCACCATAATAGTACGACAACAGGAAGATACCCTTGTCGCGGATGGTGATCTTCACCGTATCGACATCGTTAGAGGTGAGAACGGCGTTCTTGGGGATATCAGTTACAGCGAAGGGTACGGCAAACTCCTTCTCGTAAACGTCGTTGAGTGTCAGCGACAACCAGAAAGTGCCTGACAACGCGAGAAAGAAGAGAAACACCAGAAACTCCCTGTTAGCAGTGCTGAACAGGATGATTCTGATGTATCGCCATACCTTTCTGAGCTGGTTCATTTTGTCGTGGGTACGCTGGTGGGATCCTTGAAGACGTAACTCTTATCCACGGTGATGATAACGTCGCGTGCAATCTTCACATCGACGGTGTTCTTGGCGAGGTCGATGCTCTTGACGGTACCGTAAATACCACCGCCGGTAATGACCTGCTGACCTTCGCTCAGTTCGTTCTGGAACTTCTGGATCTCTTTCTGTTTCTTCTGCTGTGGCTTGATCATGAAGAACCACATGATGGCGAAGATGGCGACCATCATGATGATCATGCTCATGCCACCTCCTTGTGCTGCCTGGGCAGCGAGTACAAAATTAGTCATATTAATATTTGATTATTGTTTATTGCTCGTCGTTGTTGCTTGGCTTCTCGTCGATGGGCTTTTCGCCATAGGGCTTTTCGCCATAAGGCATCCGCCTTCTGGGCTGTCTGGGCGCTCTCGGTTCACTGAACTCTCTGCGCTCTCTGGGCTCTCTGAACTCTCTGCGATCCCTTGGCTCACCGAAATCTCTGCGCTCTCTGGGCTCTCTGAATTCTCTGCGCTCCCTTGGCTCACCGAACTCTCTGCGCTCTCTCGGTTCTCTGAACTCTCTGCGCTCTCTTGGTTCTCCGAATTCTCTGCGCTCTCTCGGTTCTCTGAATTCTCTGCGCTCTCTCGGCTCCCTGAACTCTCTTGGTTCTCTCGGCTCTTTCTGCTCCCGTGGCTCTTTTGGCTCTCTTGGTTCCTTGGGCTCTTTAGGCTCCATGAATTTCAGGAGTTTCCCAGATTTGATAAGGTTGCGGCAGATAGTGTCGAGCATGCCGTTGATATAACTGCCGCTCTTGCGGGTAGAGTAGATTTTAGCCAGTTCTACATACTCGTTGATGCTGACGCTCACAGGGATGTTCGGGAAGGTCATGATCTCGGCGATGGCCAGTTGCATGAGGATGATATCCATGAAGGCCAGACGGGAGAAGTCCCAGTTGCGTGAGGTCTCGCTCATGTAGCGCTGATAATGGTCGGAATTGAGGATGGCAGCGCGGAACAACTTACGTGCAAACTCCTGTTCCTCCTCGCTCGCCCATTCGGGCAGGAGCTCTTCCTTGCTACCGTTCTGCTCCTTGAAACGCTTGATGGTCTTCATGACGAAGGTATCGACAATATCCTTATCGTCGTTCCAGTAGAGGCTCTGTTCCTCGAGCATGCTGTCGATGTCGTCATTGTTCATGATGAAGGCCTTATAGAGATGACGCCAGAGGTCGCGGTCGGCCTCGTAACTGTCGTTCTTATCGTTCATGTATGTCTGATAGATCTCGCTGCTCTCGATTCTGTCGAGTAATTGTCCGACAATCACGTCGTTGTCGGCCCAGTTGAACTTCTGACTGCTCATGAAGTCCTGGAGCATCTTGTTTTCGCCCAGTTGTAGGGCGAAACGGTTGAGTACAAACTTCTGTGAAGGTTGGGGCGTGCCTTCGCGGAGAGCGCGCGACTGTAAGACCTCCATACGGCGGCTAGCCTCTTTAGTGATGGCTATAATGAGCGCCAGCAGATAGTTGTAGAGGTCATAAGACTTTGACAGACTGAAGAAAAGTTCCTTTTCAGCCGAGTCGATGTTCTTGTTACCGTTTTGATAGTAAGCGTAGGTTAACTGAACAATCTTGATTCTGATAATTTCCCTATTGATCATCTCACTTGATGTTTATGTGGTTTTACTTATATATATTCTGTTATAAACTTAATTTGTAAGTGCAAAGGTAGGCATTTTTCTGCGATGCTGCAAGAAAAACGGCGAAATATTGAGTTTTTTTTAGTAAATATTTGGTTGGTAACGGAAAAAGTACTACCTTTGCACCGCTTTTCTCAAAGGCACTACGATTTTTCGTGTGATGGCGAATTAAGCAAAAAGAAATTTTTAACAACTTAATTTAGAGTAACACATTTATGAAAGAATTTAGCGTAAGCGGTACCAAGCGTGCTGCTACTGGCAAGAAAGCCGCTAAGGAACTCCGCAAGGAGGGTTTGGTTCCCTGTAACCTCTATGGTGAGAAAAAAGGTGAGAACGGTCTGCCCGAGGCTCTGGCATTCGCCATCCCTGCAGCTCAGCTCCGCAAGGTAGTTTACACACCTCATGTGTATGTTGTCAACCTGACCATCGACGGTGAGGCTCACAAGGCTGTGATGAAGGAACTGCAGTTCCACCCTACAACCGACGCTCTGCTTCACATCGACTTCTTCGAGGTTAACGAGACAAAGCCCATCACCATCGGTATCCCCGTGAAACTCACAGGTCATGCCCAGGGTGTTCGCGATGGTGGTCGTCTGAGCCAGGCTGTGCGCCAGTTGAACGTTACCGCTCCTTACAAGCAGATTCCTGAGACCCTTGAGATCGACGTGACCAACTTGAAGTTGGGTAAGGCTATCAAGGTGGCTGAGCTGAACTTCGAAGGTCTGGAGATTGCAACTCCTGCTCAGGTTGTTGTATGCTCTGTCAAGGCTACACGTGCATCTCGTTCTGCTGCCGCTGCTGCAGAGGAGTAATCACTGAACTGTCAGGCACATGGACAAATTCTTGATTGTTGGCTTGGGAAATGTCGGTGACGAATACGAACTGACCCGCCAGTTCATGAACCTGAGTGGCAATGCTGTCAGGTATTGGCTCAACAAGGAGAACATCGACCAGAGCCGTCTGCTCGTGATCAGCGATGATGTGGCTCTTCCGTTGGGAGCCTTCCGCCTGAAAGCCAACGGCTCTAACGGTGGGCACAACGGACTGGGGCATATCCAGCAACTTATCGGGCAGAACTATGCCCGTCTGCGCATGGGTATCGGCAATGAGTTCCCGAGAGGGATGCAGGTTGACTGGGTGCTGGGAAAGTATGACGAGGACGACCTGAAGACGCTTCAGCCCAGCATAGATACGGCTGTGGAGATTATCAAAAGTTTTGTACTCGCAGGTATCGATCAAACCATGAATCAATTTAACAAACTTGGCAAGAAATAAGCATGGGTGAGGTTGCAAGAATCGATAAGTGGCTCTGGGCAGCGCGTATCTTCAAGACGCGCTCGATTGCTGCCGACGCGTGCAAAAATGGGCGCGTAACCATCAATGGGGTGAACGTGAAACCCTCGCACACGGTGAAGGCCGGTGAAACGGTCGCCGTCAGGAAACCTCCAGTAACCTACTCATTCAAGATACTGAAACCCATTGAACAGAGGGTAGGAGCGAAGTTGATTCCTGAAATTTACGAGAACGTGACGACACCCGACCAGTATGAACTGCTGGAGATGAACCGTATCAGCGGTTTCGTGAACCGCGCCAGAGGTACGGGCCGTCCGACGAAGAAAGACCGTCGCCAGATGGATGCGTTTGTTGGCCCTTCGCTCGAGGGTGACTTCGACACATTCTTCGGTGATGACTGGGATGACGAGGAAGACGAAAACTAACAAGATAGCAAACTAAAAAAGACGATTATGTTGGTAAATCTTATTTACATCATCGTGGGTATCGCCCTCGTTATCTGGGGAGCCGACCGGCTGACCGACGGAGCGGCTTCGCTGGCTCGAGGTATGCGCGTTCCTGAAATCATCATCGGCCTGACCATCGTGGCTGCCGGTACATCGGCACCCGAACTCTTCGTCAGTCTGGTATCGGCCATCAAGGGCACATCTGATCTGGCCGTAGGTAACGTGATCGGTTCAAACATCTATAATACGATGCTGATCGTGGGTTGTTCGGCACTGGTCGCTCCGATGGCGGTCTCGCCATCTACCGTCAAGAAGGATATCCCCTTTTCAGTGCTGGCTTCACTATTGCTGTTCATGCTCTGCTTCGACGATATGGACTCACCTCACCTCTGGGGCAATGAATTGACGCGCAGCGACGGTCTGATCATGCTTGCAGGCTTCGCAGCCTTCATGATTTACACCTTCAACGCAGCGAAGAAAGACGGTCTGATGCCTACTGAGGAGGAACTCGAGGAAAACAGTGAACTGCCGAAGGACTACTCAAAACTGTGGCGTAACATCTCGTTCATGGTGCTGGGACTTGCCTGTCTGATCATCGGTAGTAACCTCTTTGTCGATGCTGCCTCGTATGTGGCCTATCGTTACGGTGTGCGCCAAAGCGTAGTAGGCTTGACGATTGTTGCGGGCGGTACATCACTCCCTGAATTGGCTACGAGCGTCGTGGCGGCCTATAAAGGGCGTTCAGCCCTTGCCATCGGCAACGTGATAGGTTCAAACGTCTTTAACATCCTGCTCATCCTCGGTATCACGGCAACGGTGCATCCCATGCGTATCATGGGCATCACGATTGTCGATCTGACGATGATGCTCGTGAGCGTCGGGCTGTTGTGGCTCTTCGCCTATACCAAGTATTTTGTATCGCGGAAAGAAGGAGCCGTGCTGCTCTTCGGATTCGGCCTCTATATGTGCTGGCTCTTCTATCTGCTATAGCGATAAACACAGGGGTACTTGCTCAACCCTCTTTAACAAAACAAGAAAATGAAACAGAAAGAAAATCAGAAAATCAGTGTGCTGTTTATGCTTTACAGCATTCTGTTCTGCGTCTGCCTGATTACGGCAAACGTACTTGAGACAAAGCAGATTTCGCTGGGACCGGCGAATATGACGGCAGGTCTGATCGTGTTCCCAGTAAGTTACATCATCAACGATGTGGTATGCGAGGTGTGGGGCTATGGCCGCACGCGAATGCTGATATGGCTCGGCTTCGCCATGAACTTTATGTTCGTAGCCTTCGGAGCTATTGCCGACTGGATTCCCGGTGCTCCCTACTGGCATGGTGAAGAGGGTTTTCACCAGATCTTCGGACTGGCACCGCGTATCGCTGGAGCATCGTTCCTGGCCTTCCTTTCAGGATCGTTTATCAACGCCTACGTGATGAGTCGCATGAAACTGTCATCGGCGGGTAAGAATTTCTCCTACCGCGCAGTGATGAGTACTGTCTTCGGCGAGTTCACCGACTCGATCATCTTCTTCCCGTTGGCATTGGGAGGGGTTATTCCCTGGGAAGAGATGCCGTCGCTTGTCATCACTCAGGTGCTGATCAAGACCATCTATGAGATTATCGTGCTGCCTATCACGATTCGTGTGGTGAAATACACGAAACTTCACGACCACGAGGACGTCTATGACAAAGACATCGCCTATAATATATTTAAGGTAAAAGACTTATGAGTACATCAAGAGAGACCGAAGGCCTGCAAGTGCTGGGCAAGAAGACCGAATACAAGTCGGACTACGCACCCGAGGTGTTGGAGACATTTATGAACAAGCATCCCGAGAATGATTACTGGGTACAGTTCAACTGTCCCGAGTTCACGTCGCTCTGTCCGATCACTGGGCAACCGGATTTCGCAGAGATCAAGATTGCCTATATCCCAGGAGAGCGGATGGTGGAGTCGAAGAGTCTGAAACTCTATCTCTTCAGTTTCCGTAATCATGGAGACTTTCATGAGGACTGCGTGAACGTGATCATGAAGGACCTCGTCAGGCTGATGGACCCGAAGTATATCGAGGTGATAGGTCTCTTTACGCCCCGTGGCGGCATCAGCATCTATCCCTATGCAAACTACGGGCGACCGGGAACAAAGTATGAACAGCTGGCTGAGCAACGGCTGATGAATCACACGTTCCAATAAATTTACTCCTCATAAAAAAGGCTAAAAAAACCGGGTTATTTGCATGTAACTCGGTTTTTTTTGCTAATTTTGCACATCTGAAATTCTATATGTAACTTAGAACTATGGCAAAAAAGAAAATCCAGTTCAGTCTCGTTTACAGAGACATGTGGCAGAGTTCTGGCAAGTTCCAGCCCCGTAAGGACCAGTTGGAGCGTGTTGCCCCCGCAATCATTGATATGGGCTGTTTCGCCCGAGTAGAAACGAATGGTGGTGCCTTTGAGCAGGTGAACCTGATGGCAGGCGAGAACCCTAATCAGGCAGTGAGAGCATTCTGCAAACCGTTTAATGAGGTGGGTATCAAGACCCACATGCTTGATCGCGGTCTGAACGCCTTGCGTATGTATCCTGTGCCCGACGATGTGCGTGCCTTGATGTATAAGGTGAAGCATGCTCAGGGTGTAGATATCACCCGTATCTTCTGCGGTCTGAACGACACGCGTAACATCATTCCCAGTATCAAGTGGGCCAAGGAAGGTGGCATGACGCCACAGGCCACTCTGTGTATCACCACATCGCCTGTACACACCGTGGAATACTATGCCGCTATCGCCGATGAGGTGATTGCTGCCGGAGCGGAAGAGATCTGCCTGAAGGATATGGCGGGTATCGGACAGCCAGCAATGCTGGGTAAGTTGACAAAGGCTATCAAGACCAAGCATCCCGATATCATCATCCAGTATCACGGACACTCTGGTCCTGGTCTGTCGATGGCCAGCATCCTCGAGGTATGTAACAATGGTGCCGATATCATCGATACCGCCATCGAGCCTCTGTCGTGGGGTAAGGTTCATCCCGATATCATCTCTGTCCAGTCGATGCTGAAGAATGAAGGCTTCGAGGTGGCCGATCTGAATATGAATGCCTATATGCAAGCCCGTACGCTCACGCAGGAGTTTATCGACGACTGGCTCGGATGCTTCATCAATCCTGCCAATAAGCACATGTCGTCGCTGTTGCTCGGCAGTGGTCTTCCCGGTGGTATGATGGGTTCGATGATGGCCGATCTCGGTCCTATCCAGAAGATGATCAATAAAGAGCGTGAGAAGAAGGGCGAAAGCATACTCACGATGGACGATATGCTGGTGAAGCTGTTCAATGAGGTAGAGTATGTATGGCCGAAGGTGGGTTATCCCCCATTGGTGACGCCATTCTCGCAGTACACCAAGAACATCGCCCTGATGAATCTGCTCACGATGGAGCAGGGCAAGGGACGCTATGTGATGATGGACGATGCCATCTGGGGCATGATTCTCGGAAAGAGCGGAAAAGTGCCTGGAACCATCGCACCAGAGCTTGTAGAACTGGCAGAGAAGAAGGGCTTGAAGTTTACCGATGCCGATCCGCACACATTGCTTGAGAACGCGCTCGACGGGTTCCGCAAGGAGATGGATGAGAACGGCTGGGACTATGGACAGGACGATGAGGAACTCTTCGAACTGGCTATGCACCCTGAGCAGTATCGTCCGTTTAAGAGCGGTCAGGCCAAGAAGCAGTTGCTGGCCGATATCCAGAAGGCCAAGGATGCCAAGTTGGGTGGTGGACAGAAAATCTCACAAGAGGAGATCGATGCCCTGAAGCACGCTAAGGCCGACGCGGTGAAGAGTCCGCTTGACGGACAACTGATGTGGAGTTTCGGTGGCGAGGGCGTTCCCGCAGCCTGCATCGAGCCATTTATTGGTCAGAAGTATAAGGAAGGCGACGTGTTCTGCTATCTCCAGACGAAGTGGGGCGAGATCGTAGAGATTCCCGCAGCCCTTGGCGGCAAACTGGTAGATATCAGCGTGAAGCCCGGACAGAAGATCCGTCAGGGCGATACGATTGCCTGGATAGAGCGTGAAGCATAATGGACTACCTGTCGATTATAAATCAGTATTATCCGTCGGAGAATGAACTCCGGCGGATATTATTAACGCATAGCAGGCAAGTGGCCGACCGCTGTCTGCTCATCGCCCGTAAGCACCCGGAACTGAAACTCGATACCGAGTTTCTCGAAGAGGCAGCCATGCTTCATGATATCGGCATCTATGCCTGCGATGCGCCGAGCATCCAGTGTTTCGGTACAGAACCCTATATCTGTCACGGGTTGATTGGTGGTAAACTGCTGCGCGAGAAAGGCTTCGTGCGCCATGCCCAGGTGTGTGAACGCCATACGGGTACAGGCATCTCTCGTGAGCAGATCATTGCCCAGAACCTGCCACTTCCGCTCGATGGCTGTTATGAGCCCGATACGATCGAGGAACAGGTAGTATGCTATGCCGACAAATTCTATTCGAAGACAAATCCCGCCGCAGAGCGCACAGTTGAACAAACGGCCCGTAGTCTGGAGAAATTTGGGGAGAAAGGGCTCCGCCGATTCTTTAAATGGGTTGATATGTTTGAATAAATTCACATTAAATGTGATAATCTGTGTTAATCTTTGACGGAACTCAGATTTTATTTGTATTTTTGCACCCGTGAAAAGGAAATCAGCCCTGATCTTGATGCTCTTTGCCATCCTGATGATGATGGCAGAGGTGCCCTTGTCGTTCTTTAGCAAGAACAACAAGAAGGCTGATGATGCCGATTCCGTTCTTACTCAAGTGGCCGATACTATCCTGGCTCATGTCCCCGATAGTATTTTGGCTCGCGTTCCCGACAGCATATTGCCTCATGTGGCCGATACGCTTCTTGCCTTAGGTCAGGAGGCTGCGGCTAAGTTGAAGCGGGATACCACCACGATGGACTCTATCGAACTGGCTATCTACAAGCATAATAAGGCCGTTGACGACTCGCTGGCCCTCGACAGTATCAACCGTAGCCGTAAGAACGGTATCGACTCGCCTGTCGAGTATTCTGCCGACGACTCGCTGACCTATACCGCTGCCTCAGGTCGAGCCCACCTCTTTGGCTCCTCAAAGGTGAAATACCAGAACATGGATCTGGCCAGTGAGGAGATCTACATGGTTCTGGACAGCAATCTTGTACATGCTACGGGTAAGATGGATACGACGACCCATAAACTGAAAGGTACGCCTGTGTTCAAGATGGGTAGCGACGAGTATGAGAGTGATACGATGTCCTTCAACTTCAAGACGAAGAAGGGTCTTATCTCGGGTGTCTATACACAGCAGCAAGAAGGCTTCCTTACCAGTGAGCTCTCCAAGCGTGGCGCTAACGGAGAGATGTTCTTGCAGCATGGCCGTTATACCACCTGCGACGATCCTCATCCCGATTTCTATCTGGCCCTCTCGCGTGCTAAAGTGCGCCCAGGTAAGGATGTGGTCTTCGGTCCTGCCTACCTCGTCGTAGGCGATGTGCCCATGCCTTTTGCTATCCCTTACGGATTCTTCCCCTTTACGAAGAGTTACAGCAGTGGTTTCATCATGCCTACCTATGGTGATGAGACGGAACGAGGCTTCTATCTGCGCGACGGCGGATACTATTTCGCCATTAGCGACAAGATGGACCTGAAGTTGCTCGGTGAGATATATACCAAGGGCTCTTGGGCCATTTCCGCTGCCTCAAACTATCGGAAACGCTATCGTTTCAATGGCTCTTTCTATTTCAACTATCAGAATTCACTGCATGGCGAGAAGAATGATCCTGACTTTTCGAAGGAGACCAGTTTTAAACTGCAGTGGCGTCATACTCAGGATCAGAAGGCCAATCCCTATAACACGTTGACTGCCAGCGTGAACTTCGCTACTTCGACATACGAGCGTAACAACCTCAACTCGATGTATAATCCCCAGGCGATGACACAGTCGCAACGTACCTCATCCGTTGCTTGGTCAACGAAGTTCTCAAGCATTGGTATGTCTATCAGTGCTGACATGAACCTGAACCAGAACATGCGCGATACCTCGATTGCCGTGACGTTGCCGAATATGACCATCAGCATTGCACCCTTCTATCCTTTCAAGCGTAAGAAGGCTGCTGGTGATCCGCGATGGTATGAGAAGATCTCAATTGCCTATACCGGACAAATTAAAAATGAGATTCGTACAAAGGAGAATAAAATCCTGCACTCCAGTCTCAGCAAGGACTGGAGCAATGGTATGATGCACAGCATTCCCATTAAGGGTAACTTCACTTTGTTCAACTACTTGACAGTCGTACCCCAGTTTAATTTCGCTGACCGTATGCTTCTGCACCGCATGAACCGCTCATGGGATACGAAAAACCAGAAAGAGGTAATCGACACCGTATCTGGCTTCTATAACCTTTACGACTGGAACCTCGGCTTGCAACTCTCTACGAAGATGTATGGTTTCTGGATTCCTAACCGTAAACTCTTCGGCGAGAAGATACAGGCCATCCGTCACGTCATTTCACCGAGCGTCAATTTCTCGTATGCTCCTGATTTTGGTGCGCAGCGTTACGGTTATTGGGAAACCTATCAGAAGACCGATGCAAAAGGTAATGTGACTCTTGTGTCGTATAGTCCCTATCAAGGTGCAGCATTCTCACCTCCTCGGTCGGGTAAGACGGGCCTGGTAGGTTTCGAACTCGGAAACAACGTGGAGATGAAAGTAAAGAGCGATGAAGACTCTACCGGCTTTAAGAAGATATCGCTGATCGACGAGTTGCGCTTGTCGATGAGCTACAACTTTGCCGCTGATGTCCGTCCATGGAGCGACTTGAATGCCTCTATCCGACTGAAACTCTCCAAGAGTTATACCTTCAATCTTAACGCCGTCTTTGCCTCGTATGTCTATGAGGCCGACAGTGTGGGTGCTACGCCTCGTGTCAGTGAGCATCAGACGTATTGGGGACTTGGCAAATGGGGACGTTTCCAAGGCATGTCGCAGAACCTCTCTTATACCATCAACAACGAGAAGGTAGGCAATTTCTTCAAATGGCTGAGAGGCGAGAAGATTGAAAAGAAAAAAGACGACAAGAACAAGAAGCGTGACGATGAGGACGATTATGACATAGAGACCAATATCGACAAGGATATGGAGAAGGCTAAGCATGGCGCTAAACGTGGAGAGTCCTCGAAGGCAGAAACCGACGAAGACGGCTATATGGCCTTCAAGTTGCCTTGGAGCGTCAGCATTGGCTATGGTATCAACATGCGTGAGGATACCGATGTGAAGAAGTTCAACTACGATACGATGCGCTATCCTTATAAGTTTACGCAGAACCTGAACTTCAGCGGTAACATCTGTATTAGCGACGGTTGGAATATCTCGTTCTCGTCGGGTTATGACTTCGAGGCAAAGAAGATCTCTATGACCACTGCTTCGCTGAGTCGCGACCTCCACTGCTTCAACATGTCGTGCCAGGTGGTGCTTGCGCCTTATACGAGTTATAACTTCTCTTTCCGTTGTAACGCCGCTACACTGACCGACGCTCTGAAATACGACAAGCGCAGCAGTTATTCTAATGCGGTGCAGTGGTATTAAAACAACAATTCTACAAAAACAGACAGACCGATGGCAGAATTACCTGAGTTGATACGTGATCTGGCCCTTATTC
The DNA here is from genome assembly GCA_900315035.1 of uncultured Prevotella sp. Taxonomy (GTDB): domain Bacteria; phylum Bacteroidota; class Bacteroidia; order Bacteroidales; family Bacteroidaceae; genus Prevotella. Next base: position 79,376 of record OMXO01000004.1, read on the forward strand.
TGACGGTGGCGGGTGTTGTGACTCTCATCTTCAAGAGACTTAAGCAACCGCTTGTCCTGGGCTATATCGTGGCAGGATTCCTGGTCAGTCCGAATATGCCCTATACGGCTTCGGTCATCGACTCTGAGCATGTGCATCTATGGGCCGATATCGGTGTGATGTTCCTGCTGTTCTCTTTGGGACTCGACTTCTCCTTCAAGAAGATTCTGAAGATGGGTGCTTCGCCGATCATCTCGACCTGTACCATCATTTTCAGCATGTCGATGCTGGGTTTCTTGGTAGGCAAGCTTTTCAGTTGGCCCCAGATGGACTGTATCTTCCTCGGTGGTATGCTCGCGATGTCGTCAACCACAATTATCTATAAGGCTTTCGACGACCTCGGTTTGCGCCAGCAGCAGTTTGCCGGTCTTGTGATGTCGGTGCTGATTCTCGAGGATATCCTTGCCATCGTCATGATGGTGATGTTGAGTGCTATTGCCGGAGGAAATCTCGAGGGCGGTCAGATGCTGCAGTCAATCATGCGCATTGGTTTCTTCCTTGTGCTGTGGCTCATTGTCGGCATCTTCGCTGTTCCTTTGTTTTTGCGCAGTGTGCGCAGCCTTATCAACAACGAGGTGCTTCTCGTGGTGTCGTTGGGTCTCTGTTGTGCGATGGCTGTCTTTTCCACAAAGGTAGGTTTCTCCTCTGCCTTTGGTGCCTTCATTATGGGTAGTATCCTGGCGGAGACCATCGAGGCCGAGCGTATCGAGAAACTCGTTGAGCCAGTGAAAAATCTTTTCGGTGCCGTGTTCTTCGTGTCTGTCGGTATGCTTGTCGATCCAAAGATTCTTGTTGAATACGCGTTGCCTATCCTGTTGCTTGTATTGACCATCCTCATAGGTCAGAGCATCTTCGGTACGTTCTCGTTCATGCTGGGAGGCGAGTCGTTGAAGTCGGCCATGCGATGTGGCTTCTCGATGGCTCAGATTGGTGAATTCTCGTTTATCATTGCCTCTTTAGGACTTTCGCTGGGCGTTATCAGTGACTATCTTTATCCGGTGGTGGTGGCTGTATCCGTTATAACCACTTTTCTCACGCCTTACATGATACGGCTTGCCACCCCGGCTTATAATCATCTGGAGCACCATCTGCCCAATAAACTCATCCAGTCGATGAACCGTCTGTCGATGGGCAATACGCATACACAGGAGCAGAGCAAATGGAAAAAGCTGCTGATACAGATGGCCATCAACACGGTCATCTATTCCATCCTGACCTCAGCGACGATTGCTGTAATGTTTACCTTCGCTCTGCCTTTCTTCCGTGAGCTATTGCCTGGATGGGAACTTCACTGGTATGCAAATGCCATCACCGGCTTGCTCACAGTCTTTGTGATTGCTCCGTTCCTGCGGGCCATGGTGATGAAGAAAAATCGCAGTCCGGAATGGCGGGCCTTGTGGGCAGAGAGCAATCGTAACCGTCTGCCATTGCTTTTCACCGTCCTTGTGCGTGTGATAATCGCTGTGAGCTTTATCTTCTACATTTGCAATTACTTGAGCCGTTTCACCAATGCCGTCATGATTACCATTGGCGCTATTGTCGTGCTACTTATCATCTTCTCGCGTACGGTCAAGCATCGTAGCATCACGCTTGAGCGTCTGTTCGTACAGAATCTCCGTTCGCGCGATATCGAGGCACAGGTTCATGGCAAGAAACGCCCGCTCTATGAAGGCCGTCTGCTCGACCGTGATATCCATATTGCTGATTTCGAAGTGCCGGCCGATTCCATGTGGATGGGACAGACGCTGAAACAACTCAATTTCGGCCGAAAGTACGGCATCCATATCAGTAGTATCCTGAGAGGTGGATTCCGCATCAATATCCCCGATGGCGACTACGTGATATTTCCTGGCGACAGGCTTGAGGCTATCGGTAGCGACAGTCAGTTTTCTGCCTTTAGCGAGGCTCTTGAGAAAGAGCGGCTCAGTGTCGATGGCGACATCGAGAAACGCGAAATGTTGTTACGCCAGCTTATTATCGGTAGCGATAGTCCGTTTATTGGCAAGACACTCGTCGAGAGCGGTATCCGTGATATCTACAGTTGTATGGTCGTAGGTCTGGAGGAAGGCAAACAAAACCTCTCAAGCTTCCGGCCTAACCGGAAGTTTGAGGAAGGTGATATCATCTGGGTGGTAGGAGAGCGTGAATCGCTCGACGCACTATTCCACGCTGGCCATTAATCGTTGAAATCAGCAGTCAGTTCACAGATGCGGATGATGACCTGCATCGCTTTTTCCATCGACTGGATGCTTACGAACTCGTAAGGACCATGAAAATTGACACCGCCAGCGAAGATATTGGGGCAGGGGAGACCTTTGAATGAGAGTTGTGCACCGTCTGTTCCGCCTCTGATCGGTTTAACCTTCGGTGCCACACCGCAGTCCTGCATAGCATGTAATACAAGGTCTATCACGTGCATCTGAGGATCGATCTTCTCCTTCATATTATAATACTGATCCTTCACTTCGATGGTGAAGGTGTCTGCACCGTATTTCTCATTCATCAGGTCCACGGTTTTCTGAATCAGTCGCTTACGGGCCTCAAACCGGTCGCTGTCGTGATCTCTGATGATATAGCTCATCTTGGCCTTTTCAACATTGCCTTCGATGCCCAGCAGATGGAAGAATCCCTGATAACCCTCGGTTGTCTCAGGGCGCTCGTCTTCAGGCAGCATCTGAGCCAGTTCGGTGGCCAGCAGACAGGCGTTCACCATCTTGCCCTTAGCATAGCCAGGATGAACGCTTACGCCTTTTACAGCAATCTTTGCGCTCGCAGCGTTGAAGTTCTCAAACTCCAGCTCGCCCACGTCGCCGCCATCCATCGTGTAGGCCCATTCACAGCCAAACTTCTTGACATCGAAGTGATGAGCGCCCATACCGATTTCCTCGTCGGGGTTAAAGGCTATGCGTATCTCTCCGTGCTTCACTTCTTTATGATCTCTGAGCCAGCACATCGCCTGGACAATCTCGGCGATACCCGCCTTGTCGTCGGCACCTAGCAAGGTCTTGCCGTCGGTTACGATCAGGTCTTCTCCTACATGCTTTAGCAACTCGGGAAATTTAGCAGGGCTGCTGATGATTCCTTCCGACAACAGAATGTCTGAGCCGTCGTATTGGTGTACGATCTGTGGCTTGATATCTGCCCCGGAACAGTCAGGACTCGTATCGTAATGAGAGATGAAACCTATCGTGGGCACACCTTTCACATTGGCTTTCAGACTGGCGTAGATATAGCCTTTATCGTCCATCTCCACGTCGCTGAGACCCTCGTTGATGAGTTCTTTCTTCAGGTATTCTGCAAATATGAGTTGTTTCGGGGTACTGGGCACGCTGTCGCTATCCTCAGACGACTGCGTGTCGAACTTGGTGTAATTAAGGAATCTTTCAGTAATATCCATATTTTGTTAAAATTGTTGTGCAAAGGTACAAATATTTATGGAAATAGGAGGCAGGTATGAGCATTTTTTTGTATTTTCGCAACCAAATTTATATGTGTAGTGTTATGATACATGGTATGAGATTATTATTCGCCGTGCTCATGATGGGAGCAACGGTGGCAATGGCACAGCCTGCACAGCAGGATATGGACGCCAAGTATGCAACAGGACTGGTGAAGGCTGGAACGGCTGCACCAGACTTTAAGATGAAGACTCCCGAGGGTAAGACCATTCAACTGTCAAAGTTCGCCAAGGGAAAGACCGTGGTGCTCGACTTCTGGGCTTCGTGGTGTCCCGATTGTCGCAAGGATGCCCCCGAGGTGGTTCGTATGTATGAGTCATATCGCCAGTATGGAGTGGAGTTTATCGGTGTGTCGATGGATACCGACGTGGAGGCTTGGAAGAAGGCCATCGGGAAGTTTGGCATCAGGTATCCGCAGGTCAGCGAGTTGAAGAAGTTCAAGGAGACCGATATCGCTAAGGCTTACGGGGTGAACTGGATTCCCTCGATGGTAGTCGTAGGGCCAGACGGACAAGTGAAACTTTCTACAGTGCTGACCTATAAGGTCGATAAATACCTGAAGGAGTTGACAACGGGTGCCTATCAAGGTGGACAAAAAGGCGAGGTCGTCTCTATCGATGGCGATCACGGGCGCTTGAAGGCGTTGATCCAGAAGCCAGAGTTGAAGCCAGGCGAGAAGTGTCCGATGGTTATCTTCTGTCATGGTTTTAATGGCACGATGAATGGCCCTCTGTTTGAACTCGTGGCCGACACTTTGCAGGCTCATGGCATCGCCAGCATACGCTTCGACTTTAATGGTCACGGTGAGAGTGAGGGCGAATTTAAGGATATGACCGTTCCCAATGAGATAGAGGATGCCAAGAAAGTGGTGGAATATGTGCGCGATCTGAAATACGTCAGCGACTTAGCCATAGTAGGCCATTCGCAAGGCGGTGTGGTAGCCTCGATGACGGCAGGACTGCTGAGCGAGGAACTTGGCGAGCCGGCCTTTAAGGCTGTAGCACTCATGGCGCCAGCAGCCGTTTTGCGCGACGATGCCATCAGAGGCAACACCATGGGTAAGACGTATGATCCTTTCGATCCTGGCGAATATGTGGAACTCTGGGGTGGACTGAAACTCGGAGGAAACTACATCCGCACGGCTTTCAGTCTGCCTATCTATGAGACGGTGGCAAAGTATCAAGGTCCTGCGCTCATCATTCACGGCAATGCCGATCGCGTGGTGCCTTACACCTATGGTGAACGGTTCCATCAGATATGGCCTAAGAGCGAGCTAGTGATACAAGAATATTTCGATCACGGTTTTTCGCAGAACGTCTATCGTACGACAGATATCGTATCAGAGTATTTAATTAAGCAATTGAATAGCATCAAGGTGAGTGACCGATGAGATGGACTGTTTTATCAGATAATCGAAGCGATGACAGTCGGCTATCTACGGAGCATGGCTTGTCAATCCTGTTGCAGACGACGAACGAGCGAGGAGGAGTTCGACGTGGTCAAGCAGAGCGACACAAGATCCTGCTTGACACTGGAGCTAGCGATGTGTTTATCAGAAACGCAGAGCAGTTGGGCATAGATCTCAGCGATGTAGATGATGTATTCATTTCTCACGGACATAGCGACCATGTAGGCGGCTTACGGTACTTCTTGGAACATAATCAGAAGGCTCGGGTTATCGTCTCGCCAGATGCCATGAGCGGAAAGTTCTTTTCTAAACGAGGGAATCTGCATAACATTACCACAGAGTGGCCTGAGATAGACGAAGACAGACTCGTCTTGATAGACCAGACCTGCGAGATTTCGGAAGGTCTTCATGTCATTGCCCATATCCCACAGACTAATCCTATGCCCAAGGGAAACCGAAATCTCTATGTTCAGGATGCCGCTGGCGATTATATCCACGATGACTTCCGCCACGAACTGGCCCTGTATGTGGATGGCCTGCTATTCACGGGCTGTGCTCATAGCGGACTTGAGAATATTCTGTCCGCATGCCCTTGGCCGGTTCATACCGTTGTAGGCGGTTTTCACTTACTCGACGGACAAGAGACGGATGACGAAATAAAAGCCTTGGCTCAAAGGCTGAAAGCAGAGTATCCTGATATGCTGTTCTACACCAGCCATTGCACAGGCGACAATGTGTTTGAGGTCATGAAAGGCGTGATGGGCGAGCAATTACTGTCTTTTAGATGTGGAACTATAATAGAATAGGAGGTAGTTTATAACTTAAGAATAAATAAGGATTATGCAACAGAATAAGAATTTCCATCGCCACTTTGCGACACCAGGATTAAACCTCTATTGGATCATCATCGCGTATATCATCGTCGGGTGGTTCTATCCCGTTGTAGGACTCATCGCACTCATCTGTATGATTGGTCCCGTGATGACCAGCATCTGGAAAGGGCGCTGGTGGTGCGGACATGTATGTCCTCGCGGCAACATGTACGATCGTCTGCTGTCGAACTACTCACCCCACAAGCCAATACCTGCATTCGTGCGTACGTTCGGCTTCCGGCTGTTCATGGTGTTCTTTATCTTCAGTATGTTCGGCATCCAACTTACATTCACCGTTCCTTGGAGCGATGGCGGATTGGCGATGTGGGGTGGCATCGGGCGCGTGTTTTGGACTATTATCGTGATGACTACCATTGTCGGCGTTACGCTCTCGTTCATCTATGCGCCACGCACCTGGTGCTCTTTCTGTCCAATGGGTACTATCTCTCGTTGGGTGGCTCCGAAGAAGGCACCACTGCCCAAGGCCTTTACGAACATCCACGTATCGAGTGCCTGTCAGATGAAGTGTAAGAATTGTGCCCGCGTCTGTCCGATGCAACTCACCCCCTATGACAGTCGCGGTCAAGAGTCAGGCTATCTGCATCCCGACTGCATCAAGTGCGGCAAATGCACATTAGCCTGCCCTACGAAGATTATGACATTGAAACATTAATACTCACCTAAAATGTAATTGATTGTGACAAAAGGAAAAACTATGGACATCAAAGCTGTAAAATTCAGGAAAGACGGATTCTATTCTCAGCCATTCGTATTTGGTGGCGAAGAAGGAGCCGAGAAGTTTGACAAGAACATCCCTCAAATCAGGAAGCCAGTGGTAAGTATGTGTGCTCCGTCTGCTGCTACGTCTATGACCCTGCAGACACGATGGCGTGGCTTTCGAGGACCTGCCCGATGACTGGCGTTGTCCACGTTGCAAGCAACCGAAGACAAAGTTCAACAGAGCATAAAGCACCAGTCTCTGGCGGATTTGAGGAAGAATGAAAAAATCCGCAACGTCTTGTGTAAGAGATTGCGGACGCGGAGAGATTAACAAGTTCCTGTTCAGAAGGCGATGGGTCCGTGGCCCATGCACGAGGTTGTTCCGAGGGCAGTCAGGGCTGCCGAGAGGATGCTCACGATGATCTGAATGACGGTCTTCCAAGTTTCTTTCTTCATAGTGCTTTCATGGTTTTTTGTATGTTAGTAACTTGGGGTCTCAGCCCACTTTTGCGATACGCTCGAACCGCCAGTGCTGGAGATGAAGACCATGGTGTCGAAAGAATCCGTGCTGCGATCACCCGCAAAGGCGCAGAGTCTGAAGCCCTTTGTCATCCCTGAAGGCCGTTACGCGGTAGTGATTACCTGGAGTCCGAAATTCAAGATGTGGCTCCCTGTACTTCTCGGTGGTCCCGACTTCAACCATCTCTTCAAGGGCATCCGCATCCACATGGGCAACACCGCTGCCGACACCGCTGGCTGCATCCTCGTAGGCCGCAACCAGATGGTAGGCAAGGTGCTCGAATCCCGCAAGTGGCTCTACGAACTCAAGCAGAAAATCGTCGAGGCCAAGGGTAGGGGCGAGCCCGTCTGGATCACCATCCGGTAGATATTCCTGATCAATAAGCTGGAACACGTTCCCTTTTTTCTAAAATTTCCGAGAACCCCTTTATTTACTGGGATTCTCGGAAAAACCTAACCATTCAAATGGTGTGTGATCCCGTTGGGATTCAAACCCAAGACCTTCAGAACCGGAATCTGACATTCAATTTCTTTGAGTATCCCTTTGTTTATGGGCATCTTCGGCATTCCTCAAAAACGCATTTGCGCCGATTTTGCGCCGATT
>OMXO01000096.1 GCA_900315035.1 uncultured Prevotella sp.
GCCCGCCTGCGCCGATGGTACTGCAATGCAATGCGGGAGAGTAGGAGGCCGCCACTTTTATTTGAGCCCTGAAGATACAATATCTTCGGGGCTTTTTTTATATCCTTTTCTTTTTTTTCTTGGTACTTTGTCTAAAATGATGTATCTTTGTACTCGAAATGCAGAGACTGTGGTATCCATTTGTTTGGCTGAAGCGTATCGGGTATTGTCGGGGCTTTGGCATCCAGTCGCCGACAGACTACTGGATTGTGAGGTATGTTATTAATGAACATTGGCCTTATTACCAGTACGATAAGATGGGACTTCATGATAGTTGGTTACGGCGCAAATTAGGTCGTCTTTATTTCCGAATTGCCAATTGGTTGCAACCTGAGGTGATAGTAAGTGACGATTATCAAGAATACTTTCATCATGGTTGTTGTCAGGCTTCGTTTGGAGCAGATGGACAGTTGGTGCGTATTACCTTAGATGATCATTATCTAATGAATAAAGAATATATATATAATAAGGTAAGGGATGACAGTGTTCTTATTGTTGAGGGCATTCAACATTTCCGGAATTATTGGGCCGATCTTATTGCTGATGAACGGGTGCGCATTACGTTTGACCTTTATTATTGTGGGATAGTTCTTTTTGATAAGAAACGACATAAAACAAATTATATAGTGAACTTCTAACTGACATTGAATATGAAAATTACAAGAGTTTATACAAAGACTGGCGATAAAGGCGAGACGAGTATAGTCGGAGGTATCCGCGTCAAGAAGTCTTGCGAGCGTCTGGAAGCATATGGAACCGTCGATGAATTAAGTTCTCAACTCGGGCTTTTAGCATCTTTATTGCCTGACGGTGAAGATAAATCTTTAATTATCCGAATCCAAACCAATCTTTTTAATGTATGTACCAATCTGGCAACCGATCAGAGTCAGACACCGTTGTATGACTCTGCAAAATTGGCTGATGGTGAGATTGAACTTTTAGAACAAGAAGTGGACCGGATAATGAAACTCTTACCCGAACGCCAAGGTTTTATCTTGCCAGGCGGTTGCCAAGCTGCAGCTCAGGCGCATGTCTGCAGAACAGTTTGTCGTCGTGCAGAACGTAGGATTGTTGCTCTGTCTGAAGTAGCCCAAATTAGCCCTGAGACTTTACAATATGTGAACAGGCTAAGTGATTATCTGTTTGTATTGGCAAAAAAAATAAATTTTAACGCAGGCGTCAGTGAAATTGTATGGCAAAATGTTTGCAGATAGGAAAATAATTATTACTTTTGCGTCCAAATTTAAAACATAGTAAATAACCAAAGACTAAGAATATGTATTGGACACTAGAATTGGCATCGAAACTGGAAGACGCACCTTGGCCTGCAACCAAGGACGAGTTGATTGACTACGCTATACGTTCAGGCGCCCCGCTTGAGGTACTTGAGAATTTGCAAGAAATCGAAGATGAAGGCGATGTCTATGAGAGTATCGAAGATATCTGGCCCGATTATCCAACAAAAGAAGACTTCCTTTTCAACGAGGATGAGTATTAATTGGTGAGATAGCTTCTTGGTTGCCATATATACACTGACATCAGAACTCCACGACGAGAAGGCCGTTGGAGCGGTTACTAAGGAATTTCTTGGTAGTCTGGACATAGAGTATGTTTTCAGAGGGAATGACTATAGTGACTATGGCAGTTACGGACTCAGTTTAATCTACGTCTGTACGGGCGGCACAGAAGGTATCTTCAAAAAATTACTCCCAGATTTACAAGCAAAGTCGATCTCTCCTTTTTATCTTCTGACGTCAGGGAGAAGCAACTCTCTGGCTGCTTCGATGGAAATCCTCTCCTATTTGCGACAGAACAACATGAAGGGAGAGATTATCCATGGCAGTGCGGTTTATATTACTAAGCGAATTAAGTTGTTGTCTCAAGTTGAAGATGCAAGGAATACGCTTTTGGGTAGCCGACTTGGTATTATTGGACAACCTTCAGACTGGCTTATCTCCAGTTCTGTTGACGAGAGAGTAGTGAGGCAAAGGTTTGGTGTCGAATTGGTGAATATTCCTATGAACGAATTGTTGGATGTTATCTCAGAGACGCCAGAACCCTTGTCTGAAGACTCTTCCGATATTGAGGCCATCAGGAGTTCTCTTCCTGGAGCCAACAAAATATACAAGGCATTGAAGACTCTCGTTGAAAATTATCAACTTCAAGGATTTACTTTACGGTGCTTTGATTTGCTGACAGCGATTAAGAACACAGGATGTCTGGCCTTAGCCAAATTAAATGCAGAAGGTATCGTGGCAGGATGCGAAGGCGATGTCCCGGCCATGATTTCAATGATGATTGTTCGGTCGTTGTTGGGTGTATCAGGATTCCAGGCAAACCCCTCAAGAATTGATCCAGAAACAGGCGAATTGATTTTTGCTCATTGTACCATTCCTTTGAATATGGTAGAGCGCTTTGAATATGACACTCATTTCGAATCTGGTATAGGGGTAGGAATAAGAGGTTTTATGAAAGAAGGACCTGTTACGGTCTTTAAAGTGTCTGGTGATAAGAGCCGCCATTTTATTGCAGAAGGTTATCTGACCCAAAACCTTTCAGAGCCCAATCTTTGCCGTACTCAGCAGAAGATTCAGTTGACTGATAAAAGTCAGATCTCTTATTTCCTGAGTAATCCAATAGGAAACCATCACATCATACTGCCAGGCCATTATAAGGCCCTGTTAGAAGAGATGGTTTCTTCGTAAGTAGGGTTATTCAGATGTTGATACCGTAATTCTGCTTGATCTCACTCATGACGAAGGTGCTCTCAATGGCACTGATGTTGTCGATGTCGCCTAACTTGTTGAGTACAAACTCCTGATATTGCTTCATGCTTTGAGAGCGAACCTTTAATAGGTAGTCGTAAGCCCCTGAGGTGTTATAACACTCTGTAACCTCAGGAATACGCATGATTCGACGTACAAATGCATCCGCCTTTTCGTGATTGATTTGTTGAAGTTTTACTTTGCAGAATACGAGGAGCCCTTGTCCCATTTTCTCTGGATCAAGGATTGCTACATATTTCTTGATGTAGCCTTGACGCTCCAGGCGTTTCTGGCGTTCAAAAACTGGTGTAGGCGTCAGATGCACAGCATCAGCCAGCTCTTTTGTGGTGAGTTTCGCATTACGCTGCAGGGTCTTGAGAATCTGCAAGTCAGTTTCATCTAATGTGTCTGCCATATTCTGGAATAATATTCTTATTATGGTGCAAATATAGATTATTTTTCCGAAATGAAAGAATAATTTGATGAAAATCGCCAAACTTAGTAATTTTGCAGCAGTATTTAACCCAAATAGTTCGGTAGATAATGAATAAAGATAATCAACAGGAGCGTTTTCCGATAGTCGACGAGCAAGGTCAGGTGATAGGTTCGGCCACACGAGGTGAATGCCATAATGGTTCACGGCTGTTGCATCCAGTGGTACATCTCCATGTCTTCAACTCAAAGGGTGAGGTGTATTTGCAGAAGCGTCCAGAGTGGAAAGATATCCAGCCAGGCAAGTGGGATACAAGTGTTGGTGGGCATATCGACTTGGGCGAAACACCTGAACAGGCACTGTATCGGGAAGTCCGTGAAGAATTAGGTATTGCCGATTTCCTTCCAGAGAAGAAAGGGCTATATGTTTTCGAAAGCCAGAGAGAGCGAGAACTGGTTTATGTGCATCGTACTATCTATGACGGCGACATTCATCCATCTGCAGAAGAACTTGATGGTGGGAAGTTCTGGACTATCGAAGAGATACGTGAGGCTATGGGCAAGAATATTCTGACCCCTAATTTTGAGAGTGAATTCTCGAAGTTCTTCCTGTCTTTTTCTTGATGGAGCAAACATATGCTCTACCTTTTTCATAAAAAGCACCACTTTCTTCTGGATATTCTTTGTAGTTAGAGAAATAATCCGTACTTTTGTGCAGGAATTTGCAAATATAACAATAACAATTTAGGATGAAAAGAATTTTAGTAACTGGTGGAGCTGGCTTTATCGGCTCTCATCTTTGTGAGCGCCTGGTAAAGGAAGGTAATGATGTGATCTGCCTGGATAACTTTTATACAGGTAGTAAAGAGAACGTGTGGCATCTGCTTGGTGAACACAATTTCGAGATTGTGCGCCATGATGTGTGCCAGCCTTATTGGGCAGAGGTTGATGAAATCTACAACTTAGCATGCCCTGCTTCTCCCGTGTATTATCAGAACGATCCCATACAGACCACCAAGACCTCGGTTTTTGGTGCTTATCATATGTTGGGATTGGCTCGCAGAACGAAGTGCAAGATCCTCCAGACATCTACCAGTGAGGTGTATGGCGATCCGACAGTGCACCCACAGCCAGAGTCTTATTGGGGCAATGTCAACACCATCGGCATCCGCTCTTGTTACGATGAAGGCAAGCGTTGCGCAGAGACGATGTTCTTCGACTATCATCGTCTGCATGGTGTACGTATCAAGGTCATTCGCATCTTCAATACCTATGGTCCGCGTATGGCTGAGAATGATGGACGCGTCGTTTCGAATTTTATTATGCAGGCATTGCGTAACGAAGACATCACCATTTATGGCGATGGCACCCAGACCCGCTCCTTCCAGTATGTTTCTGATCTGATTGAGGGTATGATTCGTATGATGAATAGTGGAGACGACTTCCTGGGCCCTGTGAATATCGGTAATCCTGGCGAGTTTACTATGTTGGAGTTGGCAGAGAAGGTGATAGCAATGACAGATTCCAAGAGTAAGATTGTGTTTAAGCCACTACCATCTGACGATCCTAAGATGCGCAGACCTGATATCACATTGGCTAAGGCAAAACTTGACTGGGAACCCAAGGTGAAGTTGGATGAAGGCCTTCAAAAGACAATAGAATATTTCAAAACACGCCTCTGATTCATGGTTTTTACCGCCCGTAAGTATCCTTTTTAGAATAATATTCTGTTTGAGGAGAATAGAATCGCATATTTTAGATTAATTATCTGCTAATTTTGTAGATTTAGGGATATCTTCTGGATTTCAACCGAAATTTGGAAGATATTTCTTTTGTTCGTACCTTTGCACCGTCAAAAGTAATTAATTAATCATTAAATAAAAGAAAGGATAAGATTATGAGTACCCCAAATGAAACAAGGTCAGATCTTCGCAAAGCGAAGAATTTACGTTTTGAGACTTTACAACTTCATGTAGGTCAGGAACAGGCCGACCCCGCAACTGATGCACGCGCCGTGCCCATCTATCAGACCACGTCGTATGTGTTCCATAATTCTCAGCATGCTGCCGATCGTTTCGGTCTCCGCGATGCAGGTAACATCTATGGTCGCTTGACCAACTCTACCCAAGGCGTATTTGAAGATCGCGTGGCTGCTCTCGAGGGTGGTGTGGCAGGATTGGCTGTTGCCTCTGGTGCTGCTGCCATCACTTATGCCCTGCAGAATATCGTGCAGGCTGGCGATCATATCGTGGCTGCCGATAACCTCTATGGTGGTTCCTACAATCTGATTACCCACACGCTCGCTACGCAAGGCATCAGCAACACCATTATTAACGTCAATGACCTCGATGCCCTCGAAGCTGCCATCAAGCCCAACACAAAAGTAGTATATGCCGAGACTTTCGGCAACCCCAACAGTGATGTTCTCAACCTTGAGGGAGTGGCTGCTGTAGCCCATAAGCATGGCATCCCCTTCATCGTCGATAACACCTTCGGTACCCCTTACCTCATCCGTCCGTTGGAGCATGGTGCCGACATCGTGGTTCACTCGGCTACCAAGTTCCTGGGTGGTCATGGCAGTTCTCTGGGTGGTGTCATCGTAGATGGTGGCAAGTTCGACTGGAAACAGAACGACAAGTTCCCCACACTCGCCAAGCCCGATCCCTCATATCATGGCATCGTGTTTGCTGATGCCGTTGGTGCAGCCGCTTACGTTACTCGTATCCGTGCCGTCATCCTGCGCGATACTGGTGCAGCCATCTCTCCCTTCAATGCCTTCATCCTCTTGCAGGGCGTAGAGACGTTGAGTCTGCGTGTAGAGCGCCATGTAGAAAACGCACTGAAGGTAGTCGATTTCCTGAAGAACCATCCGAAGGTTGCAGCTGTTCACCATCCGGCTCTCGAAAGTCATCCCGACCATCAGCTCTATCAGAAGTACTTCCCCAATGGCGGTGGTTCGATCTTCACCTTCGAAATCAAGGGCGGACAGGAAGAGGCCTGGAAGTTTATCGATGCCCTGCAGATATTCTCGCTGTTGGCCAACGTTGCCGACGTGAAGAGTCTGGTGATTCATCCCTACACAACTACTCACTCACAACTCTCTCCCGAGGAACTCGCTGAGCAGCATATCACGCCGTCGACCATCCGTCTGAGCATCGGAACTGAGCATATCGATGATATCATCGACGATCTGTCACAGGCATTTGATCAGATTTGATATTCTGTTTTCGATAGCAAAATTCCAAATTCTGAATTCCGGATTATGTATTCCGGAGTTCGGAATTCGGAATTATTTTGTAACTTTGCACCCTGTAACTAAACGATATGGGAAAATTTATTTTAGCAGATAATCAGGAGCTGACTCGTTTTGCTTTGGAGAGTCTGATTCTTCAGAAAGGTGAGCACGACATCTTCAGAGCCAGTGATAAGGCGGGACTAGTCGAGTTGTTGAAGGAGCACGAGAATGCTGTGGTGTTGCTCGACTATACATTGTTCGACTTTGCCGACGAAGATCAATTACTCATTGTTGCTGAGCGTTTCGCACTGTCTCAATGGATATTAATCAGCGACGAGTTGACCCCTCAGTTCTTGCGTCGCGTAGTTTATGCCTCTCACCAGTTCAGTATCATTTTCAAAGACGGCTCGTTAAAGGATCTCCGTGATGCTTTTGAGGCTGTCAGTCGTCATAACCGCCACATCAGTCAGCGGGCGTTGGAAGGCATCATTAACCACCAACAGGAAGAAGAGGAGCATCGCAGCATACTGACAGAGACAGAGACTGAGATTGTGAAAGCCATCGCTCAGGGCAAGACAACCAAGGAGATTGCCAACGAGCGGTTCTCAAGTGTTCATACCATCACTACCCACCGTAAGAATATCTTCCGTAAACTGGGTGTGAACACAGCCCATGAAGTCATCAAATACGCCCTCCGAGCAGGCTTAGTGGATTCTTCAGAATTCTATATCTAAAACCGCGAGATCAGAGACAGGTCACTGATTATTTAAATAATATATCAAAACGGGTATAAATTTATATGTTTTTACAAGAAATATACCCTATGTGGTATAATGGATGCTTTTATTCTCTGCTCAACGAAGCTGCGAATTCCAAGGGAACAGAGGGTTGTTGATTTCAAAAAATCAATCACCTGCCCCTTGATCTTGGAACGAAACTAAAATAAGTATCGATTTATTTGGTAGTTTGCTAACTTATTCATATCTTTGCAAAGAGCCCCGTTTGTATCGGTAAGCGACTTATTTAAATAGAAGCACTTTTAAGCTCCATCTAGGACAAGAACCCCGTTTGTATCGGTAAGCGACTTGTTAAGATGGAGTTCTTTTATTTACTAAGTTCTTGTTCTGCAGCAGTAAAGGTGTGTTCATTAATTATAGCGTATGGTTTATATACGCCACCGTCAGCCATTCTGCGCATGCACAAAATTGTACGGCAACCAAGTTCACGACTGAAATAAGCAAAATATGCACTTTCAATGTGTTTGCCTTCAGCCACAGACCTCCACCCCAAGTAGGTGGCCCTAACAAGATATCCAGGAATGTCTTTCGCCAACGCATTCTTAATAGCATTGAACTTGTTATCTCCAACGTTTTTGCTTACAATAGTTTTCAAGTCTGACTTGGTAATCTCCACTTCCATAGTGATTTCATTTGTTATAGTGAATCGCATGGGGCTGTACCTCAAAGCATCTGCCATTTGTAGCACCTCCTTACGGAGCCGCTTACTCTCGCGATAAAAATCATCTGCTGTTCGTTTCTCGTTTTGCATACTATCAATTTAAGTATTAACAATGATTAGTGGTTGCAAAGATAACGCTTTTCACCCAATCTACCAACTCTTTTGATGACAATTACAAAAAAATAAAGGAAATACTTCTTTATTTCAGAAACATTCCGTATATTTGCAACTGAGTTTCAAGTACCCTACGTGTAGGAGTGCGTTTTAATGGCTCAACTTAGTAAAAAGAGCGATTGGTGCTTATCCTTTACTGAAATCTGGACAATTTCGGCTACTTAGGATAGTATGCAATACGCTCACATCGTTAGGATTATTGTACCCAATGGGCATGATATATCTTAAGGGTGTGGGCTATTGTCTATTATTAAGTAGCAGGTAGTCCAGAACCTCAGTAAGATAGTATTCAATAGTCCCACGCTTCTTTAATCTACTAACCAGCTATTCATCTTGGGAACTGATAGCACAAATAAAAAAAATATGCGAATAAAGTATTTATTTATTTCTCCCTTACTGCTTCTTTTGTTAGGGGTAACTCACTCCTCTTGTGGAGGTAATGATAATGGTGAAAAGTTTGAACCTATTGAACCTATAGACATAAATGCAATAAGATTACGTTCTTCTTCAAATTGGAATATCAAAGCTAAGGGAGTGACGCTCGATGAAGATAGCATTATTAAGGTATCTAATATTAATTGTGGGCATAAATATCCAAGTTTTTTTATGACTGATGAATGGATAAAAGATCAATGTACAATGCCAGAGTGGATTCATCTATTCTCCAAGCCAAATTCAGAATTCTTCTATGCAACTGTTGATAGTAATCCTTCTTATGAGAGTAGAGAAGGAGATATTGTTATTCGTCAACTAGATATAGAAACAGAAAAAACAGATGAAAAGCATAAAGTCGTTGTACATGTACTACAACGCGGGAAGACATATATAACTTTAGACAAAAAGGAAATAGACCTTCCAAATGAAAGAGGGGGAGATTTCCACCTACTGGTTAAGTCAAATACTGATTATACAATTAGGTGCGATGGAGACTGGTTCTCATGCAAAAAGAATTCAGATGGAACTTTAACGATTTCGATACAGCCTATAAAAAATCTTTCTGTGAAAAATAGGAAGGGAATAGTTTATCTTGAGAACAAAGAGGAAGGCTTATTGGAAAAGATTGCAATAATTCAATATTATGATTTTAGTCTTACTGAGTCATCATTAGATTTGTTAACAGGACAGGAAACAAGTATCAAGTGCAAAAGGATTGGTTATTCGGAAGAAATGGATGTCATTTGGAGTAGTTCTGATGAAAAAATAGCAACTGTTGACAACACTGGCAAAATTAAAGCAGTATCAAAAGGAACATGTATAATAAAAGCCTCTAACGAACTTGGATATGAGTCCCTTTGTTCTGTCAATGTGAAAGAAATTATAGATTTTATCGATGTTTCTTATGGAATTGGTATAACATCCTTCGGAAGCTTTATTGATGTTTCCATTTGCAATAAATCTCCTGTTGACATTATGATTGATAAAGTTGAACTACATTCTTCCGGACGCATCGTTGGTACGGATAAAAATTCTGTTTTGCTTAAGAAAGGACAAACCAAAACAATAACATTTAATGGTCTTTACAATGATTATTATGCAGTTGTTTACTTTACATATGATGGTGTAAATTACAAAATTAATTAAGAGCAATATGGGAGTTTATCTTGCATTTGTATTTATTGGCATTCCCTGCATTCTATTCTTGCTATATTGCCTTACCCCAAAAGGGAAGCAATGGCTAAGAATGAACGGCCTTCTTTGAGTGTACCATATGAATATCTTAGATTCCCGACGATCATTGTTGATTGTCGGGGATTCTTTTCTGACTCAGTCCGTCATGTCGGACTGTTAGTTCTCTAGTTACGGACTGGGAGTCCGAAGCTGTCGGACTGACAGTTCGCAGTAATCGGACGGGAAGCGAGCCTTTTATGAGGCGAAAACTGACGATCAGAGGGGCAGGTCCATGATCGCTGGTACCGAGGGAATCACGCGACCTGTCCCTCTGATCGCCTTTCGATGAAATCTCCCTCCCTTCCTCCCTTTTTCGCTCGAAAGGCCTTTATATAAAGGGCTGATGGCAAGGGAGGGAGATTGGCTTTCCCTCCCGTCTCCCTCCCGTTTTTAATGGCTTTCCCTCACCTTAATTTATATAGAGCAGAAATTGAACAAAATGAAATGTTAAAAGGCACGATTTTAACATATAAAACTTGCAGACCGCTAATATTTTTTGTATCTTTGCAGAGCATTTAAGATGCATTGCGAGAATAGGCTCCACTCGTTGGCGCCATCCTTGCAATTGGTAAGTGGAAATCATGGATAATACATGAAAAACCAGCCCAAAACAAATTTATTAACTATCACCTAAATCATTAAAAAATTTATGGAGAATTCCTTAGTGGTGGTCGAACAGCCCCAAAATGTTCAAACTCAAAGTGTGCTCATCATCGAGCAGTTCCTCATGGACAACTACCAGTTCCGTCGCAATGTGCTCAGCGGAAAGGTGGAGTTCGCCTTCAGGGCCGTCCCATCAGCAGGTTTCCGTCCGCTGACGCAAGAGGCTCTGAACAGCATCATTATCCGGGCCCTTCGTGAAGGACTGGATGAGGCTTGCAATCCCAAGGCTGACATCACCATGTACGTCAACTCTGAGGAAGTGCTTTCGTACAATCCTATTCAGGAGTTCCTGAACAATCTGCCACAATGGGACGGACAGAACCATGTGGCCAGGTTGTTCTCGCGTTTGCCAGGTATCAGTAGCGAGCAGCATGCCTTTCTGGCCGTCTGGTTGCGTTCGACGGTGGCCCATTGGATGCAACTTGACACGATGCACGGCAACGAAGTGGTACCTGTATTGATTGGCACTCAGGGTTGTGGCAAGACCACATTTTTGCGCCGATTGCTGCCCTGTCAACTCCGTGAGTACTATCTGGATCACCTGAACCTGTCGAATAAGTTCGACAAGGAGATGGCATTAACCAACAATCTGTTGGTGAATCTGGACGAACTCGAGGCTATCCGACCCAGTCAGCATGCTGCGCTGAAGCAGACCTTATCTAAAAATAAGGTGAACGGGCGTCCTATCTTTGGCAAAGCCCAGGATGATCGTCCTCGCTATGCCTCGTTTGTATCGACAACTAATAATCCGCATCCGTTGACCGATGCAACAGGAAGTCGTCGTTACGTCTGTCTGACCATTCCCAAAGGGCAGTTCATCGACAATGTTGGCGATATTGACTATGAGCAGTTATATGCACAGGTGTTGTATGAGATCCGTGAACTGAATGCCCCCTATTGGTTCAACAACGATGAGGTGGCCCGTATTCAGCAGTTGAACCTTGGCTACATGCAGCAGAAGGATATTGCTGAGATGGTGAAAGTATGTTTCCGTAAGCCTGCTGACGGTGAAAAGGTGAGGTCATTGAATACGACGGAGATGTTGGCGATTATTCGCGACGAGTATCCCAATGTGGCTGTCACAACGAAGGCAAAGGTTGAACTGGGACGTGCACTCGTCAGCCTCGAATTCGAACGCAAAGAACACAGTCATGTGGCCTATTACAAAGCCGTTCCCCTAACGGCTGCGTGAGGAAAGGGGAGTGAAAACGGGAGGGAGACGGGAGGGATAAACCAACATCCCTCCCGTGCTTCCAGCCCTCTGCATAAAGGCCTTCCGAACGAAAAAGGGAGTAAGGGAGGGAGATTTAGTAATCCGATAAAAAACAAATAAAAATCATGAATATTACAAAAGAGTTATTGATTGAGAAAGCCCAGGAAGGCTACACGGTTTGTTATGCTGATGCGTGTCCGTTGCGCACCCAGTGTCTGCGATGGCTCGTAGGACAGCAGATGCCTCACACCTATAGTTCCTACAGGTGTGTGAATCCGCACTTCGAGGGTGTGGCAACTACTGAATGCCCGATGTATCGCTGCGACCAGAAGATACGCTTCGCCAAAGGTATGACTCACACCTTTACGGGCGATATGCCCAAACGACTGGAGTCCGCAGTTCGCAATGGCATCATCCGTTTGTCCAATCGTACCTATTATTTCGAGTATCGCAATGGCTCGCGCCTCATTCCGCCTGCTTTGCAAGAGAATATCCGCAAGCTGTTCCGCGACAACGGATGGACGGAGGAGGTGATGTTCGACGGTTATGTAGAGGATTACGATTGGTGATCACGGTGCCTGGAATGGTGTGCATGATTAATTTTATCCGATTTGGATAATCTTTTTTGGATAATTCTTTGGAAATCCTAATAATAATGTGTATCTTTGCAGCGTACAAAGATACATGATGATGATTGAGAATCCTTTTATTACCTATGGCTATGAGTCGGCTGCATATTTCTGCGACCGTAAGAGCGAAACAAAAGAGCTGACAACCCTGTTGACAAACGGCAATCATACAGCGCTGATCTCTCCGCGCCGTATGGGTAAGACAGGACTGATTCACCACTGTTTTGCCCAGAATGAAATACAGGACCGATACATCACCTTCCTGATTGACATCTATGCCACCAAGAATCTGCAAGATATGGTTTATCGTATGGGTCAAAGCATCGTCAATCGTCTGAAGCCACGCGGACAGTCTGCCATTGATGGCTTCCTGCGTTTTGTGACCTCTCTCCGTACAGGCATATCCTTCGATGGTCAAGGCAATGCCAGTTGGAACATTGGATTGGGGGACATCACTTCACCAGACTTTACGCTGGAGGAGATTTTCAACTATCTGAAAGCTGCCGACCGAAAGTGTATCGTTGCTATAGATGAGTTTCAGGCTATCACGGACTATCCGGAGCGAAATGTAGAAGAACTGATGCGGACCTACGTGCAGCAATGCCGCAACGCTGTGTTCGTGTTTTCAGGCTCCCAGAAAAGTATGATGAGCGAGATGTTTTCTTCGCCGGCAAGACCGTTCTATCAAAGTGTCTCAATGATGTTTCTGAAACCTGTGCCACTGCCAGAATACGAAGTCTTTGCGAAAAAACATTTTGAAAAGGCAGGAAAACAAATTGACGATGGAGTCGTACGCACTATCTATGAGCACTTTGACGGAACGACCTGGTATCTGCAGAAAGTGCTCAACCAGCTTTTTGCAACACAAGACCATGTTTGTGTCAATGATGTTGATACGGCTGTAATACAAATCATCAACCAGAACGAAGAGGCCTACAAAGATGTGCTTTATCAACTGACAGCCCGTCAGCGAGACCTTCTTGTCGCTGTCGGCCATGAAAGGAAAGCCCGGCAAATTACCGGAGCTCCTTTCGTCAAGCGTTATCACCTGATTTCTGCCAGCAGCGTACAAAAATCATCACAAGCTCTTATTGAGAAACAGTTGCTGACTCACCAGCAAGGGGTCTATGAAGTCTATGACAAATTCATGGCAGAATGGATTAGGAAGCAATGACTAGTTAAAATCACTCTGCTCTCACTTAACCGCCTTCTTGATATCTTCCAGCAGATCTTCGCCGGCTTCGAGACCGATACTTAATCGTACCGTCGTGTCGAGTACAGACATCTCTGCACACTGCTCGGCTGTGAAGAGACCGAAGATTGTTGAGGCTGGGTGGATGGCCAGCGACTTACGGTCGAAGAGATTCGTGGCGCGTCGGATAATCTGTAGTTTGTCGATAAACGACCATGCGGCTTCCTTCGATTCGAGGTCGATGGTAAAGACTGCACCAGGCAATGGACCGAATTGCGACTTCGAGAGTTCGTAGAAGGGATTACCCTCTAAACCAGTATAGTTCACACGTCTGATCTCTGGCAATGCCTGACAGTGCTGGGCGAGCCATAGAGTGGTCTCTGCCTGACGACGGAATCGGATATCGAGTGTGTCGAGGCCGAGGGTCTCCATATAGGCCACCTGGGGTGTCATCAGTCCACCAAGATTTGTGATCAATTCTGTCTTTACACGAGCGGTAAAGGCTAGCTTCTT
Organism: uncultured Prevotella sp.; assembly: GCA_900315035.1. Lineage (GTDB taxonomy): Bacteria > Bacteroidota > Bacteroidia > Bacteroidales > Bacteroidaceae > Prevotella. The sequence goes on from OMXO01000096.1 coordinate 13,982, forward strand.
ACCAACGCGCTTGGTTCGTGCCTGTAGGGCAGGGGAGGGCGACAGGCTCCAGTCAAACCGTCCGTAGTCGATGAGCAGTCCGCCGAGACCAGTACCACCGCCAGAGATATACTTCGTGCTTGATACCACCTCGACGTCCACGCCGAAGTCAACAGCCCGGAATGTGGAGAAGGGCACGATGGTCGTATCGGCAATCAGGGGTACACCTGCCTTGTGAGCGATGTCTGCCAACCTTCGGATATCAGCCACAAAGAGCTGCGGATTGGTGATAATCTCGAAGAACAGAGCGCAAGTCTTATCGTCGATCAGTGCCTCCACCTCCTCTGGTTTCGTGAAATCTGCAAAGCGAGGCTCTACGCCAAACGTGCCCAGTGTGTCGCGGATCAGAGAGACGCTGTTGCCAAACAGATGTTTCGAGGCTACGATGTTGAGTCCAGCTGCACTGACAGCGGTCAAAGCGTAGTGAATGGCCGTCATACCCGTGTTGAGTGCTGTTACACTTGTCGCACCCGTCAATTGCCGCACCCGCTCCTCCAGATAGGTGGTCGTGGGATTGGCAATACGGGCATACGACGGGGCCATGGAACGACCGCAAAATGCGTCGCCCATGGCCTTGGCAGACTCAAAC
>OMXO01000063.1 GCA_900315035.1 uncultured Prevotella sp.
TTCTTCTGAGTTTTCCCTTCTATAGCTCCATGCTGAGTGGTTATTTCCATTTTGGAAACAACCACTTCTTTGTCCAACTCTCCTTCATCAAAGATATGCTTCAGATGCTTGCTGATGGCAGGAATGCCCACCCCAAACAACTGAGCCATCGCTTTCTGAGTTGCCCAGATAGTTTCATCTTTGATCACCACCTGTACCTTTCCTTCTTCGTCAGGCAGATGGTATAATATGAATTGTATCTCGTTGTTCATATCTTATTGCTTTTATTTTTATATTCCCTTCTGGAAATCTGCTATTCATCCATTCCCTTTTCCTATGTTTTTATTATTGAACTCAATGCGTCGAGGGTTATATGTAACCTTAAACATAGGAATCTGAGCAAAGATAAGGGTGACAAAAGACGAAGCTTGGGTATGGAATTCATTTCTGAGGTCAATTGCTTCTGCAAAACCATAATGACGGATTCTGTCAATAATCCATTTAAACCAATCCTTCTTTACCTTCGTCCTATTCCCCTTCTCCGATTCCTTGAGAATATAAGCATCTGTCACTTGTATTACCTTATTCTCAAAGCCTTGAGTATTTACAAACGATTTCCCTTCTAAAGGACGAATAAATGTGTCCCAAACGTAGTCTATATTTATCTCGCCAGGAAGGGCATCCTCTTCCAATCTCTCGTCCATGTCCATATGATTCACCTCATACCATGCTATGCCCAACTTCTCAGCAGCCTTCAGAGCTTCAGCAGTTCTCTTTCCACTGTATAAGAAGAAAGCCCCCTGACAGTCAAAGTATGCCATCACACCATATAATTCCATCACATCCTTACGTGATATTTTTGTTTTGGATGTTCCATACATCTTCACTTGACCAACATATTTTAAACCGTCTTTTTCGCAAAACACATCCGCCCCCCAATCGGCAACGCCACGGGTGACATCAATGTTTACATAGCCCATTTCTTCTAAAACTTTGGCAGAGCCAAGTTCAAAACTTCTATGTCGTTTCATATTATAATATCGAATGATGATAGAAACGAAGATTTTTAGTCAGTATTGTATCTCAATAACGATTTCATTGTGAAGTAGATTACTTTTCTGCCTTCATTTTCATCCTCCACAAGTTCATGTTTTATACATTGTAGCTCATCAAAGAATCTACAAGTTGTATCATCGATACACTCAAATACATAAATTCGAGTACCGTTATCTCTTTGCTTGGAAATGATTCCGTTTACATAAGTATAGTCTTGATCAAACTTCTTGTCCTCGCCATTTCCTCTAATTAGAATTTGACGTGAATGTTCTGAGTCGAATTCCTTTGCCTTATCAATATTCAGAAGTAAGACGACATCTTTTCCGTATTGTAAATAACTAATAGGTCTATGGTATAGATGAAACTTCTTATTCTCAAAAATATCATAACCTACAGATTCATTTAATTTAAATACGCGCTTTACACCCTTTATTGTAAAATCTGTAGACTTTGTGGTATCAGTAAAAAAATCATTGTCAACTGTTTTTGTGGTAGATGATTTGGGTAACTGAAGCATTTGCGAAGTATCAGCCATAACAGTGAAGTTATTAATCAAATCATCTATTATTTCACGCTGAAGCATTTTGCGCTGATTTTCAACAGTATCATCGAGTCGCATAAGGGTCTCATATTCCTTTATGAGTTCTACCCCCGTTGGAGATTCTTCTTGAATACAATCTATTGCTACTTCAATCGGATATTCTTTTACGTTCGTATAATAGTCAAATATCATCTTTTCTTTATCTGAAAAATTGAGTTCACCAACGACCATGCTTTCGTCTATATAGCCATTGGGCGTTATCTTCTTCAGTTTTTCAACATTCTCGACATATCTTTTCCAACCATAGTAATAGGTTTGCTTTACATTGGTATAGTCTATATATTCTTCTATTTCAGGAAAGAGTGATGAAATTGCATCTGACGTAGAGTTTTTATCAAATCCTTGAAGTTTCAAGAAATCATAGATTGCTTTCAATCGGAGAATATCTTTTGTGTCCTCAACATCCCTTTTTTGTTGTTCTTCAATTAATTCCTTTCGTTTTGAAGACAATTTTCTTAATGTCGGAGCTATGACATTTATGGCTTCATTGACTATTTCTGTTTTAGAAGCGCTTACGGATTGATCAAAATATTGCCACTTTTTATTATCCGAAACACAATTAAATTCTTCAAATTCATCAGGCAATGTTCCTATTAATTTACATTTTAAGGTATTATTTCTCTTGCTTTCTCTCTCCGTTATAATGATTAATTTCTGTTTTATAAGGATCCAACAGGGATAACCTTCACATTTGCATGCTTTTTTGTATGAATACGTCAAGAAGACATAATCTCCATTTTCAGATTTTCTTGCAGAATTATCTGTTACAACAATAAATTTTCCAATAGTTATACTCTCATCCTGAATTACAGATATTTCCTCCACAGGTCCACTTTCTAAAGGTTGTATTTCCTCTTTAACCTTAACCACAGGCTCAGCAATCTCTTCCTTGGGCTCTTCAGAAAGTTTTGTTCCCCATTTGTTTATTGTATAAGGGTATACTCGACCATATTTATCAATGCCAACTAACTCTAATGTATCTTTATTCCATTTTGGTTCTTCTATACTGGTATACTTCACATCTAGAGTATGAACATTAATAAAATCCCACTGCGTGTTATATTTTACACCCATGGCTAATTGGTCTGATATAACCAATATATCATCATATGATATGAGTTTATTATTAGATTTTTTATGGTTTCGTGCATTATATAAAAAAAACAAGCCTCCTGATTCATGATCTCTATACTTAAAAAGACCATCTTTTATATAAGTTATTTCATATGAACCTTGTAAGAGATTACTATAAGCATTATTCAAATTTAACTGAGTAAGATTATAATAAATGTCTTTTGAATTAACAACTGCATATCCATCATATACTCCTTTTATGCCTTTCCATTTCTTTTCTCTTTCAAAGACAGACTTAGCATTATCTTCTCTAATAATTGTAATACCATCGGACGACCTTGCAATTCTAAATTTATCATCAAATACTTCAACGGAAATGTAATCATATGATTTAGACATCATCCTATATTTACATAACAGTTCACACTTGGGTAATGTTATACCTTGTTGGACTGCTGACTTTATCAAAATATTATAATTATCATAAAGGTAAACTTCACTAATAAGTTTACTCTTATAATAATTACTTTTGCAAACAATATATTTACAATTATTGTCTTGTATTATATCAAGTTTATAATCACCCCACTTTTCCAGGGTTAAGGTCTCTGCTGTATAATGTTGATATTTCACCATGTTTCTTCCTTTGAGATAACTATACTACTGCCTGTTCTTAATAGACTTGCCTTTTTTGAAACCCCTAAAATGGGATAAACCAAAGAACCTTTCAACTCTTCAATTTCATTCCCTTGATTATCAGTTAGCAAATATTCATATTCCTGTTTTATGGTATTATATGACACAGCAAGTACTGTAACCTCTGTCTTTTCATCCGTTTCAGGATTTAGATGGTATGCATTAGAACCATTGGCAATTCCGTCTTTAGAAATAATGTTATTTGTACTTTGCACACCATCATTATTACAAATCTCACTATACATTTGCCATATCACATCCTTTGTCTCTTGATATAATCTTCTTTGTTCACCAATGACAATGCTTTCTCTGCCATCACGCACTAAATCATTCATTACAGAAAATCCTCTGTTAAGTATTTCTTTTTCTAATAAACATGATGTTATATTCAATCCACCTTCAACTTTATCATAAATTGCAATGTAAGGAGCACCTGTCGATAAATTACCAATAGTAGTATTTAAGATACCAGTCCCATATTCAATATCCGATCTCTCAAAAGCATAACAACTTAAAAAGCATTCATAAAGAATCATTGATATTAATTCACGTTGATCTTTTTTTATTTTATTTAATGATGGATGTGTAATAATAATACCCGTCGTACGGATACTATTCTCAAAAACTTTTTGAGAATAATATGGACAATCGGGATCCGCATAGAGAAAATTTCTATCTCCTCCATTTCTATAAACCTCTTTATAACCCAATATCTGTGTAAACTCACGAATGTCTAGATTATCAATTAACAAATCGCCATATTTTGCACTGTTTTTTATAGATGAGTCTCTCTGTGGAGTTATCCATCTAATAGGTTTGACTTTTGTTTTTATGTTTTGCGTTATTTGATTTGCTAATATAACTTCATGACTACTCCTAAAATTTACACGCAATACACGTCTAGGATCACCCCAATAAGTATAAATTGCGCCGGGATAAGCTTCCCTCATAATATTTGTCATAGACAAATCACCTTTTCCCTTATCTATGTCTTCACCATCCATATGAGCTTTGTACTGTATACCGAACTGTCGTACTGTATATTTAGCCTCAGGATAGTCACCACCAAGATCGTATAGTTCTTGAAATTCCTGTGTAATCTGTCCATCCATTAACTGTATGCACAAATCAAGGAAGCCTTCTGGGATACCAGAGAACTGTAACTTTACATTTTCAAAATCATTATTACTTCCACTTACACTTTGGAATTCTTTACCTGTTCCAACAAAATGTAAAGCCTGTATAAACATCAAATACTTGTTGTCGGTATATAGAGCTGGTTCTTCTGGTGGTAAATTATATAGTTCCTTTGGATTTGCAAACAGCCTTTGTGTTATGATGCTATCTGATTTGTCCATAATTATAACTATAGCTTCATTCGCATTTCCTCTACCCACTCGACCTAGTCTTTGATAGAAACTTGTAGAACTATTAGGTATTCCATCTAATATAACAATATTTAAATCTGGGATGTTAATTCCTACTTCGAGAGATGAAGTACTAACAACTCCTTTAAACCTTCTTTCTTCTAATGCTCTGGTTATTTCATCATAATCTTTCTTTTCGAAACCCGATTTGAATGGATAGATTTGATGATCATGAAGTTGTAGTTCTGCTTCAACATCAAAAGCTACTTCCGTCACTTTTTTGCGACTATCTGTAAAAGTTATTGTGCGTTGTTCAGGTAATTCTATTGCAATCTTGGTCAAGAGTGAAGCTAACCCATCACCTTGTCGTATAAAAAACACTTTTGTTTGGCAAGAAGGAGAAGTATCCATGCTTGGGTCAACAATCTCGAATGAATCTACACCAGAGATGTCTGAAGAATGTTGAATCGGATCCTTAATTGTCGCAGATGCAGTTATATATTGAGGAACTTTCCCTCCAGAAAGTAATGCACAGGCATTGAGTCTGCGGAACATATATGCGCTATTAGAGCCTAACATTCCACGATAGAGATGTACTTCGTCAATAATGACAAGTTTCAGTTTCTTGATGAAATCCTTTATTGTGGCAGTACATCTTGTATCTTTAAGTTTTCCCAAAAGGAACGTGTGTATAGTATCAGGCGTAAAGGTAACAATACTGCAATCTCTTAAGATATCCAAACGTTGATTAATGTCCGTTACATTACCATCAATTCTACCACATTTTACATTTTTCAATTTTTCATTCCAACTGTTGACCTGCTGGTTGCCCAAAGCTTTCATCGGATAGACGGCTACGATCTTTGCATCAGGATCCTTTTCTAATATTTCTAAAGCTACCAAATGGAAGATTGCAGTCTTACCTGAACTTGTGGAGGTGGCAATACATACATTGTTCCCTTCCGAAGCCAACTTTGCTGCTTCATATTGATGCTTATAAAGACCGTTGGTGAAGTTTGTTCCGATATATTCTTTCGCTTTATTTCCTAACTGTATTTCATTTTTGTAATATTCAGCAGCTTTAGCTGGCTTTTCTCTTTCCGCAACGATATCATATCTGTTTTCGCCAAGTAGTTTGCGAACAGCATCGCTGAGCGAGGTGTTAGCATTTTGTGGATGAGGTTGAGAAGTGATAGGCTGTTCAACTATTCCAGGTCTTCTTGCATTAGGTGACTCATATTCTACTTTGATGCAATTTAGGATACGAGGAAAGCTCGACAGATCTGACTCCGTATAGTTTATACCAGGACTAGCAATATCTTCTAGCTTATTACCAATACCATCCATATCACAGATATGGAACCAAGACTTTGATTTGGGTGATATTTTGTCTTGGGTGATATTGATAGGCTGATTAAATACTACTACACCAGATATTTGTCCAAGATTAACATATGGTCGTGGAAACCAAGTGTTAAGTTCATTGAGCACTGAAAACTTATTTGCCCTGGTTTGCATAAATGGATTCTTGCCAGCGCCTCCTTTGATTATTGTACCATCACTAAGCGCCCAATCACCATTTTCGGCAACCGTTAAATATCCTGTATAATTTTTAAACTCAAGTACTATGATAGCATTACGCTTTACGAATAAAGCATCTATTGGTACGCCTCCAAAATATATGTTAGCAAAGAGAAGATTTTGCTCATCTGTCTCGTCAAATCTCTCTTTTAGGATTTTGGTCAACTCACGAAACTGCTCATTTTCATGAGTAAAATCATAATCTTGATTCTTGAATATTTTTAAACTCATAATAGTATTGTCTTTGGAATTGTATGTACGAAAAAGTTAATGTTTATGAAGCATTTTCATAAGTTCTTCAGGACTATATACAGGATTTCTTCGGTGAATCATTGAATGACAATTAGAGCATAACGGGATAAGATCTTTAATTGGATCCACTTTATATTCACCCCCTCGCTCATGAACTGGTACAATGTGATGGACTTCTATAAAATCCCTGCCGATGCCTCCATATGTTTCCTCAAAATTGAAACCACATATTGCACACCTATAGCCGTAATGTTGCAAGCATGCCATACGAGCTTTCGCATCACGTTCATAACCTATAGAATGACGATAAGAAATGCGTCCTTCTTTATACGTGTCAGGATTTACTACAGGAGTGTATTCTGCCTTCACACCACGATGATGCATTAGAAAGCGTATATAATGATTTATACTATTGATAATAGTACCAGCATTGCGTTTGTTATAGTGATTCCAATCCTCGTCAAGTTTGATGGCTGATACGGCCTTTTCTAAAAAACGAATATCATCAGTATCATATACGCATGTAAAATCAGACTTTATCTTCTCACGGATAAATATCTGAGCTCGTCGCTCCAGTGATTCTGTTACATGTTCAGGTGCCTTAAGTCCTACTACTTTTGTCAAATACTGGGTAAACTCAACATGCTTCTGTTGTTGAGAATCTGATAATTTCTCTACTTTAGAATACGGCATAAATGTAATGTTTTAAGTAAATTATGTTCTGATCCGATGTTCATAAAACTCATAGTTTTAAGTTCCTGCCTACAAAAGTAATGATTATTAGCGGAAATACCAAATCGGGCGGTAATTCTTAACATTTTTATATGTATAGGGCTGGGTTCACGTGCGCTCCTTCTCGAAGGTGATGCCGTCGTAGAGGGCCTGAGAGCCATCGCTGCTCTCGGGGATGAAGTGGAGGCGGACACCACGGATGTGTTTCTTGGCACGGAAGTCCTCGAGGCGATCTACCTTGTCGCTCTCTATTTCGAGTTTCATCAGGCCCCAATCGCGCAGACGGACACGGTCGCCCTGGCGCAGATGGCGGTTGATGACATCCGAAAGCCGTATGATGGCGGCGGTCATCACGCCCTCGCTGATGGGGTTCTGCTCGCAGGCCTCCTTAATGAGTTGGTCTGAACTGATGGTCTGCTGATGCACGGCCACGGCCTTGTATTTGCCGAAAGTGGGGAGCTTCGGCTTGGTCTCTTTCTTGATCCTGTATTTCATCGTTCCTTTTTGGGGGACAAAGATACGAATAAGCGAGCAAAAAGCCAAAAGAATTTTGAGCTTTTTCGAGCGAGAGTATTTTCGAGCGTCTAGCTCAAAGATACAAATTGGACTTTTGAAAGACAACTTTTTAATTTTGCTTCTACTAAAAGAACATTATATTATTGAATATTATTAAGTTATATATATTCTTACATCTATTTTACCTCTATTTTTCTTCTACTTTACCTCTACTTTGCCTCTACATGATATCTGTCTCACTGGATAGGAGTCAAATCGCCAAGGACAAGCGTTCAAACTCCATCGCTACAGCCTGCTTCTGGGATATCGGAAGCCTTATAGCTGCTAAATTCTCTAGAGAATTTACAGTTTTGCTTACTGCAAAGTCTAAGAAAGGTGCCACTTAAGTGATAAATTCTCTAGAGAATTTCAAAGAGGGACGGCTTCTGGGTTAGCGCAAGGCGGGGATGAGGCATCAGTTTGGAGGGCGCAAAGTTGCATTAATGAGAGGTGCGAGGTTCTATTAATGTGGCGAAGAGGTAGAGGTAAGGTAGAAGGAAAATAGAGGATTTGTAGAGGTAGAATAGAAGAAATAATTGGCAAAAGTTTTGCATAATTCGCTAAAAATAAGTAATTTTGCAGCCATATCACAAGTGATTTAGTAGAGGCAAACCTAAAAATATGAATTTATGAAGATAAGTTTACTGAAAATATCGCGGAAAAAGATGGTGATCAACCGTCTGGAGTTGAAGGATCTTGCAGAGATGCTCCGCAAGAGTCCTGAGGAACGGAAGGTGTTCAATCTGCGCCTGAACTATCAGTTCTGTCAGCCGAAGCGGCTGGACGACGGACAGATAGTGCTCGACTCGCAGAACCATACGGTGGACTTGCCGCGCATACTCTTTGCCGCAGAGTGCGTGAACTATAAGGAGATACAGAAGGGGCTGAGGTACAACGGGCTGGTGGTGGTTGAGGTTAACGGCCTGAAGACGTATGAGGAGGCCGTCGTCATCAGAAACCAGGCGGCGCGGATGGACGAGACGGTGATGGCTTTCTTAGGGGCATCGGGCAAGTCGGTGAAGATTGTGTGCCGGGGCGAAATGTTCGGAGCATTGGCATTGCCGGAGAAGGAAGAGGAGGTGAGGCAGTTCCACAAGAACCTGTATGAGACGGCGCGGAGGGCCTATCAGAACCAGTTCGGGCTCGACATCGAGTACTTGGAGCCGAAGCTGGAACGGACGGTCTATCTGAGTGCCGACCCTGAGATGTGCTTCAATCCCGACGCGCGGCCCTTCAAGGCGGATACGGCCAAGCACGAACAGCCGGAGCCGACACCCATCTCGTGGGAGAGTGACATGCTGATGCCTGGGCGCACCATCAAGCGTACCTATCATTTCAACTGGGTCTTTATACTCCGCGAGGTCTTGGGCGGCTACTTTGACATGCCCGACGAGGACCGCCAAATGCAGCTGCTGCAGCAGATAGCCCGCAAGTCGCTCGAACAGGGCATACCGCTCGCTCATGCTCAGGGCATGACGCTGGAGCATCCGCTCTTCCACAACGACCCGGAACTGGTGAAGAGCGTCTTTGCTTCCACCTATGAGATTCCGCTGATGGAGGAGTATCGCAAGAAAAATAAGATAAAGCCGCTGAAGAGCGTGCCGCAGGAGACACTGCAGACGATGCGGACGGAGATTTTTCTTACTGCCAACTACGACATGCGCAAGAACCTGATGACGGGTGTGGCCGAGTATCGTATGAAATACACTGAGGACCAGACGTTTAAGCCGCTGACCGAGGAGGTGCGCAACGATATGACCATCGAGGCCCGCGAGCAGGGACTGAAGTCGTGGGACCAGGACGTGAACCGCTTCATCGACTCCACCCGCATCGAGCAGTACGACCCCGTGAACACGTGGCTCGACAGCCTGCCTGCATGGGACGGGAAGGATAGGATAGGGGAGCTTGCGCTGCGAGTACCTACGGAACAGCCGCACTGGGAGAAGTACCTCAGATATTGGCTTGTGGGGATGGTGGCGCAGTGGCGTGAGAGCGATAAGCAGCTGACTGGCAATGCGTTGACGCCACTGCTGATAGGTCGTCAGGGATGTGGCAAGACGCGCTTCTGCAAGATTCTGCTGCCGCCGGAGTTGCGTGACTACTACAACGACAAGCTGAACTTCAAGAACGAGTTTGACCTGAACATCGCGCTGACCTCGTTTGCGCTCATCAACATCGATGAGTTTGACAAGACCACCTCGTCGCAGCAGATCGTGCTGAAGTATCTGTTGTCGTCGAGCGACGTGAAGTTCCGTCCGCCCTACGGCAAGACCATCAAGCAGTACAGGCGCTACACCTCGTTCATCGGCACCACCAACCAGCAGCAGCCGCTGGTCGATCCCACGGGTTCGCGCCGTTTCGTCTGTGTGGGTATCCCGGCAGGCAAGAACATCGACTTTACCGACAATCTCAACCATCGCCAGCTCTATGCCCAGGCTCTCCACCTCTTTAATAAGGGTGAGCGCTTCTGGTTGGAGGATGACGAGATACAGACGCTGATCGAGGAGAACGTGCCCTACCAGCGCACCATCGACCTGGTGGAGATGATCAACGAGACGTTCCGCAAGCCCAAGGACGGCGAGGGCCGCTGGTGGAGTACGTCGGAGATACTCGCCACGTTCTCAGGACGTTACGCCTACTTCGATGCCAAATGGGCCACGCCTGCCGTGCTGGGCAAGTCGATGAACAACTACCGCTTCAACTTCCGCCATCGCATGGTGAACGGCTGCTCGGAGTACTGGCTCTGCGAGAAGTGAGGCTCCCTAATTGCGTCAATCTCGCGCTTCTCCGTCTTGGGACTGCTCAGATTATAACATACTTGCACCAGACACTCCATGTGGGCTCCATGACGCAATACGCCTTGGATGATGGCATCTAAGATTATTGCGATTTCCAATCTTCAGGAATCCTGCAGATGCAGCAACTGGAGTGTTCAAGTTCGATGTCGTCGCTGTACATGTCCTGTATGTCATCGAAGTCGTCTTCGTTGTCATAATCGAAATCGTCTTCATCATATTTCTCGATGTAGCCATTTTCGATGCCATTGATTAGCATCTTGATGAAGACACGAGGATAGATGGTGTCCCACCAAAACTTATCGAAGAGTTCCTTGTTGCCTTGCTCAAGTATTTGGAGTAGGCTTGTTTCTGGAACATATTCTTCTGGATCTGCTGGATCTTCTTTCTTTGACTCATAAGCGGCTATGAGGGATTTGATGGTTTCGACCTCTTCGTCAGAAAGGTCTATCTCCACTTCAATGTCCTCGTCCTTATAGGTTAGTGCGACCATTACTTGAAATTTGTACTTCATAACCAAAACTTTAATTTGTGACAAAGATAGTGATTATAACTCAATAATACTCAGTCTGATAACATTTATTAATCAGAAATGACCGTTTTAGTGGTAAAATCGGAGTAAACTATGATCTGATTTCACTAATCTATTCATATTTTCTTATTCATACATTAAAACCAATACTCCGACGTTCTTTGCCGCCCAGGAGTTCTGCGCGACAGTAGCCATCTATTTCGTCAAGAGATGCGAATTTGCCTGAGAGGATGTAGTCAACGGTACGCTTGCGAGCGATGTTCTCTATCTGACCACCGGAGAAGTCGAAGTGAGAAGCCAACTGGCGGGCATCATCAGCACTGATATCCTTCAGCATGGAGCGCCAAATCTTGGTCTTCACATCTGTATCGGGCTTGTGGAACTCCACCTTGTAGAGGAAGCGGCGCTCAAAAGCACGGTCGAGGTTGCTCGTCAGGTTGGTGGTGGCGATGAGGATTCCGTCGAGGTCTTCTATCTCCTGCAGGATGATGTTCTGCATGGCATTGTCCATCTTATCAACAGAGTGCTCCACATTCTCAGTGCGTTTGTTGATGATGGCATCGGCCTCATTGAAGAACAGGATGGGCATCACATCGCAGGTCTGACAGAGATTGCGATAACGGGCGAACACTTCCTTGATGTTCTTCTCACTCTCACCAACCCACTTATCGCGCAGACCGGCAATATCTACCTGCATCAGGTCTCGACCAGTCTGACGGGCTATCTGAAGCACAGTCTCGGTCTTACCAGTGCCAGGAGCACCATAGAACAGGCAGGCAAAACCCTTACGCATACCCTGTTCTTCGAGTCGCTCCTGGACAGAGGGCAGGTTCTCGGTACTAAGAAGGCTGGTGAGTCGTTCTATCTGTTCCTGCTCGGAAGTGTTGAAAAATAGTGACTTCTCCTTGATGGAATCATGATTCTTTAGGAAACGGCTGTTGTCCTGTTTCATCCGTCTGCACTTTGAGTGGCTTGGGGTGTAGGCTGATAACAGTTCGGTCTTAGTATTGCGTGTGAGCATATACCGATCTGTGTCAACCTGGCCATCGACGCACTTATGCTCAATGTAGCCACACTCGATGAGAGGATGGGTACCGTTTCTCAGTTCATGGCGCAGGCCGTCACACTCATAATCCTCTGGATATAGACTATTGATGGTTTCAAAGGTCAGTCCCTCACCAACAGAACCTTCCCACTGAGCATAATCTACTACGATCAACAGCAAGAGCGACTGAACATGAATGTCATCGAACATCAGTAAATCATGACAAAGGGGTAAGTGGGGATTGGCCTTTATAAGTTGAAGCATCCACTCTTCATCGTCTTTGAAGTCGATACTGCGGTCGTTCATATTCTTTTCTATATGGCTTTCTAACTTGTCAACGAACTGTTGTTCGGTGAGTCCGTCGATCTTCTCTGGGACGAAAACCTTATTATGACGAAGTGCAGTTACTACGCCATATGAAAGGGCAATACCCTCAAAGAAAGCACCCATCTCGCGAGCACCCTTACGAATAGCCCATCGCTTGCTCACGAGTTCTTCAATCTCCTCTGAATAGACCATCATTGACAGACGGGAGCAACCGAGGAAATGGCCTAATCGCTTCCAGGTGACAGCTTCACCTGCCTCTATCATAATGGCAAGTACCACAATCTGTATATTGGTGAGCCCCAGTTCTTGGCGGAGGAAGGCTAGAGGATTCTTGACCGACTCCCAGAAGTCATCTGACAATTGGGAGTCTTCTGCCATGTCAAGGACTCTGTCGAGAGCTGTGATGATAGTCCAAGTATCAGGTTCCTTGAACTCATCCATAATTTCACAAGGGAGATCAGCTGGTTTCCTGATTCCTAACTTCATTTTTCGCAATGGTTTCTTTTCGATGTTCATACTCTATCAGTTTTAAAAATCTGCCACAAAGGTAGACATAATATCCCAATAAGGCATTTCTAATATACCTATAACGATTCAAATAATAGTAGGTCGTACAATGTGGGGTTAGAATAGATGGAGTTTGTTTCGCAGGATGTTGATGACTTTGAGGGATATACGTACGGACGTAATGGTGGATCATCTCATGAACCAGCAGTTCTCTAAACATTTCCTCATCTAAGTCGATACTCTTTGATATCCTGATGTGACCAACCTTCTGCCCATTGTTTTTAGTATGGGGTGGTGTATCTTCCAAAGATATCACGAGTTTTTGAATTACGCCTGCAAAAGTAGACATTCTTTCTCAATATGGCCTTGCTTTTATACGTATGGAAGTTTTATAAGTGAGTTGTATAGCATTTCCATGCCAACGGTTGCCGCTTCTTTAATATGAAGGAACCCTTCTGGAATCTCTACTTCCCCTGGGTCAATGACAATATTGTGACTGGCACCAGAACATGCTGTAAGTGTGTTGGCAGGTGATACTAAAAGTGATGTGCCAATAACAACAAAGATGTCTGCTTCAAAAGCAGTGTTCATGGCTTTCTTCATGTTTGGAACGGCCTCGCCAAACCAGACAATATATGGACGAAGTTGACTACCATCCTTGGCTTGATCACCTATATGGATATCATCGGAAAGAGGACGCACCTCAATACAGTCTGCGTTTTCCTTATCAATGGATGAACAGACCTTTGCCAGCTCTCCATGAAGATGTATAACATGAGAAGAACCAGCCCGCTCATGGAGATCGTCGACATTTTGTGTGATGATACTTACATCATACCACTCTTCCAATTGTGCCAGTAATTCATGTGCCTTGTTAGGCTGTACCTCCAGTAACTGCCGACGACGGGCATTGTAGAAGTCGAGCACAGCCTGTGGATTAGCGTTCCAACCCTCAATGCTGGCAAGCTTCAATGCGTCATGTTTCTTCCACAAACCGTCTTTATCGCGGAATGTATCAATACCGCTTTCCTTACTTATTCCTGCACCTGACAGGATGACTAGATGCTTTTTATTCATTTTACTTCTACGAAAAACAGAGTTTAACAACACAACCCATGACGGAATAGTAGATGAGAGTGTCCCTTACTGTGACTCCTGAGCTGACGAGCACATCGTGGTAAGCCTTGAGCTGGGGCGCATATTTGCCTGCATAGTGGTCGTTTCTGGGGTCAGCATTGGTAATCGTGGCTTTACTGCCAGGAAAGTTCTTGAAGTCAATCAGCACACACTCATTGGCATTGAGATACCATAAGAGATCGATCTCGCCATGAACAATCTGTCCAGGAAGGGACTGTGTGAAGGGTGTTTCGTGCTTTATAGAGAAAGCTGGCCCATAGGTTTCCTCCAGAAAATCATAAAGCTGCTCAATGGAAACGATAACCTTCTCTATGTCGGGTATAACCTCGTACATGTTATGACCATCACGGATACGCTCTGCAACGGCTACGTTATCCTCAGGTCCCTGCAGCCGCTTGGTTGATATCCTTCACATTATAAGGTGCAATCCTGCAGTCAAGGTCTTCCAGTATCTCAATATTCTCTGCGGCAAAGTCTTCCAACATTGGTAGCTTACTGGGCGAAAGAAATTTGGGTTCTTCACTCTGTAGAGTTTTGTCGGGATACTTGTAATAGCTGTATTCAGTCGCTTCGGATGTGATAGCCTCCGGACAGTCTGTGATTTCCTCATAGACTGGCTTTAATGGATTGTAATTCCAAAGGTTGACTGCACCTCCATTCAAATTGCCGTCAGAGATGCCTGTATTCTTTATCCAAGACAGATTGGGAAGGCCTGAAGCTGAGGACTGATGACTGAGAGTTGTCAGATAATCCCGTGCTCTGGTCATACCCACATAGAGAAGATGACGCAACTCGTTACGTTCCTTATTAACTAATATGCTATATGTAGGCAGCTCCTTGCATTTGCTGATGATAGGCTGTGGCATATTGGTGCTGCTCGTGCTGACAATCCTGGGCAAGAACTGAACGATATAGGAGTACTGCTCAGTGGGTTCTAGATGCCGCATTTCGCGGACGCCCCAGAAGCATCTTTTAATGAACTTGTTTTCTTCAAGACTGTCATCTTCCAATGAAGACAGAATGACGTAATGCCATTCAAGTCCTTTTGATCCGTGATAGGTAAGGATCTTTACTGCATCAGCGGCATTGTCAATTTTACTGTCAATCTCAGCGTATGACAGATAGGTAAGCAATCCACCTACAGAGGCTCCTATACCCATCTGCAAACAATGCTCATCATATTTCTTAGCAAGTGTGCAGAGTGTCTGGAGATTCTGCCGACGGTTATTTTCGTCACCCCATTTCGCTACCACTTCAGGAAGGGCAAGGCCATAAATGATACTCTCAAGGAGGTCGCTGACAGACAAGTTCCTGACAGTCTGCTTGAAGGTATTGAGTTTTTGTATCATTGGGTTGTCCTCATCGAGCCAGAGGTCAGGTGATATCTCGCCTTCTTCTTTATCCTCTTTACGATTCTGTTCTGTCAGATAGTCTAAGCGCTGCTGAAGTATTGCCTGACTCGGGATGTCTTCCAGCAATCGCAAGAGGTCTGCCCTGACATGCTTATTGGATGCATCCACCATAAATTTCAATAGTGTGAAAACCAGTTGTACCTCTGTCTGCTGAAGGATTTCATTATTGACAAACGAGACAGGCATCCCTTTCCCGATAAGTGCATTTGCAAAGCTCTTACATTCATCGTTTGTGCGGCATAGAATGGCAATGTCACCATACTGTATAGGACGGTATTCGTCTTTACCTTTGACTTGAACCATCATGCCGCTATCCTTTAGAATTTTGATGCGGTCAGCTACTTTGTCAACAAACTGTTCTGCATTGGACGCCAAGCAGTTCCAATGAAACAGGGGACTGGAGAATTGTGCGGACTCATGTCGTGCGGCATCGAGTACTACATTCTTTTCGCTAATAATACCCTCAAAAGCCCTTGTGAAACAGTTATTTGTCAGTTTTACCAATGGCTCTCTTGTGCGCCATGATTTGGGCAGATTGCTATGGGTGAGATGGAGTTCAGGGTCTCTATTGTCATCAAGGAACTGTTTAGTAATATCACTGATCAGCTCCACATCAGCTCCACGGAACCCATAGATGCTCTGCTTGGGATCACCAACCCAGTAACTCTGCTCCATCATATCGGAGAGAAGTTTGAATATCTCCAACTGCATGGGGCTTGAATCCTGGAACTCGTCAACCATCATCAGCTTATAGGTTCCCCGAACCTCCTTTGTGACTTCGGGCATACCCAATAATTCAAGGAACAGTCGTTCCATGTCATTATAGTCTATGATATGGCGACGCGTCTTGAACTCATTGAAGTCGTCTTTCCATTCCTTGGCGATGTCGAACAGTATGGTTATCATCTTCTTCATCATACCGCCAGGACTGTCATCACCTGCAGATGATGTCTGGAACTCCTTAAGATTTGAAACAAGAGCATCATATCTGGTCTGACCGAAGAGAGTTGTCAGTTTTGTCCTGTTCTTCTTACCCATCTCAGGAGCTTCGCTTGTCAGGGTCTTATAGACTTTGGCAATGATAGCATAGGATATCCGACTCTTTAGGCTGTCAAGTATAGGCTGTACCTTTTTTTTCTGGGGCTCAGAATAGTCGTTGATTTCAGAAGCCAATATGCGAATGAAATCATCCAACAAGGAACGGTCAAGGGTTGTGTGACTGCTGAAGATTTGTTCGACAATGGCGCAGCTATCCGTTTTACTACGTTCAATATCAACGGAATAATTGTTGGCTTTGTCGATGATAGTGAGCAGGTTTCCCTTCCAAAAATCATAATCGGCTTTTGCTTGCGTGTCTTTAATATCGAAATAGGCACGGTAGTCATTAAAGAACTGCAGATGGCTGTCAGACACATAATCGCCTAACGACTCACTGATATATACCTGCAGGTCATCCTCAGACATGACCTTCATGTCAGGTGATACACCGATGAGATACCAATATCTTTGGATAAAGCTAAGTGCTACCGAATGGACTGTACCAATAGTCGCAGAATCAAGTTCTGCGGCAATGTCTGGATGTCCGTCTTTAAAGAGCTGTTGACGTGACTTCTCCCTGAACTCAGAGGCTGCTAGCTCTGTGAATGTGGTGAGGATAACTTCAGATGGCCTGATAGTCCTATTTTCCTTGCCCAGTTCCTCTGACAGGATCTGGGTCAGTTTCGTGGTTTTGCCAGAACCTGCTCCTGCATTGATATATTGGATATTCTTCATACGAGTCTGCCTTTTAAAATAGGATGAGTAGTTTTGATTTCTTTGGGATCGCCTTTGGAAATATTCCATTTTGCCTTCTTTTTGGCAAAAGGTGGTTTGTCAACTTTCACGTAAGGACAACTTTTGAGTCCTTTGGTGTTATAGGCCACATCCAGCGGATAGAGCGGAGTGGTGATACAGGCTTTCGCATATTCTAATTCTGCTATTTCTTCCATTTCGCCATCCTCAATAAAACCGTGATCCAATTCTTCACGGCGATATTTGTAGGAGTTCTGTACTTCTTCATAGAGATTTCTTGAAGCATCCTCTGTCTTTACCTTGATCCGACGGATGTGATTGGACTCTGGGAAGTCAGAGGTGAACATGGTCATCAGCGGGAAGAGATAGTAGGCTACACCTGCAATCGTGGTGCTGTAGTGCTTTTGTGCAGCCTTCCGATATAGCTCCAGCTGCATGGCTTTGTTTTCTTCCAAGTCTTTACTGAAATGTTTGGACTCAGACCATTTGAAGTCAAAGATGACATATTCACCGCTTGTATTCTTCAGAACCATATCAATGCTGCCATAGAATGCTCCGATGGTATCAAGATCAACATTAACCTCAACTTCACTTCCCACAGGTTTCAGGTGAAGATTCTGAATGATGGATGCCAGCACAGTGACGCTCTCCTTAAGTATAGCTTTGAACTGCTGGCGTTCCAACTTGTATTCGGGCAGTAACAGAACAGCGCCTTTCTGCTGGATGGCTTCATCCATCAACTGACAGATTCTGCTCTGATCCATCTTACGATATTCGTCAGCCATCTGTTCACCATAGGTCTCAAATAGTTTTTGAACAAAGAGATGGGCTACCAAGCCCTTCGTGGTGTCAAGGTCAGGCAATTGGCCTATCTGAGGCTCCCTAAGTTTGAGCAGATGGGTCATTGTATAGTCAAATGGATGCTGGATGAGGGTGCCTAAACTGGAATAGCTCTCTTTCTCACGCTTAATATCTTTCAGCTTATCAGAGAGTTCATAACTGGCTTGTGGCTCCAACCTCGTAATCTTGCCTTTCTCTTCCATTAAATTGGGAAGTGCATCAATAGTGATATGGCTATCCCAGCTGTCTTTATACTTGTGCTTTAACTCTGTGACTAATGGATGTTCCTCCTGTCGGGCATTGCCATCAAACTCCCAAGTTACAAGGATGAGTTGCTTAACATGTTTCAAGGCATCCATCTCCTGATTATGCTGTTGTGTATAGAAAGATGCTCTGTTGGGGATAGATACACCATTCCGTTGTAACATACTCAATTCTGAAGTATTGAGGAAGTCAAAAGGGTAGGAGGTAAGCGCTCCACCTACACATCCCAACCAACATACCTTATTGGCATCGTCTGCCAGCTGGTTGACAGAAGCGATTGTGTCTGGTGCATTCTTCCGCGCCTTCATGTGAGTGAAGGATTGAGGACGATAGATGCCGTCGACATGAGCCTTCAAAGCCTCAGAGGAGATATAGCCCTCGGCAGGGAGTATCTGATGAAGTGACCTGCAGAAAGATGCCAGGACTACTAGTTGCTCCTTACGCTCATCGTCCATGCTGTCACCTCGTAATGACTGGTCGCACCAGTGGCCCAGTCTGTTAGCATATAACTTGATGTCATCTACCAGGATCTTGTCTGATTCGTAGTCTTTGTTAAGCATCTCGATAAATGCAAGTTTCTCGGCACGCCTGTCTTTTCCTTCATCATCAGTAAAGTCGTACTCTTTGATAACTTCTTTCCATGTCTCGTTAATGCCGCCTTCATCTGAAAGGACTCGGGCAAGCTTGTATGAAACACCACCTAGCGGATTGCCTGGTATCTGAAGATATGACAGGAGGTTATAGACATTGAGAGGACGGGCAAAAAGAGACAAGCCCAGTTTGAATAACTGAAGGAGCTGAGGATTACTGTTCGTCGCTGTAGAATTGACTACTGGCTGTCCCATGGCTATTGCCATGTTATTCAGTATGCGGTTATCACTGCTGATAGTGACATCGATATTCTTCAAAGCTTCGGGCTTGGAAAGATACCATTGGTATGCATGGGATCGTGTCTTGAACTGGTATAGTTCAAATGACTCTGGGATTTTCCCCTCGTTGGTGATATATTTGACTGTGGCCTGTTTCGCCAGTTCATCAAGGGCAGTCTTGATTACAGCGGGAATCTGGTCCTTGTCGTGGACTTCAAGACAGTCATCCTCTAGTAGAACACGATGACTCTTAAGGTGTCTGGCTAACTCAAGCCAGCGTGTTGAAATATGCTTGCTCTTAACTCCCTTAACTATCTTAGCAAGGTTTCTCAGCTTGTCTGTGTTGATGTCCATGTCTGGTGTCCATCCTTCCATCAACAGGCTATCGCACCATGCCATCAACTGTCTTGACACACCAACTTCATCCCTTCTGAAAGATTTCTCGAAGATGGTGTTAGAGATGTTCTCACTCAGTGCTATGTGGAAAGCGATCAACTGTTCAGATTCAGAAAGTTCCTGAGAGACTATCCCTGCCCTCAGCTCTAATTCTGAAAGTAGTTCCCTAGAACCACATACCTTAAGACCAAGCAGACTATCCTTGCGCTTCTTCAAGTCAACATAGTAACTACCACTATAATATGGACTATACACGATTCTCATCTTCTCACATCAAATTTTTAGTTATCTTGTGCAAAAATACAAACTTTTATTCAAACTACATCACGAAAATGGAAAATATTACATATAACTCATAGACAAAGCCGGTCTGTATAAGGAATATCAGGAGCCGACAGCGACAGACTGCCATAAAGCCTAAAGTCCTGGCTGAAGCGGACGTTGTTACGGAATACCTAGGGTCGTTGGGGTTGGAGTGACGAAAATGCTCACCAAAGGTACTGGTGAACATGCTCATCTTGTAGAGCAGATCGATGGAGCCAAGTGGTGAGGCGATGTCTGTACGGATAAGGACAATGGGCAGATGTCCAGGCAGGTTGGCGAGGAAGTTGCGACACAGGGCTTCTTCGTGTGGTGTGACAAGCAGAACGAGGACGCAGTCGGTCTGTGGGCGATGCTTGCTCTGGATGAAGTTTGAAAGTGCTAAGAAACGTCCGTGGCATTCATCGCGATAATCTGAGATGACGCATGAGGCCAGTCCTGCTTCGGTCATGTTACTTTCCATCTTGTGGGCTACAGGTTCTCCATAAGATCCGTACAAAACGGTAAACTGC
>OMXO01000087.1 GCA_900315035.1 uncultured Prevotella sp.
TTGTTCTTTTACGAATGCCAATACGTCGGCTATCGCCTTGCCGTCCTTGTCGAGATAGGTGGCTTTCTGTTCCTCGTATTTCAGCAGTACGGAGAGGTCGCCACCCACATATTTCTGGGCATGGGTGGATGTCAGACTGCAAAGCAACAGGCTGACAGTCAAAAAAAGTTTCGTTTTTTTCATCGTTAGCAAGTTCTCTTTTCAAGTTTCCTGTGTGCAAAGATACCTTTTTTTGTCTTCGCTGCCAAAAAAATCCAATGTTTTTTTGTAAAAAGTTTGCAGATTTCGAGAAATGTTGTACTTTTGTAGCCACTAATTGAATACAACTAATGATAGAGACTTTATGAGACTCCTGATATTAATATTGACCTTTTTATCAGTAGGAACTGTATTTGCCGAAAAGACCGTTGCCGATTTGTCTGGCGAAGATAGGGTGAGGTATGACCAATTCCGCCATCTCTTCAAAGACGGCTCGCCCACGGAGTTTTATCAATTTGTCGAGGAATATCAGCAGGAACTCCGCGACAAGGGCTATATGATGCTCTATTACAAGTTGTTGAGCAACAAAGGCTTCTATGCCCTTCGTCATAATCAGATCTACCAGGCCATCGAGTTTGCACAATTTCTCGATAGCGAAGTGCGTGACGACGATGCCAAAGACTATTTCTATCTGGCGACAGGACTCTTTGGCGACATCTATAGTACCAGCCACGATAAGATCAAGGCGGAGGCCTATTTCCTGCAGGCGCTCGACGAGGTGGGCAATCGCGATGATAAGTTCACGATGCGCACCTATCTGAATCTCTCCGACATGCTCAGTCTGAAAGAGCCTAACCGTGCGCTCGAATGGGCCGGTAAGGCTATTACGATGGCTGAGGACACCAAGAATATGGACTATCTCTCGATGGCTCTGGGTATGAAGGGCTACATCCTTTTTCTGTTGGGCGATACGTCGCAGTTCTTCCAGGTCTATAACCAGTATGTGAACTACCGCACCATGGACGACCCGGAGTTTAATTTCCGCTTCGATAATTTTATGGAGGCTGCCAAACTGGCCTTCAACCATGAGTATAGGCAAGCATTGGAAAAGGTCAGCAGAGGCGATATCGCTGTTGATAGTTCGCTCGTCGTGATTCGCATCCATGCCATGTCGGGTAATGTCTCAGAAGGTTTCCATACCATGATGAACCGTTATGTCGAGTTAGACTCGATCTTCAGTATTCTTCAGGAACTGAACTTCAACCAGATGGCTTCAGAGACGACCCTCACGCATTCGCGTGAGGAGGCCACCGCTAACAAGCGGCTTGCCAAGAAACTGACTTACTGGCTCATTGGCCTGACGGCAGTCTATATCTTTGTCTATATTATGGGTCGCCGCCGTCTGATGCGCAAGATATGGGCCCGCAACAAGGATTTGAAACTGGCCAAGGAGCATGCCGAGGCGTCAGACCGCATGAAGACGGCTTTCATCCAGAACATGAGTCACGAGATTCGCACGCCTCTGAATGCCGTCTCCGGCTTCTCGCAGATACTCTGTAATCCCGATTATCACCTGTCGGATGAGGAGAAGAAGGATATGCAGCAGCGTATCCGGACGAACGTCGATATCATCACCTCGACTGTCAACGAGCTGCTTGAACTCTCAAACAGCGAGAGCGAAGGTGAGGACGTGCACATCGAAAAGACAGATGTGAAGTGTAATGAACTCTGTCTCTCGCTAATCGAGACGAGAAAATACAAGGGCAATCCGTTGGTAGAGATACGCTTCTCTTCTAATGTCGATGACAACTTTACCGTCTCTGCCAATGCCTATCGGTTGAGAAGTGCCCTGGGCCATCTGCTCGACAATGCCCAGAAGTTTACCGAGATAGGCCATATCGATCTGATGGTAGAGGAGAAAGACAGCAATGTGTACTTCGTCGTGTCGGATACGGGCGTGGGCATCGACCCTAAGGAGCGTGAGCGTATCTTCGAGACCTTCTCCAAGCTCGACAGTTTCAAGGAGGGAATCGGTTTGGGTCTGCCGCTCTGTCGCAAACTGGTAACCTCCATGGGCGGTACGGTAGAGCTCGATCCGCTTTATACGGGCGGCAGCCGTTTTGTCATCACCTTACCCAAGGCATAACCGCCAAAAGTAATCCCTTACCCCGAGAAAGAGGTAAGGGATTCTTCGATTTTATTTCTTATGGCGATTGGCACGCTGTTCGCGGTACTTGGCCTTCTGTCGGGCACTTCCGCTGCCGTGAGCCCCAGTGATATACTGTTTCTTCTTGGCTTTGGTCTTCACCTTGCCATTGTCTTTCGGCTTGTCACCTCCGCGTCCGAAGTTGATGCCGTTCTCAAGGATGTTCTGAAAATCGTCCATACAGTCATATTAATGGTGGAACAGGCGCACACCGGTGAACGCCATGGCGATGCCATACTTGTCGCAGGTCTCAATCACATTGTCATCACGGACAGA
Organism: uncultured Prevotella sp.; assembly: GCA_900315035.1. Classification (GTDB taxonomy): domain Bacteria; phylum Bacteroidota; class Bacteroidia; order Bacteroidales; family Bacteroidaceae; genus Prevotella. The sequence goes on from OMXO01000087.1 coordinate 2,462, forward strand.
GCCGCCGGCCTGTGCGATAAACTCCACGCCGCTCTTATGGGCGCGCTCGATATTGTCGCCGAAGGGGAAGAATGCATCTGAACCCAGTGCCACCTTCGTGTTCTTGGCAATCCAGGCTTTCTTCTCTTCCATGGTCAGCACCTCGGGCTTCTCTTTGAAGAACATCTGCCAGGTGCCGTCGCGCAGCACGTCGTCATGATCCTCCGAGATATACACGTCGATGGTGTTGTCGCGGTCTGCACGGCGGATATTGTCGATGAAGGGCAGGTTCATCACCTTCGGATGCTGGCGCAGCCACCAGATATCGGCCTTGTTACCGGCCAGACGGGTACAGTGGATACGGCTCTGCTGTCCGGCTCCGATACCGATGGCCTGTCCGTCCTTCACATAGCAGACCGAGTTCGACTGCGTATATTTCAACGTAATCAGGGCGATGATCAGGTCGCGCTTGGCCTCTGGGGTGAAGGTCTTGTTCTGGGTAGGCATGTTTTCGAAGAGTGCGTCATCGTCGAGTTTGATCTCGTTGCGGCCCTGCTCGAAGGTGATGCCGAACACCTGCTTGCGCTCGATAGGCTCAGGCTGGTAGGCTGGGTCGATCTTGATCATGTTATAGGTACCCTTGCGCTTGTCTTTCAGTATCTCAATAGCCTCAGGGGTGTAGTCGGGGGCAATCACACCGTCGCTTACCTCGCGCTTCAGCAGTCTGGCTGTCGTGGCGTCGCAGGTGTCGCTGAGTGCCACGAAGTCACCATAGCTCGACATACGGTCGGCACCGCGAGCACGGGCATAGGCACAGGCGATAGGACTCTCGTCGAGATCTTTCACATCGTCCACGAAGTAGATTTTCTTCAGGGTGTCGGAGAGGGGCAGGCCAACAGCAGCACCGGCAGGGCTGACGTGCTTGAACGAGGCTGCGGCGGGCAGACCAGTGGCAGCCTTCAGCTCCTTCACCAGTTGCCAGGCATTAAAAGCGTCGAGGAAGTTGATGTAGCCAGGACGGCCGTTGATGACTTCGATGGGGAGTTCGCCCTCGGTCATGAAGATGCGCGAGGGTTTCTGATTGGGATTACATCCGTACTTGAGTGCTAATTCTTTCATTGTTTTCGTGATTTTTTTAATTCTGCGTGCAAAGGTACAAAATATTTTTGTAAATTTGCACCGCTTATATAAATAATATGGAAAAGAAACGTAAAGCCCTCCGCAAACTGCTGGAGGCAGTCGAGAAGGAAATCATCAGGAAGCCCGATAAGAAAACGCTTGACCATCTGTCACTACTCGTCGGCTTTCAGGACTGGGAGTCGTTCCAAAACGCCCTTCACGGTGATGCCAGTGCCGATGAGAACTATAAATAATGATACTAACGAGCGTTTTTTATATGATTTCCCGTATGTTTAAGAGAATGATTGTCTTGGCGGTTGTCTGCATGAGCCTGATAACTGCCGATGCACAGATCATGCAGTCGCAACTGAAGACTGCAGGCGACGAGCCATTATTGAGACAGTGGATTCGGACGCTGGCATCAGATGAGTTCGGTGGACGAAAGCCGATGACGTCCTACGAGAACAAGACCGTAGATTATATCGCCCGTCAATTGCAGGAGATTGGTCTGGAGCCCGCCTTCAACGGCAGTTGGTTTCAGCTGTTCAACTTAATTGCGGTCACGACTAAGCCTGTTGGCCATCAATTCGCGGTCAGCGGTAAGAAGAAGGCCGTGCTGCGCTATCCCGACGATGCGATGGTATGGACCTCTCGTGCAGTGAATCAGATTAATCTGCCGAAAGCGGAGTATGTGTTCTGTGGCTTTGGCATCTGTGCACCTGAATATGGCTGGAACGACTACGAAGGGATCGACGTCAAGGGAAAGATCGTCATCGCGATGGTGAACGACCCTGGCTATTACGATGCGCAGTTGTTCAGGGGCCGCAACATGACCTACTACGGGCGCTGGGTCTATAAGTTCGAGGAGGCGCGCCGCCAAGGGGCTGCCGGCTGTCTGGTGCTTCACAACACCGAGGCTGCCAGTTACGCCTGGCATGTGTGTGTCAATGGTCACCTGACCAACAATCTGGCCCTGTATAACCCCGAAACGCGTAATGCCGACGAACTGGCCGTGAAGGGATGGCTGCATGAGGATGGAGCCAGAAAGTTGTTCGATGCGGCTGGCATGGATATAGACAAGGCATTGGCCGAAGCCAAGAAGCCCGGCTTCAAGAGTTTCTCACTCAAAGTGAAAGGTGATGTGAAGATGCGTGTCACTTATAATATCCGTGAGACGCAGAATGTGGGAGGCATCTTGCGCGGCACCCAGCAGGATGGCGAGGCTGTGGTGCTGAGCGCCCACTGGGATCACCTGGGTATCGGGAAAGCCGACGAGCATGGTGATTCAATCTATAATGGTGCTGCCGACAATGCCTCAGGCATGGCGGGTGCCCTGCTGGTAGCCAAGAAGATGAAAGAGTTGCCCCAGCCCCGTCGCGACCTGATTTTTCTCTTCCCCTCTTCCGAGGAGAGCGGTCTCTTTGGCTCCGAGTACTATTGCGCCCATCCGGTCGTGGACATGAAGAAGACGGTGGCTTGTCTGAATTTTGAGAGTATCGGTCCTGCCGAACTGACGCGTGACGTGGTGATTCTGGGTGGGGGCGAGAGCGACTTAGACCGTTATTACATAGCCGCCGCAGCAGCCCAGGGCCGATATATCTACTTCGACGATGATAACTCGGATGGCTGGTTCTTCAGGTCCGATCATTATAACTTCGTGAAGAAAGGCGTTCCTGCCGTTGTGCTCGAGAATGGCCGCTATCCTGTGGATGCGAGCAAACCCAACAAGTACCCCATGCCCGTTTGGTATCATAAGCCGTGCGACGAGTATCGTGAAGACTGGGATCTGAGTGGAACGCTCGCTAACATCAACTTGATCTTCAGCATCGGTCTCTCGCTGGCCAACGACAGATAAGAGACCTGAAGGGCACAAAAAAATATGAGGGCATGTAACCATGCTCTCATATTCTTTACTTTCAAGTTGTTTACTTTCCTTACTCGGCAGTAACAGGGCGGCGCTTCTCCTTGATGCGGGCTGCCTTACCAGTGAGCTTGCGCAGATAGTAAAGCTTAGCGCGGCGAACCTTACCAACCTTGTTGATCTCGATGCTGTCGATGTTGGGCGACTCCAGGGGGAAGATACGCTCCACACCTACGGTACCAGACATCTTGCGAACTGTGAAGCGCTTCTTGTCACCGTGACCAGAGATCTTGATGACTACACCGCGATAAAGCTGGATACGCTCCTTTGAACCCTCGATAATTTTGTAAGCGACAGTGATAGTGTCACCAGCCTTGAACTCTGGGAACTTCTTGCCGGTTGCAAATGCTTCTTCAGCAACTTTGATTAAATCCATTTCCTTAATTGTTTTCTAATTATGCTGTATCGTTCCAACGCAACATAACAGGCCTCACGATACCTCCTGCCAGCGATTACGCGGAAAAGCGGGTGCAAAGGTACTAATATCTGGGCAAAAAAACAAGGATTTTCCACTTTTTTTCTTCTATAACCCTCAGATTTCAAACTTTTTTTGTATTTTTGCACCAATAAACACCTGAAATTATGCGTAGTAAATCACTTTTTTATGCCGTTCCCGCGATGCTGATGCTGGCCTCGTGCGCACCCAAGCACTACCAGCTCGTGAGCGTGGAGCGCAGCCGTATCATTGTCGATAGCCGATACGATCAGCAGCCCGATCCTCGGGTGGCTGCCTTCTTTGCACCTTATAAGCATGTGAACGACAGCGTGATGGCACCGCTCATGGGGCGCGTGGCCCATAACATGCATGCCGAGCGGCCGGAGAGCGACCTGTCGAACCTCGTCTCCGACATCATGATCTGGGCAGCGAAGGATTACAATGAGTCGCCTGTCCTCGGTATCTACAACATGGGCGGCATCCGTGCCGACCTGATTAAGGGCGATGTCACCTACGAAGATATCCTCTCTATCGCTCCCTTCGAGAATAAGATCTGCTTCACCACGCTCAACGGTGAACAACTGATGAAGCTGTTCCGCCAGATTGCCTATCGGGGCGGCGAAGCTGTCAGCAAGGGGGCAGAACTGGTCATTACTTCCAGCGAGGGTGGGGGCGAGCTGGTCTCTGCCCGTCTGCATGGCAAGGAAATCGATCCTGCTGCCGACTACAGGATAGTCACTATCAACTACCTGCTCGAGGGTAACGATGGCCTCACTGCCCTGAGCGAAGGCAAGGACGTGGTGGCACCTCAGGATGCGAGCAACAACAGCCGTTTCCTAATCATGAACTACTTCCGCGACAAACAGGCCAAGGGCGAGATTGTTGATGCACAACTTGAAGGACGAATTAAAGTACAGAAGAAATGAAACGCATATACATTATTATAATAGTTGCATTGCTGTCGTTGGTGACAGCCGATGCCAAGAAGCAGAAGCAACTCGTGGTTCTGCATACCAATGATACCCATTCCACCATTCTGCCACTCAATGAGAACCTCGATAACAAGGATCTCGCAGGGCGCGGCGGATTCCTGCGCCGTCTCAACGTGGTGAAGGAACAAAGACAGCAGCACCCCGGACTGCTGCTCATCGACAGTGGCGACTTCTCGCAGGGCTCTGGCTATTATACCCTCTTCAAGGGCGAGGTAGAGGTAGGACTGATGAACGAGATGCACTACGATGCCGCTACCATCGGCAATCACGAGTTCGACTTCGGACTCGACAATATGGCCAAACTCTTCCGGATGGCCAACTTCCCCATCGTCTGCTCAAACTACGACTGCACGGGCACCGTCCTCGACGGGCTGGTCAAACCTTATATCACCCTCAAGCGCAACGGTGTGAAGATCGGTCTCTTCGCCTTGGCACCTCCCTTGAAGGGCCTCGTCTTCGACGGCAACTGCGAGGGTGTCACCTTCCTCGATCCTGCCGAGACGGCACAGAAGTACATCGATATCCTGCGCAAACAAGAGAAGTGCGACCTCGTCATCTGTATCTCCCATCTGGGTTGGGAGATCTCCGAGTATCCCGACGAGAAGTTCCTGAGTCTGACAGAGGGATGCGACCTCGTTTTGGGGGGGCATACCCACACCTACATGCCAGCCTTGGAGTATGCACCCGACAAGAACGGCAAAAAGATTCCCGTCGATCAGAACGGAAAGCACGGTGCGTTCATCGGAAAATTGATCTTGAATCTCGAGAAGAAATAGTCATTCGAAATAGAATGTCAACACAATCATCTTGCTGTGGCCACTGGTCACAGCATTTGTGTACATACGCATGTTGGCATCCTTCAGTTCGTCGGCATGACCATGGTCTAACGCGTCTCTCAAACTGTAGCAGAACTTCAGTTCGGGTATCAGCTTGAAGAAGGGCAGATAGAAGTCGCAGCCCAGTCCGATTTCCAGGAAGAAGTCGGTACGTTTCAGTTGGATATACTCCTGGTTCTTGCTCGTCAGGTTAATCATCGGGTTGATGCCGGCCATCAGGTAAGGGCGGTAGTTGTTCCAGCGTTCGGCACTGAACTTCAGGTCGATGGGCAGCGATATGTAGGTGTTCTTCATGTGCTGCGTCGCCTCCACCTGTCGGCCCTCGGCTGTCCTGTCGGTCATGTTCAGGAAGGCCAGGCGCTTGGCACCGAAGTGCATCGTCGGCGAGAAACGCAGGTTTAGGTGCTGACTCAGTCGCAGGTCGGCCAGTACGCCTACGCTGAAGCCGCTGTTCCATCGGTCGTCGTCGCAGACGATGGTCTTCTCCACCGTAGTCCCGTCGTCGAGCGTGATGGTCTGCGGCCCCACATTCTGCAGTTCGATATCCTGCAGGTTCATGCCCACGAGGATGCCGAAGTGCAGCGGGCGCAAGTCGATATAGGGCTTGTACTGTATCCTCCGCTCTTGAGCCGTCGCCGTGAGGGCCGTGATCAGCAGCAGTAGCGTGATTTGTAATTTCAGTTTCATCTATAATTAATAACGTAGAAAACGTCTGCTTATTATATCGCAGTTTATTTCGACAACGTATAAATTGCGAAAAAAAGCTACCTAAAGTTTGGTATTTCCCAAAATTGGTCGTATCTTTGCATCATCAAAATAGAGTATTAACAATATTAACAATTTTAATTTTATAGTATTATGGCATATGTAATTGGTGACGACTGCATCGCTTGCGGTACATGTCAGGGTGAGTGCCCCGTTGAGGCAATTTCTGAGGGTGAGAAGTATTCTATCAATCCCGATCTTTGCACAGAGTGCGGAACTTGTGCAAGCGTTTGTCCTTCAGAGGCTATCAGCCTTCCCTAATCATCATAGGACATACAGACAGTCTATGAGAGGTGTTTCTTCAGAAGCACCTCTTTTTTGTATTCTTTTTCTCTTTAACCAGGGCTTATTTACTGACGCGTTTCTGCCCGTTCTGGATATAGATGCCGTTGGTGGGTTCCGCGTTGAGCTGGCGTCCCTGCATGTAAAAAATATGGTAATGCACCAACATTTTACCGAAATTTATTGTTTCTTTTCGCCTGTTGCGACAGATTTAGGGGCTATTTTTGCGTTTTGTCGCAATTTG
>OMXO01000064.1 GCA_900315035.1 uncultured Prevotella sp.
CAGATCGTTACCAGCAGGAGCAGAGATAACAACCTTCTTGGCACCAGCCTGGATGTGGGCAGAAGCCTTCTCCTTAGATGTGTAGAAACCTGTGCACTCAAGAACTACGTCAACACCCAGCTTGCCCCAAGGCAGCTCAGCAGCGTTAGGCATAGCATAGATAGTAATCTCTTTACCATCAACGATGATAGAGTTGTCTGTAGCCTCTACAGTGTGCTTACCCTCACCGAACTTGCCAGCGAAGCCACCCTGAGCGGTATCATACTTCAAAAGATGAGCAAGCATCTTTGGGCTTGTCAAATCGTTAATTGCTACTACTTCATAACCTTCAGCCTCGAACATCTGACGGAAAGCGAGGCGACCAATACGGCCAAAGCCGTTAATAGCTACTTTTGTCATTTTACATTTAATATTTAAAGGGTTTATACCTATTTATTACTAACTTTTTTGCTCTAAAAAGCATTTTTTTTTATTTTCGGCTACAAAGTTACAATTTTTTTCCTAAATTTGCAACCAGTTTCTATCTTAATTATGATTAAACTTCGAAGATAAAGCATAAAAGTTCAAAAAAACAGAGATAAAAATTCTGTGATTGCAAAATGAAGATTACAATTCAAACAATAAACGTTAAACATTAAACATTAAAGATTATGGGATTTATCAAAGAATTCAAAGAGTTTGCAATGAAGGGCAATGTGATGGACATGGCTGTTGGTGTAATCATCGGTGGCGCTTTTGGCAAGATTGTGACATCTCTTGTCAATGATGTACTTATGCCTGTTATCGGTTTGGCTACTGGTGGTATCGATTTTACCAACCTGTTTATCAACTTAAGTTCTGACGAGAAGTTCTCTACTCTCGCAGCAGCCCAAGAGGCTGGCGCTTCTGTTTTTGCCTACGGTCAGTTCATCCAAAATATTGTAGATTTTCTGATCGTTGCCTTCTGTATCTTCCTCATGCTGAAAGGAATCAACAAACTAAACCGCAAAAAGGAAGAACCGACAGAACCTGCCGCTCCAGCTGGTCCTACTCAAGAAGAGTTGCTTGCTGAAATTCGTGATTTATTAAAGAAACAGTAATCAGAGAAAAGTTGAAGAAAGCCCTGCATCAACAGATGTAGGGCTTTCTTTATTACAGGTCGCGTTCAATATAGGTAAACGTTGTATCGCCTATACTAAACGATGAGTTGTGATAAAGCCAGACACTACGTCCTACGGACAGAGGTTTATTATTGATAACAATGCCTGTTTCAATAGCCGTCAAACGCATCACTCCGTTTATTTGGCGAATTTCTGCCTGAATAGGTGCTACCTGTCCTTTGATGTCCCAAGACATTTGTAGAGAACAGTCAATAGACTTACCGATGGTAACCACCTGATCTGGATTATTAATAAACCATTTGAACAAAGCAATATCCATCTCCTTCATTGCCCCTTTAACATTCAAGAAATAGCGTTCTGACTTGGGGGCCATTTCTGCCACAGAGACTGCTAAACCGACAGCAAAGAAAATACAAGTCACTAACAGCAACACGCGGATATCCAAAAACAGGGTGTCGTTGAATAGGAAAGACCAAAGATACATAGATACAATACCCAAAACCAATGTGATAGCCAAAACATATTTCTTCAGTTTAATCCTTGTACCTATCGTGGAACCAAAAGCGACCATGAGTGCCATCATTGACCATGGAATCCAATCAATAATAGCAGAGAAAGTGCCCATATCAAATGATTGAGCAATAAATCTAAAGAGCAAGAAAACCATATATGAGAAGACACCGACAACGACAGCACGTATTAGGATATCCAATACGCGACGCCTCATTTGCTGTCTTCTGACTGCTAACGACGCCAATGCCAAAGTGAGGAAGGAACCTATGAAGAGCCCAAATTCCGGTATCTGGTTGATGCCATTCTCATCATTGTTAAAGATGGCATAATTGCCTATGTCTGCGATTCGTGGTTCCATCATTTGAGCAATCAATGTATCTGGCGTTTGGTGGAAATCTGTCACATAAAGGAGATAGAACAGCCAAGTGAAAACTGCCGAAACAATGGACACCAAGATCCACTTCATATAAAATGATGCATTCTTCGAATCGAACAAATTTGCATAATTATAATAATGTGAACCACTCTGGCAATGTCGTCCAAATTCTGGGCAGTGATAATCATTTTCGTCCCAGCAACTCTTGTGCATGACATGTTTACACTTCACAACTATGTCGTCACCTTCCATGAAAGGTGCCTTACAAAAATAACACGTCTGACCAACAACAACATTGCCCACACTCATGTCGCCTTTTACATACTTAACCACATATTTTTTTAGGAAAAGACGATATTTTATATAAGGTATCAAAAATTGGAATATCAAATATACCATTATTATAAAGAACAAGCCTAATCCTAACCCCTGCAAAAACATCCACAGGGTTCCTGGATCATTAACAATCACAGGATTATATGCTGTTCCAAGAAAAATGTTCGTGGAAGCGGTGCCAATTACGCTATCTGCTTCATTAGAAATTATCTCTATCCGGAGCCGATGAGGATTGCCACGATAGACCTTCCCGTCGGGATTCTCAAAGATAAACTCATTTGCAACAATCATACTTTCAGATTCCAACAAACGGTCTTCCATCTCGGTCCATCCGAATTTATCTTGGTATAAACCACCAGTATTTTTACAGACAACTTTCAGTACGCTCTGTGCCTCATTGTAATCAGCTGCCGCCACCATTTTGCCTAATGACACTGCAAATACAGATAACCTTTCATCACGCAAGGAATCGGAATTAACCAACGTTTGCTGCAATTCAAAATGCTTCGGATCAACCGGCTCATCATTATCCCCGTAGACTTTCTCATCTGAGAAAACAATTAGCCCCATCTTCTTTGCGTCGGCCCATACCCCAAGATGGTCCTCCATTTCGCGTTTCTTAAGCAAGATAGAACGATACAAATAGCAGTACTGTTCCGGATGTGACTTGAAATAATTCTCTAAAACATAATCTGTCACTTCAATTGTCTCTGACACGTTTTGTCCATCCATAAATGAGACAAAGAGATTCTTATGCGAGAAAACTGCTTGAATTTCCTTAACTGCGTCCCTCACCTTATCAAGTACATCCTGCGGTTGGGTCAAATCAACAAGCGCCAAACACTTAACTTTCCGTTTAGCAACTTCATCGCCCTCGGTATTCTTAACACCAATCAACTTTGCAGCAGTCTTTTTTTCTTGCAGGATTCCCCCTACAGACTCCGAAACCTTAATTGTCACATCATTGGAATCAGTAAAATGATAAGGTCCCACATCGTGGTTGAAACCAACATAAACATGGAAATACTTACGATCAGGGGAGAAATTGACACTCAACACTTTCATTGCCTCAACATTCAACTGCCCATCTTCGACAGTATCCGTGCTGAAAATTTCATCTATATTGACATCGGCATCAGTAGGAGTTTCTTGACAGCCTTCAAGTCCCACGAAAGCTATCAACAGAAATAAATATCGAAACATTCTATTCTTACTCATATCTTTATCGTTTAAATAGTCGGATAGTTTGTACCCTGACCTTGGTTGTTCATCATTTCTTTATATTTTTTCAGATTTGCGACCTTATCGCGGTAAGCATTGAACTTTGTCAGAATACCATTCAGGAACAATAGAATAATAGCAACTGCAGCAAAGCCTAGGACATAATCCTTCACCCGCTGGACAAACGGTTTATATTCCAACGCCTGTACTTTTTCCGATACACTCTTCATGATAACAAACTGACTATCTAATACATCCATTCTCTTGGATAGGGTGGGAACAAGCTCTGTGGATGCCTTAGCCTGTTCATAGTTTTTCTGCAGTTCACCAAAGACGATTTGTTCTTTAGCTTTTACTTTTTCTAATTGTGGTGCTAACTTCTGAAGCAAAGATAGCTGGTATGCTTTTTTATATAAGGACTTATATACACTAACCTGACTTATTATATATTTATCAGCTTCAACAAACTTCATAACAGCCTCCACGACCTGCGTCTTAGCATCAAGTGAGTCCTTCACGACCTGTTTCTGTCCCTCGAATGAAGCAACTTTCTCCATTAGCTCTTCGTCATTAGCAATATCCATCAACTGAGCCTGATAATAAGTATTCCACTTGACATCTAATGTATTATACGATTGGTTGAGGTAATTCATACGCTGTTCCATCGCAGAAATAAGCGATTGGGAAGCCTCGACATTCCCATCAAATGAAAGTGGCATTTGACTCACCGCAAACAGTTGGTTAAGTTCATCAGAAAACTGCGACAATCGAGTCTCTATTTCCAACTTCAGTTGAGCCACCTCAGGAGATACGGCTTCAGGCGATGCTGTTTCCTGAGCTTTCATCAAACCAGAAAAAAGCATCAGACAAACAATCAGTCCTATGTATTTCAGCCTTATCATTATTACCTTTCTCATTTACACGTACTATTGAAATAACGCTCTGCTGCACGGAACGTAGCAACTGCTTTTTGTTGCTCTGCAGTATTTCCTGTCCGCTTACCTATCATCGCATTTACCTCATCTATAATACGCCGTCCTTGACTGATAAGGTCACGACATTCTATAGGATCCTTGCTCATAAGCCAACGAGACACAATGATATCTATCTGCCGTGACTTAGCCATCAGGATTTTCAATCCATCTGGAGAAAAGCTGCTTGCGGCAACAGTACTTTCAACACTTTCTACTTCGCATTTTAATGCGGCAATAGAATCCACATATAAATTATACTTGTTCCAAGTTTCTTGAATATCCTTGCAAGGGCTATCAACACTTTTTGGCGGAAACTGGTCTTGTATCGTGGCCTTCAAGCCATCAAGCAAAGTCTTGGTCTCCTGTGTAGGCACTAATCGATTTCCAAACCTCTTTGACAATGTAGCATAATTAGTAGTAATGCCCTCCAAAGCCTTTTTTGCAGAAGCCAATTCGTCATCAAGTCCAAAGCATGGATTACGCATAATAGTAATCTTATATTCAAGATTCAAATCTCTACCTAACGGGATATTATAAAGATTGTATTTCTTCTTTTCAATCTTATCCATAAGGAAAACATCACGAAGTCGAATCGTTACAAGATCTCTTTTATTTTGAATATCAAAGGTTTGGGAAATAAAGTCATTCACCATCTTATAATCCTGCGGTGCAGGTTGAAGTCCTTCATAATCTATCCACCGGTTAAAGAAAAATTCTTTCGTGGGCTTAGGGATAGAAGCCTTAAACAATTTGCTTACCTTGAACTTATCCTTTGGGTTGTACTCCACGACATATGGCAACTGATCTGGGCGGAGTTTTCTGCCCTTAATTAAAGGTTTGAAGTGAACATTGTCCCAAAACACAAAAAGTGTCCGATAAGAAATCAATGTGACCGTTAAGTTATTGGCCTCTTCGTTAAAAACGAATTTGACCATCAAGTCCATATCCTTCACATCTTCCTTTAATGACAGATGATCAGTATAGGAAGCTCCCTGCCCTACACTAATGGTTCTAACTGTTTGGGCATGAATGCCACATAGCCATAAACAACTAATCAGTACAAAGATGATACTAACTTTTATCTTCATATTATTTCATTTGTTCAAAAATAATCCATTCATTGGGTTCCCCTTGACGCACAACCCATGATGCGACTTTCAAATCCTCTGGGTAAGGAGGCTCCATCAAGGCATGATAAATATCATAGCGTAAATAAGATGCCACACGCCTAACCCCCCATAGCAAATCGGTAAAGGAATCTATCATATTGATGCAAACCCGTCCGGCAAAAGGACCAAAATACCTAATATTTGGATGCCAAGGATGCGGAATTGGCTTTCCTGTGGTGTCTGCCGTCAAAAACTGCAACACAGGCTGTGCATCTACGCATGGATAACCAGAAGGTAAATCTATCATCATTTTATAACCTTTAGCATACCGAGGAGCATTTTTCACACCTGGCTCATTCAAATGTTCTTCATGCTCCACGCCACATATACTACGCAGATGATAATTTATGAGATACCTAGTCGGAAGACCAGCCACATTCCGCCTCATCACCTGAAAAGAGATCTCCTGGCTATCTGCCAGACCACATTCCAGTTGTTGCCACTCATACCACAGCCGGCGGTTGCGTCCGCTAAGCTGAGCAGGGTCATACTTCAGGCTATCATTCTGCATCAAGCTATTCTCCTTCAACCCGGTATTGGATCTGGCATCAGATACACCAGATCACCATTCTTTACGTTATAGTCAGCCAGAGTCTGATCCTCATGACCTATACGAGGTCGCATCACTCTAATTTCATGCACATCAGGATCCTCTTTACCAAAGAAGTAATCCAACGGAGCGCCAGTCTGATCAATCGAAGGGAAATCAAATATCAAACGGCCATCCTCACCAATGGCATGACGCAAGTTATCGACCAGCGTTGTCAGTGGAGCCTGAGGGTTAACCACCTTAAACCGCACAGTTTTATTCTTATACGCAATGTCTAAAAAGAAATCTTCCATATTTATTTGCTCTTTTTCTCTATTTGAATCGTTACCACTATCGGATAAATATTTGTACTCCTGACACTCATCATAGCCTGAAGCAATGTTTCTGTCTGGGGTATTTTATCCTCAAAACCACGGCGGATAAAATTATTATCCACCAATACTATTTCGACAAGAACCTCATAACCAACTCCCCAATGGTCCCGTTGCTGTCGATGACTAACCATGACACTTTTCACCATTGAACGAGTAATGCCAAAACGTACCAACAATTCATTGTAACAAAACAACTTCAAGTCTGCAGGAGTTACCAATCGGTCATTTGTTGTCAAATAATATCTTGTAAGACTAGCTATTTCTAGTCTGTCAAGAACCTCATCGCTACCTAAAATAGGAGGAGCGATTTGACGCGTAGCAGAACTATCAAATCCAGAAGGTGGCAGGAAAGAACTGTCTGGCTTCAGCCGAGAGTTAACAGCTGACCCCTCAGTCGTTACATAGCGTACAGATAGACTGATAGGTTGTTGTCTGTCAACCTGAGGATTAAGCATTATATAGACACCTGGCACCCTCTGCTCTTCATCCTGTCTAGCAGCATCTCTCATACGTGCCAAAATATCTATTAGTGTTTGCATCACACGATCGTTAGCATCTTGCTTCAGGTTTAGAAAGGCATAAAAGTCTGTATAATATCTGCCAATTAAAGAATTCAAAAGACTAACTAGTCGTCCTTGATTAAAACGATCAGCAGTCATCTTACGCACCTCCACTGGCACTTGGCCATACAACTGATCGGAAGATGGTCTCAACATATGCATGAATTGCTGTCCTGCACCCCCGGATTCAGAACTTTGACTTTGGTAGCCCGCAACACGAACGATCGGAGTTGCAGATGTAAGATCAGCAGTATGAATGTTCGCATTAACAAGTATTATTGTATTTAGCAACAGATTCGATTTATCGAAAAGAAAACCATCCTTAATACCTGAAAATTCAAAAACCATATCGATAGTTTCCATCTCCGCCAAATTAAATTTGCTTGAATGGAATTTTTTAATGGTATACATACGCACATTATGTCTTGCAAAGAGATCCAAGCAAGGAACATTTGCAGCATAGGTTGGTGTACGATTATAGAGGATAGAATCTACAGCAAAGCAAGAACATAATGGAAGATCCGAGAAATCCCAAGGATTGACCAATGGTAGTAGTTGTCCCTTGATTGACACTTTCAGATCCTTAAAATTCTGATTCTTAATAGCAAAGGAGAAACCTGACAGGTCTTGGATTGGCGAGTCTAATTTCAATGTTACTTTCCATCGGCGGCCATCAATCCTGACAACCGACTGTATGGCAGCGTTCACAATACGTGTCTTAAGTAAGGGAATGAAAGAGGCTTCAGACTCCTCAAGCGAAAACACCTGATTTTCAGACAGCTCCATCATGGGGAGGCCTTGCTGCAACGCTGTTTCAACGACTGCAGTGGCAGGAATGGCATGTCCTACTTCATATGGAATCAACATACGATCAAACTCCTGAAGGACCTCAGACTTCATCTGTTCCAAGGTAGCCTCGGTCTCATTGGATTGATAGGCCAATGCCGTCATCAGCAATGAAAATACAGGATCCTGCTCGATTCCTTCTAACTGGTCTGGATGATCGCTCGCTCTCCATATACGGATAGCCTCCTGCATGAGTTCTTCTGCTTTCTGTCTGTTTTCAAATATCGTTTGTTTCATTTTCCTGACTCATTTATTTCCAAACCCGAATAACACTGGTGAACACATAATTCTCTTTAGTAGAGACAATTATACCCTTTACAGTGATATAGATTTGTCTCTCTTCCCGGATATAAGTCATGGTGACTGCAACATCCTCCAACCGTTTCTCGTATTTTCTCACGACCTCTTTCAATTCAGCAGCGAAGGTATTCATGTTTTTTGAAGAACCGGAAATTTTCTTTGAATATATATCCTTAATGCCAGTCTCATAAATCGTGTCACCAGAATTATATATAACTCCTTCATGCTCATCAAAGATCTCAAACCGCATATTATTAAAGACGAAACCGAAATTGGTATCAGCCACATTATTGTATCGCGGCGTAGTAAGCAGCAACTGAAGCGACTCATCAAGTGAGGCTTTAATGCTGTCCTGACGGGCGAGGCCGGATTTCAACACTTGCAAAGGTATGGACAAATTAGACATAGGCATTAAATCATCGGTACGAATTTCTCACTTTCCGGCTCAGGTACATAGAGTGCATTGAACAGGTGTTCAAACAAATTCTCGTAAAGCCGCTCATATAATCTCTCTCTGAGGTCACCTTCCATTTCGTTAAGCAACTGTTCCAATTCTGAACGCAAATGCTCCTCAAGGCTCGGCCTCAAGTTATTATTGATATACTCGGTTAGTGTCAACGTCTGCTGAGCCAGTGAGTTCTGTAATTCTTCCTTCACAATCTTCAGCAGTTCTATCTTCGTCTCGGCTAGAAGTTTCACAATCAATTCCTCATGCAACTGCTCATACAGCTCAGCTTTTGCCTGTCTAAGCAATGCATCATAGTCTATTGTGTTATCTTCCAGCACAACCTTATCAAGCACGACAATAACACCCGACAGAAAAGTCTCAAACCAATTTAACCACTGAGCGATATCAGACTGCTTTGGTTCGAGCATCTCAACCTGTTGCTCTGTGTTAGGCTTGATGATATAATAATCTACCGCTTGTGCTATTTCTTGAAGCATCATCAAGAAATCATGCACATTGTTTTTAAGGCTATACCCTTTCAAAATGAAGAGATAATGCAACAAAGCCCGTTTTCCCTCTCCCTCTATCAGGTTTTGGTGGGAAGTGATAGCATCAATCTGAGACACGAATTTCGCAATGTATTTCTCAAATCGAGAATCACTCGTCAGCAACAAACATGGTGGAATATAGTCTGCATCTATAGAGAACACACCTTCCCTTACCATGAAATGCATCAGCGGCATCACATCACTTGCATCAATTTCATCCTGAGTATGAATGGCATATTCATAATGTGGACGGATATAGGCCACGCCTTCCTTCTCAAACTCAGTAAGACCTTCACCGACCCCGACCGTCAGATAGTAGCTATCGCCGAACAGCATTGGAATCGTCACAACCACTGGTTCGTCAGCATCAACAATCTTTCCAGATGGAAGGAGGGCCATACATTGTAGTCGTTCAATTTCAAAGGTATTCTTAACGAAAATACCGCTACAGCTCAATGTAGCCCCAGGCAGCATACCCATGCGTGTACTACCTAAAGCCGCCCTGATAGCAATCTGTTGTTGGAAATCCAACTTTTCCTCCAAACCGATGAAGGTCTGTGAGGTGATTTCCATTCCTGGTAACCAGTTAATTCTTGAATTCAGATCCATAAACTTGCTTTATGTATTATTGATTCAGTTCTGTATTATAATTAAGTGTCAGTCTACCATCTGGATTCTGAGGCTGCGAATGTTCCTTGACATCAATTTCGCACCTCACTTCAAAAGGAACAAACCACTCCTTCAGGAAGTCACCCAGAGGAACAAGATCCACCTTCAACATCTTAAATTGTTCTGCCGTCAGCCCTGGAATTAGCAATTTATACCTGACCACAGGCAACCAATTACGGGTTGTGTCCTGATGGCTATATCGACCTTTTGTCATTTCTACTTCACAGTTCATTAGTGCACCAAGTAAATTCGCAACAAAACCTAAGTCACCTCTCCACCGGCTGACGAAAGGTAACAATATGGCAGCCTCCTTAACCAAAGCATTGGATTCCTTGTTTATATCAAAACCGAAGTAGCTTTTTAAGAGAAACGTTAGTTTCTGATCCAACAACTCTGACGCCTTACGTTCTATCGTCAGTTTCTTGAGGAACACATAGGTATCGAATGGTGAAAATGCCTCATTGAGAAGTTCTCTACGCCATTCCAATTCTTTATACTTTGCTGCAAAGTCCTCACCTCGCAAGTCATCATTCTTCGTCAAAAGTCCATCAGGCAGCAGACGAAGGAACCCATCACGAGCAAGTACCACCTTTTTTTCTTTCTCATCGATAGACAATGCATCCTGATTATAATTCCGGTAGAAAGTACCCTTATCAATGGCAATCCACTGACTTTCCATCTCCGGATAGAGATAGTTAAGCAACACTTCTGCCCTAATTTGTGATAGATTCCTATTTATCCTCATTGCTATTTCATTTCCAGATAATACTCATTTCCATCTGCGACAACGTGAAGCACATCCCAAGAGGGAATGCCCAACTGCGCCAAGCTATAATCTTGGTATGGGAACTGATAGTCAATCTCTCGATATTCATGCTGATATAGTTCACTATACGGGATTCCTCCTAATGTTGTACTTTGTTCAATGAACTGTTCAACAGTGTGACCGGGAATCATAACGTCAGTGCGACGATCATTCGAACGTTCTACAACGTAGTCTACAAAGCAGTCGCTCTCCAGACTAATTATTGGCTCTTGAACTGATAACATCACACAAATCTGCTCCAATGCTTCCCTAACAGTATTGTCTGCAGTCAGTTCTGAGGGTTGTACAGGTTCCCATAAATCATGTACAGCGCAATCATTGTCATAAGCCTGAAACGTAACTAATTTCGTTGTAAGATGCAGACCATCATAATAAAACATCTTTCCACAAAGTGAGGTTAGTTCTCCTTGTTCAATCAGATCCCTATGCACCAATTTGAGTGCTTCCTGCACTTGTACAGCCCCAATAACTGAAGCTACAATTGATGTTGTTGGTGAATGTCCTGCCACTTCATGGCGCCGGATGATACCTGAGCATGGCATACGTCGAGTTAACTCCTCAAGGCCTTTAGGTCCTAAATTACATGCATAGCAATTGCAACCAGGAATGAACACACGTGCTGTACCTTCAAGTTCTGTTATTCCACCATCAACCCAAGGAATACCTGCACGCATACACAATCGGTTAATACAATATCTCGCCCAACGACTATCAACACATCCAATCACAACATCTTGCCGCCTAATAAGTCCAAGCCCCACATCATAGGCAATATCCCCACAGATAGTTTGAATATCCAACAATGGGTTCATCGCTTGTAATCGCTCAGCCACCACATCTACTTTCAAACGGTGTTGTTCGGCATCTTTTTTTGAAAAAAGGACTGATCGCGAAAGGTTTCCAACCTCCACGACATCAAAATCGACTACAATAAGATGTTCCACGCCTAACAACACAAGATTCTTCAGCACCTCGTTACCCAAGGCACCGCAACCAACTACCATAATCCGTGCGGCAGATACTCGTTGTTGTTCAAAACATGTATTCATCTATATACCGTTCTATAGTCGTTTCATTTTCATGTTCACATCCACCATGTCATTACCAATCGGTACGATAACAGCCTCTGCATCTCTATAGCCCTCGGATGTCAAGCGAACCTTACATGGTTTATCTGCCGGCAGATGTGTCACCACAAATGGAGTCATCCCCACCTTAATCTTATTAATAAAAATAGTAGCACCCACGACATTGCTATGGATATTCAGTAGACCGTAACTCGCCATAGGCGCACTCATATCTAATAGTACAGGGAGATTATCATCCACCCACAAAGGAACCGTCGCTGACATTAAGCCGTCTTTTTGAGTATTGACAATATAGTACCCTAATTCAAGTTCTCCCTCCCATTTTCCGATAGCCACAAATTCCTGGTTAAGCCATATCTCGGTACTATCGTTTGGCGCAGTAATAATAACATGTGCCTTTGCTAAAGATTGTTTGTCTGTCTGTGTTTGATTGACACTATCCGTTTTTTGAGCGAGGATAGTATCTGACACAATCACACTACGCTTCAAATTCATCTGTTTTGGCTGCAAATCATCTGCAGTTAATTCTATAACTCTTTTCTCGGCATTGCCCACATTGACATACGTCTCATAGAAATTTGTCTGTCCTTTTGCTACTAATAAATGATGCGTTCCTGCCTGCAGATGCCCGCTCGTCGCTTCTCCCTTTCCTATCTGCTGCCCATCTAAAAAAATGATGCCGTCAGGCATCGGCGTCCTAACGGTCACATAAGAATAGAAAGACTGCAGAGAGACTGTCTTATACAATTTAGCACTATCCGTAAGCTCAAGAGTATCAGACTGTTCCTTGTGAAATGGAGCCTCTACGCGATAAGGGTGTTTCCCCAATGGGAGATTCATCTGAGCTAGTCCATCCCTCAGTAAGACGACATTACTATCCACCTGTAAGATAGCATTCTCAGGTTCGACTCTGAAGACCACCCATTGCTTAGATAATTTATATTCTTTTCCAGGCTTATCTGTCCATAAATTAGCCTGATAATGCTTTTTCTTCCTTAATCCCTTTCCCGGCACCTTCCAAGTGAATTGGCCATAATCAGGATGTTTGATTACAAGAAACTTTGTCTTGTGCGGGGCCAACAACGTCAGTTTCCCCTCTCCAGCTTCCACCTTAACATCTGTCTTTCCGTCAGCTTTCACTTCAAAACCAGTCTCATCGGTCATCAGGTCAAGAGTGGCTTGTTTCTTATCCACTGGCAATAGAGAGTGATTTAACAGATCAAACTTGACCCGTTTAAATTTCTCTATTTTCATTTTCTGCGCCCCTGCAGGGAGCAGGAGCAGCATGAGAAATATGGTAGCCAGTGTTACCTTCCTACTCA
Source organism: uncultured Prevotella sp. (assembly GCA_900315035.1). Lineage (GTDB taxonomy): Bacteria > Bacteroidota > Bacteroidia > Bacteroidales > Bacteroidaceae > Prevotella. The sequence goes on from OMXO01000064.1 coordinate 13,221, forward strand.
TAATTCTTATTTCACTGTCGCCATAGCAGTGTTCCCCGGATTTGTAATTGAAATATTACCTCCCCATGTGCACATACATTTGCTGTTGTCGGTCAGTGCAGGCATGTTCATCACCTTCACTTGGGCACTTCCCGGTGCCCATGGTGTTGTTATCACTGGAACACATGGCATAGGTGTCAGCACTCCCATTGCCGCTGATGTTGCCGAGGCGACAGTAGGGTTGGACAAGGACTGGCACATTCCAAACGTTGGAATGTTTGTACCTGGAATCATGTCCATAGTTGTAGCCATCAGCATATTGCCACACTTAGGACGAAGAGGTACCGTTACCACTAAGGCGGTCGGTGTCATACCGAAACTGCATTGGAGCATTGCACCCATTGTTACAAATTTACCCATAACTTAAATCTAAAATAAAAGACCTTCGGCCCAGACCCAAAGACTGGGTCGAAGGTAAAAATATCAGTTACTTCCAAGGATTCTCGAAACTAACAGGACCGTTCTCGAGCTTCTGACATACAATCTCGATGTCCTCGTAGTGCTCTTCGCCGTCTGCCCAGTACTCCTTGTACTTCACGCAGTAGCAACCTGTGCCCTTCAGCTGTTTCATGTCCTTACCGTCA
>OMXO01000066.1 GCA_900315035.1 uncultured Prevotella sp.
GAACTCACGGGCACGCTTAGCCTCACGATAGAGCACCTGCAGCGTCTCCATCTCCTTACCCTCCTTGGGGATACCAATCAGCTCGAAGCAGTCCTTGGTCCTTGAGAGCAGGTAGTTGGCATCATCGGCAAATCCCTGGAAGAAGGGGCATGCAGCATCCTGTGTCATCTCAGACAGGCGCTGGTTGATCATCTGCGAGATGACGCTGACAGCATAGTCCTGGACGAGATATGCCATGCTGGCCTTCTCTTCGGGCTTGGTAGCTTCGTGCTTCATCATCACCCAGACGTTAGCCATCTGCATCTCCTTGTCCTTCTCATAGACATAGATAGCCTCCTTATTGTCGGGCACAAGCTCAGGCACCACTTTGGGCGCATTGGGATCGACCTTGATGCCAGCGAAAAGTTCCTTGATCTTTGCCTCCATGTGGTCCACATCGATATCGCCCACTACGATGATGGCCTGATTGTCAGGACGATACCACTTATGATAGTAAGCACGCAATGTCTGAGGCTTGAAGCTGTCGATGACAGACATCAGACCGATGGGCAGACGCTCGCCATACTTAGAACCAGGATAGGTCTTAGGCAGTGCGCGCTGCAGCATGCGCTGAGAAGGACCTTCACCCAGTCTCCACTCGTTGTGCACGACGTCGCGCTCCTTATCGATCTCCTCGGGCTCCAGCAACAGGCCGTTCGACCAGTCTTTCAGGATGAGCAGACAGGAGTCGAGAGCGGTAGCCCGCTTGGTGGGAACGTTGCAGACACGATAGACCGTCTGGTCGATAGAGGTATAGGCATTCAGGTCGCTACCGAACTCTACGCCGAGTGAACGGCAGAACTCGATAATGCCATTGCCCTTGAAGTGCTCTGAGCCGTTGAAGGCCATGTGCTCGAGGAAGTGAGCCAGACCGCGCTGCGACTCGTCCTCATTGATAGAGCCTACACGCTGGGCAATGTAGAAGTTGGCTACATGCTCAGGATACTCATTGTGACGGATGTAATAGGTAAGTCCGTTGTCGAGTTTACCGATACGTACGGCGGGATCGACGGGGATTGGCGGCAACTGCATCTCCTGTGCCACCAAGGCTGTTGCACTGAACATCGTCAGCACAGCTGCGAAAAACATTCTGATTTTCATACTGTCCTATTTATAGTTAGTTAAAAGGAATATATCCTACTTACAGAGTCGGCAACCATCGCACTTGTTGAGTTCGCCTCGGAAGCGCTTCTCTACCAGATAGTGGAGACGGTCGCGCAGCGGTTCGAGCTGCATCTTGTCGATGACCTCGTTGATGAAGGCATTCTGCAGGAGCAGTCGCGCTTCTTCGAGCGAGATGCCTCGCTGTCGCATATAGAAGAGGGCCGCATCGTTGAGCTGACCTACGGTAGAGCCGTGGGCACACTTCACGTCGTCGGCATAGATCTCGAGCATCGGCTGGGTGTACATACGCGCCTCTTTCGTAGCCGTCAGGTTCTGATTGGTCATCTGCGAGGTGGTCTTCTGTGCACCATGCTCGACGAGCACACGTCCGGCAAAGGCGCCTGTGGCCTTATCGTCGAGCACATACTTATAGAGCTCGTTCGAGGTGCAGTGGGGCACGTGATGGGTTATCAGCGTGTTGTTATCGACATGCTGCTGCTTGTCGGCAATCACGCAACCGTAGCACTGACACTCGGCGCCCTCGCCCGAGAAGGTCAGGTCGAGCTTATTGCGGGTGATGCCGTTGTGGAGCGTGATCACATTGTGGTTCACACGACTGTTGGCCTGCTGGTCGATATAGACATTGCTCACGCGTACATTCTTATAATGAGTCTCCTCGAGGCAATAGAGGTCGAGCGAGGCATTCTCGCCCACATAGGCTTCGATAACCTGCGTGGCGAGGAAGTTACGGTCGTCGGCCGCATGGTCGCAGAAGAGCATCTTCAGTTCTGCCCCTTCCTCGAGCACGATGAGCACACGACGGTTGACCATCAGATCGGGTACGACGCGCTGGGCGTTCTGAGGTGTGGCTTTCAGGATGTTGATCACCTGAATGGCACGATCGACCTTGACGTTACGGGGCACATAGACGAACATGCCGTCTTGAGCCAGCATCGTGTTGAGCGCCGTCACAGCATCCTCACTGGTCTTGGCCAACCTGGCATAATACTTGGCGGCAAACTCAGGATAGGCTCTCACCGAACCAACGATCACCCCCTTTGGAAGATGACCTTTGGGCTGCATCTGCGCATAAAACGAGTCGTTGACCACGAAATAGAGCGACGTCGAGAGGTTGGGCACGTCGCAGCGGAAGGCCTGATAGGGATCGACAGGTATCTCAAGACGACTGAGGTTCACGCCATAGTCGGGCGCAAACAACTTCTCGATATCGGTATATTTGTATCGCTCCACCTTTTTCGACGGGAAGCCCTGTTGGCGGAAGTCCTCGAAGGCCTGATCGCGCACGGCGTTCATCGCCTCGGGCGAATGGTCGAAGATCGTCTGTCGGGCCTGCTCGTAAAGTTCTATGTATTGTTTCTCGCTTGCCATTACTCTTCTCCGATTTCTTCTTTAATCCAGTCGTAGCCGTGCTCCTGAATCTCCTTGGCGAGCTCAGGACCGCCCGTCTTCACGATACGGCCTTTATACAACACGTGGACGAACTGCGGACGGATCATCTCCAGCAGACGGTCGTAGTGGGTGATGACGATACACGAGGTCTCTGGCGTCTGAAGCTTGTTCACACCCTCGGCCACGATGCGCATCGCATCGACGTCAAGACCAGAGTCGGTCTCGTCGAGGATAGAGAGCTTCGGCTCGAGCATCGCCATCTGGAAAATCTCATTGCGCTTCTTCTCGCCACCGCTGAACCCCTCGTTGACGGAACGGTTAGCCAACTTAGAATCGAGCTCCACGATCTTACGCTTCTCGCGCTGCAGCTTCAGGAACTCAGCGGCATTCATCGGCTCCAAGCCCTGATACTTGCGCTTCTCGTTGATGGCAGCCTTCATGAAGTTGGTCATCGACACCCCGGGAATCTCCACAGGATACTGGAACGAGAGGAACAGACCTTCGTGGGCACGATCCTCGGGCTTCATCTCCAGCAGGTTCTTGCCGTTGAACCAGGCCTCGCCATCGGTCACCTCGTAAAGCGGATTGCCCACGAGGACGGCACTCAGCGTGCTTTTTCCCGATCCGTTAGGCCCCATGATGGCATGCGTCTCACCATCGTTGATCACAAGGTCAATGCCTTTTAATATCTCCTTGTCGCCAATCTTGGCATGTAGGTTCTTTACTTCTAACATGTTTGTTACTATTTGCCTTTATATTGAATAGCCAGCATCGTCATGTCGTCGCTGGGTTCAGCGTCGCCCACAAAACGGTGCACGGCTTCAGTCATTTCATTCACAATCTGTTCGGCAGAAAGCGATTTCGACAACAGCTCTCCTGCCTTTGCGAGCATTCTGTTGTCGCCAAACTGCTCCTGAACCGCATTCTCGGCTTCGTTCAGTCCGTCGGTGTAGATGAAGAGCGTGGTGCCTGGTGTCAGTTGCGTCTCCTGCAGCGTAAAGTCCCAACCGGACTCGATGCCTGCAGGCAGGTTCGGGTCGCAAGCCATGAACTGTACGTTGTCGGAGATCAGGATCGGTTCGTTATGCCCTGCATTGCAATAGGACAGACAACCATTCTCGAGATTGAGCACACCCATGAAGAGCGTGACGAACATATTGTTCTCGTTGCCATCTGCAAGCGCCTCGTTCAGAGAGCCCATGATACGATTGGGCTCAGCCGTATGGGCAGAGATATTACGGAACAGCGATCGCGCCACAGCCATCACCAGCGAGGCCGGCACGCCCTTTCCAGAGACATCGCCCACGCAGAAGAAGAGCTGATTGTCGTTAAGATAGAAATCAAAGAGGTCGCCACCTACCGCCTTTGCGGGCGTCAGCTTGCCGAAGATATCGATATCAGAGCGCTCAGGGAATGGCGGGAAAGTCTTTGGCAGCATCGACATCTGGATACTGCGAGCCACATGCAACTCACTCTCGATGGCTGCCTTCTGGGCGGTAGTAGTCGTAAGCTGCTTGACATATTGCGACAGAGAATGCTGCATCGTATCGAACGAGTCGCGCAGCAACTTGATCTCATCATCATGCTCGATGACAGGCAACTGTGTGTGGAAGTTCCCCTTAGCCACCTCATCGGCAGAGACAGACAACTGCTTGAGCGGCAGGGTAGCCCTACGGATAGAGACATGACAAATATGGAACACCACCATCAGGCCGATAAACAGCAACAAGAGGGTGATACATCCTACCAGAATGCCCATAAAGAAGATGGTAAAGGCAGGCACGACGATGGCCATCGCCCAACCCGACTGCTCTAACGGTGCATAGAACACATAGGAGGTTATGCCATCGACATCAACGATCTCCTGACCGCTCTGGCCTTTCCGCATCAAGATGCCCAGATTGTCGTCACCATCCGAATTTGTATACTTGGCCTCCTCCATATAGTTCTTATGCAGGATACGGTGCTCGTCGGGGTGAACGATATAGTCGCCTTTACGACCGATGATGAAGCTATATGGCGCAAAAGCCCTGTCGGTAGAATCCAACACGAAGAAATTCTGACGCTCACTCTTGTCGATCTCATGCAACTGATCCTTCAGCCAGTCGAGCGACACATCTGCCCCAAAAACGGCAACGATACGTCCCTGCGCATCGCGCACAGGCTTGGAATAGGTACAGAGCATCGCCTTCGCACCATGCGCATCGTAATAGGGATTCGACCAATAGCCGCCCTCTTCGGTCAAGGCCTTGAGATACCATTCTGACTTCAGATAGTCGTGAGAGGCAGAACCGATCTGAAGCGACTCTATCTCACCATTGTCGTGACGCACGACGTATGGTTCAAACCAATGTCCCTGCTGGGGATAATAGTCGGGAATGAAAGCCAGACCGCAGCCGATGACGTGCGGATTGAGTTCCAGCTCGCCCTTCATCGCAGCGAATACCCGCTCTGGCGAATCGAGGTTACGCTCAATCTCACTCACGTTGTTGATAGCGGCCACCTCAACGGCAGTCATAATCTTACCTACCTTCTGGTTAGTGATATCGAGCACGTCGTGATAATGTGCCTTCGACATCATCCCCATCGAGACTGTTGCCCAGATAAAAATCAGTCCGCTGATGAACGACATCGTCACCAGCATCACCAGAACGACTCGCCGAGTCAGTCTGACGGAGAATGATTTTGATCTGAGACTAATATTCATATTCCTGTAAGAATTACGTTCAGCCTACTGTTCCCTCAAGCGACACACTGAGCAGTTTCTGAGCCTCGACCGCAAACTCCATCGGGAGTTTCTGCAAGACCTCCTTCGCATAGCCGTTGACGATAAGTCCCACTGCCTGTTCGGTAGGAATGCCTCGCTGGTTGCAATAGAACAGCTGGTCTTCTGAGATCTTCGAGGTCGTAGCCTCGTGCTCAAAGATAGCCGTATCGTTGTGCACATCCATATAAGGGAAGGTATGAGCTCCACAGTCGGAACCCAGCAACAGCGAGTCGCAACTGGAGTAGTTTCGCGCATTATCAGCCGTAGCAGCCGCACGCACCAGTCCGCGATAAGAGTTCTGCGAGTGACCTGCCGAGATACCCTTCGAGATGATGGTCGATTTGGTGTTCTTGCCAATATGTATCATCTTCGTACCCGTATCGGCCTCCTGATAGTTATTGGTCACAGCGACAGAATAGAACTCTGCCTGAGAGTTATCGCCACGCAAGATGCAAGAGGGATACTTCCAGGTGATGGCCGAACCCGTCTCTACCTGTGTCCAGGAGAGTTTGGAATCGACGCCACGCAGATCGCCACGCTTCGTCACGAGGTTCAGCACGCCACCCTTACCGTTCTCATCGCCCGGATACCAGTTCTGGACGGTAGAGTACTTCACCTCAGCCCGATCCTTCACGATAATCTCGACGATAGCGGCATGCAACTGGTTCTCATCACGCATAGGAGCTGTGCAGCCTTCGAGATAGCTGACGTAAGCATCATCGTCGGCAATAATCAGCGTGCGCTCAAACTGTCCCGTATTTCTGGCATTGATGCGGAAATAAGAGCTCAGCTCCATCGGACAGCGCACACCCTTGGGGATATACACAAACGAACCGTCGCTGAACACAGCCGAGTTGAGGGCTGCAAAGAAATTATCACGATAAGGCACCACAGATCCCAGATACTCGCGCACCAAGTCGGGATGCTCCTTGATGGCATCGCCGATGGAACAGAAGATGACACCTTTCTCGCGCAGTTTTTCCTTGAAGGTGGTCTTCACCGATACGGAGTCCATGATGGCATCGACAGCCGTATTGCCACTAAGGGCCAGACGCTCTTCAAGAGGAATACCCAACTTGTCGAAGGTTTTCTCGAGCTCAGGGTCGATCTTACCGTCGCCAGCAGGTTTCTTGGCCAGCGGGTCGGCATAATAGCTGATGGCCTGATAGTCGATAGGCGGCACATGAACATGCCCCCACTTCGGCTCCGTCTGTTCCTGCCAATAACGGAAAGCCTTCAGGCGGAACTCAAGCATCCACTCGGGCTCCCCTTTCTTAGCAGAGATGAGCCGAACGATATCCTCGTTCAGCCCCTTCTCAATGATTTCTGTATGTACATCCGTGGTGAAGCCGAACTCGTATTTCTGTTCGGCTACCTGACGGACAAACTGATTTTTTTCTTCCATTAAAGTTTCTGTTCTACCTCGATCTCGGTGAAGGTCTCGATGATATCACCTACCTGGATGTCGTTGAAGTTCACCAGTGAGATACCGCACTCCAGACCTGTTGCTACCTCCTTAGCATCGTCCTTGTAACGCTTCAGGGCATCGATAGGTGCTGTGTGGATCACGATACCATCGCGGATGACACGAGCCTTATCCTTGTTGTGTACCTTACCATCGGTAACAAGACCACCGGCCACAGTACCCACCTTGGAGATCTTGAACACCTGCTTCACCTCGATCTCACCAGAGATAACCTCCTTCTTCACCTTGTCGAGCATACCCTGCATCGTCTGCTTCACATCGTCGATAGCATCGTAGATGATCGAATAGGTGTTGATCTCGACACCCTCACGCTCAGCAGCCCGACGGGCATCGGCAGAAGGACGCACCTGGAAGCCGATGATGATAGCCTCGGAAGCCGAAGCCAGCATCACATCGTTCTCGGAGATCTGACCTACGGCCTTTGAGATGACGTTCACCTGAACTTTCTCGGTAGAGAGCTTGATGAACGAATCGGAGAGTGCCTCGATAGATCCATCGGTATCACCCTTCACGATGATGTTCAGTTCGTGGAACTCACCCAGAGCGATACGGTGTGACAACTCGTCGAGACCCAGTTTCGTGGTTGTACGCAGACTCTGCTCACGCTGCAGCTGGATTCGCTTGTTGGTGATATCGCGAGCTTCCTGCTCTGTTTCCATGATGTGGAAAGAGTCACCAGCGGTAGGTGCACCGTTCAGACCGAGGATGATAGCGGGCTCTGCGGGTCCAGCCGTCTCGATACGCTGGTTACGCTCATTGAACATAGCCTTGATACGTCCGTAGCTCGTACCAGCCACCACGATGTCGCCCACCTTCAGTGTACCGTTAGATACGAGGACGGTAGAGACATAGCCACGGCCCTTGTCGAGCGACGACTCGATGATGGAGCCTGTAGCCTTACGGTTAGGATTAGCCTTCAGGTCGAGCATCTCGGCCTCGAGCAGCACTTTCTCCAGCAGTTCTTCGACACCAATACCCTTCTTGGCACTGATCTCCTGACACTGGTACTTACCGCCCCACTCCTCTACGAGCAGGTTCATGTTGGCCAGGTCTTCACGGATCTTATCCGGGTTAGCACCTGGTTTATCTATCTTGTTGATGGCGAACACCATCGGCACGTTGGCAGCCTGCGCATGAGCGATGGCCTCCTTGGTGGTAGGCATCACAGAGTCGTCGGCAGCAACGATGATAATGGCGATATCAGTGACCTGAGCACCACGGGCACGCATGGCAGTGAAAGCCTCATGACCCGGGGTATCGAGGAAGGTAATCTTACGTCCATCCTTCAACTTCACGTTATAGGCACCGATGTGCTGAGTGATACCACCGGCCTCACCAGCAATCACGTTCGTGTTGCGGATATGGTCGAGCAACGAGGTCTTACCATGATCGACATGACCCATCACCGTTACAATCGGAGCACGATTCACGAGATCGTTCTCATCGTCCTCCTCCTCAGTGATGGCATTCTGAACTTCGGCACTGACATACTCGGTGGTGAAACCAAACTCCTCGGCCACGATGTTGATGGTCTCAGCATCGAGGCGCTGGTTGATTGACACCATGATACCAATGCTCATGCAGGTACCGATAACCTGATTGACACCAACGTTCATCATCGTTGCGAGCTCAGAGACGGTCACGAACTCAGTCAGCTTCAGTACCTTGCTCTCTGCTGCCTGTGACTCCATCTCCTCCTGCATACGCTCAGCGACGGCATCACGTTTCTCACGACGATACTTGGCACCTTTCTTATTCTGGTTCTTGGAAGTAAGACGAGCCAGCGTCTCCTTTACCTGACGGGCCACAGCCTCATCATCCACCTCCAACGGCTTCTGGATAGGACGGTTCTTCTTCTTGTTCCTACCACCTCCCTGTTGCTGGTTACTGTTGTCCTGGAAGTTCTGGTTGCCACCCTTGCCTCTGTTCTTCTTGTTCTTGTCGTTATTCTGATTGGCAGCAGCCTCGATATCCACACGCTCCTTACCACCACGGATACGCTCGCGCTTCTTCTTCTCGCCATTACCGCCATTGTTCATCTGAGACTGTTTCTCCTCACGCTCACGCTTGCGCTCTTCCTTCGACTTCTTCTTAGGACGGGTGCTCTGGTTCAGTGAATCGAGATCGATCTTACCCAGCACATTCACCTTCGGAGCCATCTTCTCCTCGCTCTTCAGCGTGAAGATCTTCTCAGGCTGATCGGCCTGCTTGACTGCTGCAGGAGCCTCGGGTTTCTTCTCCACCACGGGTGCAGGCTCTGGTTTTGCCTCCACCTTTACCTCGGGCTTCGGAGCTTCGACCTTAGGCTCGGGCTTTACCTCAGGCTTTACTTCGGGCTTGGGCGCAACGGCTTCCACCTTTGGCTCGGGTTTGGGCTCAGGCTTTACCTCAGGCTTCGGCTCGGGCTTCACCACCTCGGGTTCGGGCTTCGGAGCTTCTACTTTGGGCTCAGGCTTTACCACAGGTTTGGGCGCAACGGCTTCCACCTTTGGAGCGGGCTTGCCTATCTGGCTGAGGTCTATCTTGCCAAGGGGAGTAAACGTCTGACGCGGTTCCTCCTTCACTTCTACCACTTCCGGCCTGGTTTCTTTCTTGGGCTTATCCTTCTTCTTCGGGAAGATCATCCCTGCCTGGGCCTTCACGTCCTTGTCACCCTTGAACTCCTTGACCAGCGCATTGTACTGATCGTCGGAGATCTTGGTATTGACATTCGCGTCGTCTTTGATCTCGCCCAGACTCTTCTTGTTCTTCAGAAAGTCGATAGCCGTCTGAAGACCAATATTCAGTTCTGTTAATACCTTATTTAATCTTACTCCCATCTATTTACTCTTTTTACCTTTTGTTATTCAAATTCTGCACGTAATACACTCAGCAGATGATCCACGGTCTCCTCCTCGAGGTCAGCCTTCTCAATCAGCATCTCACGAGGTGCATTAAGCACTGCCTTCGCAGTATCCAGACCAATGGCCTTGATAGCATCGATAACCCACTGGTCGATCTCGTCAGAGAACTCGTCCAGATAGATATCCTCATCGGCTTCGCTCTCATTGACCACACGGAACACATCGATCGTATATTCCGTCAGCATGGAAGCCAGCTTAATATTCATACCGCCACGACCGATAGCCAGCGATACCTCCTCAGGCTGCAGATAGACCTCAGCCTTACGGTTCTCCTGATCGAGCGTGATGCTGGAGATCTTGGCAGGACTCAGCGCGCGCTGGATATACAGCTGCGTATTAGAAGAGTAGTTGATCACGTCGATGTTCTCGTTGCAGAGCTCACGGACAATGCCATGCACACGGCTACCTTTCACACCCACACAAGCACCTACCGGATCGATGCGCTCGTCATAGCTCTCAACAGCCACCTTGGCACGATCGCCCGGCATGCGAGCCACCTTCTTGATGGTAATCAGACCATCGTTAATCTCAGGCACTTCGGCTTCGAGCAGACGCTCCAGGAATATGGGACTTGTACGCGAGAGGATGATGCGAGGATTGTTGTTCTCGTTCTGCACCTCCTTCACGATGGCACGGATGGTCTCACCCTTGTGATAGTTGTCTGAGGGAATCTGCTCAGCCTTCGGCAGATGAAGCTCGTTACCCTCATCGTCCATCAGCAGCACCTCGCGCTTCCAGATCTGATAGACCTCACCGCTGACCACCGTGTTAACCTTATCCTTATACTTCTGATAGAGAGAGTCGTGCTCCAGTTCGAGGATCTTCGAAGCCAGCGTCTGGCGCAAGTTCAAGATGGCACGACGGCCAAACTTGGCAAAATCCACTTCCTCAGACACCTCCTCGCCTACTTCGTAGTCGGGCTCAATCTTCTGAGCCTCACTCAGCTCGATCTCCTTATTCTCATCCTGCACCTCACCATCGGCTACCACCACGCGGTTACGGTGAATCTCAAAGTCACCCTTGTCGGGGTTCACAATCACGTCAAAATTCTCGTCGGAACCAAACATCTTGGCGATGACATTGCGGAAGCTTTCTTCCAGCACACTCACCAATGTGGTACGATCGATATTCTTCGTCTCTTTAAAATCGTTAAAGGTCTCAATCATTGAGGGAGCCTTCTCATCTTTCTTTGTTGCCATTTAGTCTTATTTTTATTTTTGTTCTTATCATTTGAATGACAGCAGATATTTGGCATATTTCACACCGTCCATCTGGAAGGTCTTGTCAACCTCCACGAGAACGGGGCGCTTCTTGCCCTCCTGCTTCTGTTTCTCCTGCACAGTAACAGTAAAGCTGTTACCATCCACAGCCTTCAGTACACCCTGCAGTTTCTTTCCATCAAGTTCCAATACCTCTACCGTATCACCGATATGGTTCACGTACTGCTGTGCCACCTTAAACGGCTGGCCCAGTCCGGCGCTACCCACCTCAAGTTCAAACTCCCCAAGTTCGTCACCAAGACGTTCCTGCAGGAACCGGCTCAGTTCAGCACAGTCCTCAATCCACACGCCATCAGCGTGGTCAATTTCAATTACGATTCTGTCATCAGCTGCAAAGTTGATGTCAACCAGGAAGTAGTCATTGCCCTGCAACCACTCTTCCGTCAATGCTTGAATAGTTTCCTTATTAATCATCTAATACTTATTAATATCGAAAATGAGAGACTCTTTCGAGCCTCTCATTCCGCTGAACGGGTGCAAAGTTAATCATTTTCCCGCTAATTTCCAAATATTTAGGCATTTTTTTATGCTATTGCACTAAATATTTCTATTTTCTTCTCTTTTACCGTGATATCACCTGTCGATTTCCCACGCAATTTTATCGGCTGATAAGAAGTGTCTTTGGGCTTCTGAGGTACCAGCAGCTTCTTGTATTCTTCAGGATTCTTGAGCAGTCGGATAGCCTCTTTCAACTGCTTGTCGTTATTCAATCCGGCCTCAATAGCGCCAGCCTGATAATAGTACGCAGGGATAATCTCTGCCTCCAGAATCTGACGGATGGTCTTCTCATGACGATCCAGACCGAAGCCCACATCGTGGTTCAACTTCTTCTCAAGCTCATCGAAAGCAGGCTTAGCCTCGTCGTAGTAGCCCTCAAACTTAGCCGTCTTCACCAACTCGGCAAACTGCTTCTTACTGATGGGGTCGTAAGTGAAACCACTCTTGATGACACGACTTCTGAACTCCTGCCAGTCGGCATCAGTAATATGGAACTCAGCAGCAGGAGCAATCGTCGGATGTTTGGCAATATATTCGACCACATAGTCGAACATCACCTCAGTCGTATCCTGTCCACTGGCAGAGAGATAAAAAGCAATGTTAGGAATCGTGTCACCCTTCACTTCCATATCTGGCTTGATACCACCACCATCGCGCACCTCTCGGCCATTACGGGTATAGAACACTTTCGTCAGCGAATCAGGGATATGCTCACGATAGCCGCCACTACCCTTCTTGTAATTGATGGCCTGGATACAGCGCCCACTGGGGATATAATATTTCGAGGTCGTCACTTTCATGTTCGTGTTATAAGGCAGATCGATAGGAATCTGAACCAGACCTTTTCCATACGTGCGCGTACCTAATATTACTCCACGATCCAGATCCTGAATGGCACCACTGGTAATCTCACTGGCCGAAGCCGACTCACCATTCACCAGCACCACCAGCGGCATCACCGTATCGAGCGGTTCTACACGCGTCTTATATTCCTTCGAGGCCTGCTTCAGCTTGCCACGATTCTCAACCACCGTAATACCTTTTGGCAGCCAGAGGTTCAGGATATCCACAGCCTCTTGTTCCGAACCTCCGCCATTACCACGCAGGTCGAGCACCAGCGAAGTGGCACCCTGTTTCTTCAGTTCGATAAGTGCACGGCGCATATCCTTGGCACAGCCCTCAGTGAACGAGTTGAAATTAATATAGCCGATATTGCCTTCCTTGATGCCGTAATAAGGCAACTCTGGCAACTTGATGTTCCTGCGTGTGATCTTGAAGCTCATCAGCTTACCCGTCGAGGGACGCATCACCTTCAATACGAAACTCGTTCCTGCCTCGCCACGCAGATGCTCACTCACGTAGCTCACAGTCTTATCCGTCATCATCGAGTCGTCGATACTCAGAATCACGTCGCCCTTCTTCAGCCCCACTTCGGCAGCAGGCATATTGGCATAAGGCTCATCTATCACAATGCGCTTCAACTTCTGGTGCTGACGTATCAGCGCACCGATACCAGCATACTTGCCAGTCAGCATCATCCGCAGGTTCTTCGTCTCGTCCTGAGCATAATACTCCGTATAGGGGTCCAGGCTCCTCAGCATCGCGTTAATACCCGTGCCGATAGTTTCCTTCGGATTCAACGTGTCCACATAGAGCAACTCCAGATTCTTATACACCTGGTTAAAAATGTCCAGATGCTTGCCTACTTCGAAATTGTGATCCCTACTCTTTTGCGATTGAGCTGAGAGCGACAAGCCCGACAGCAACAGCAGCAATACGATATATCTTCTCATACGATACCTTGTTTACTATTTAAAAGATGGTGCAAAATTACATGATTCTCTCAAAAAAATGCTCTTTTTCTTAGCTTTTTTGCAAAAAATTATAGTTTCTGTGAAATTTTTCCCCGAAAAGTTTGGTAGTTTCAAAAATTCGCCGTACTTTTGCACCCGCTTAACAGCAATACCTGCTTCAGTAGCTCAGTTGGTTAGAGCACCTGACTGTTAAT
>OMXO01000068.1 GCA_900315035.1 uncultured Prevotella sp.
AATCTGGTTGATAATACTTGCCACCTCGTCGCTGCGGGTGACGTTAACAAACTCTTCGAGCTTGCACTCGAACACTTGCCCCTTAAGGGCTCGAACCAAACGGTTCATTGCGATAATGCTTTCTGTATTCATATAACTTTGCTGCTGAAAATTTGATCTCAGCACTGCAAAGTTAGTCATAAATAAAGGCGCTATAAAATCTTTTCCCGCCAAATTCCGAATCGGAATGATTGGGGAACGATTTGGGAAAATCCGGGAAAAGTTTGGGAAAATCCGGGAACGGTTTCGGAAGATTTTGGGGAAAATCGGCGTTTTTAGGAGCGCTGTTTTCCTCGATCAGTACTCTGGAAGAATCGGACGCTCCAGCACTGGTCTCAACTTCATGGCGATCTGATTGAAGATGATGCGATGGGCAGCCTTCTCGGGGTCAAGATGCGACTGCTGTGGCCACATGACCCAAGGATCCGGATGCTTATCCATATATTCAAAGTCACCGTTATGGCGCACATTGCCGAGGCCCTTTCCGGGAATCATCGATGTGATGATCACATCGAAAGGCGTCTTGTTTATTTTGTTAATAATACCTTCATCTATCATCACGTGCCTCACATGCGCCCACGTCCAGTTCTCGCTCTTTGAATTGATGATCACATCAATCTCTCGCACGATCTCCACCAGTTGCTGAGCAATCTCGGGCTTACGATAGCGTGGCAGGAACTCACGAGGCATCCTCTTCACGTCGATCTCGGGCACTTCGCGCAACTGTTCGAGCAGTTGGCGCGCCTCTTCATCCTGACCCTGCTCCTCGCCCCAGCGCTCTATCAGTTCGATATAAGGCCGCTTCTTGGCATCGGTACCCTTCGTGCGAGCGATGCTCAGGACGTATTCTACGGGTATGGGCTTCATCTTGCTTAGTGTTATCTCCATCGTGCGCGCACCTTAATCTCTTTCATCGTTAAGACGGCTGATGACACTGCTCAGATAACCGTCGCTGGTATGGAACTTGATGGAGACATACTCATGGGCAAAGGCAGCCATATAGACCGCCCGCTGATAGCTCAGGTCATGGTATATCTCCTCGGGCGTGCCCTCCGTTTCGAAGTAGAAGCCGTTGAAACGGTTGCTCGTTACTCGGAAAATGCCCTCGTCATCGTTGGCGACAGGCCCGTCGATCTTCCAGAAATAGAGCGTCACGTCGAAGTCATACATCTGCTCCAGCTCGCCCTTCTCGTTCTTCTCCTTGGGCATCACGATCTTGCAGCCCAGCAGCTTCATGCGCTCCAGGATATACTCCGCCCCCGCAGGCTCAAGCTGCTTGAAGTCGTACTCGATGATCTTCATCACCCATTGCAGATTAGTGCCCTCGGGCGGACAGAGCACTCGGCAATCGTGCAGCTCGGCCGCGTCGCAGAGCGTGCCAGCAGGAAATTCCTCACCCTCGTCGATCACGGGATACGAGGCAGCATCCATGATACCGCCAGCCATCTCCTCGTCATCGCTCCATACCATCAGTGTGGCCATGTGTCGCCCCACCTTTCCCCCAGCGTAGATCACGCTATAGGGAGCATCCATTTTCAGCAGTTTCGAATTCATAGCTGCAAAGGTACGAATAAGTGGGAAGAAAACCAAATTTATTTGAGTTTTTCCGAGATGCAGCCTTCCTTCGAGCGAAGCTCAAAGTTACGAATAAGCGCTGGCACCGCTGACGATGACACCGCTGACACTCCCCTCATTTATCTCCCACAAGGGCCAGGCCCCAAAACTAAGTTTTTTACTTCTACTTATATATTTATATATAAGTAGCTCTGTAAATAGATCTCCGTCTCCGCAAATATAAATAGCCTCGCTGTCATCACTGTCATCGTCATCGCTGCCTGTCCCTCAATCCTGAAATCGGCTGGTATTAATCCCAGAAATTGCTACTATTAATGGTAGCAATTGTGCCCATTAATAGTAGCATTTTTGCGCCCTAGTTAGGCCGCAAATTTTTCCTAACTATCCCGCAAGTTTTCTCTCGGCATGGTGAAAAAATACCAAAACACTTGCAAAGATGAAAAATAATGCTTATATTTGCCGACGTATGGGAAGTAATGCTCCTTTAGGTCAGTGAATTTTACTATTAATTAAAAACTAAACTTCAAATTTTATGAGAAAGAACGATTCTATTTTGAACAGGGCTGCAGGCTTTGTGCTTGCTATGGCCATGATGGCTGGCTTCACCTCGTGTGACGATGTCATAGGTGTGTTTGACAATCCAGCTTCAGAAGTACAGAAGGGGATTGAGACAATCGCCACTGTAACAGGTACTGATCCTTCTGCAGTTACTGCTACGCTTGAATCAATTGTAACCGATGAAGCTGTTGCAGCTGCAGCAGCTAAGGGCGAACCAATTAAAGTAACTGTTGCAGGAAGTGGTGTGTCAACTGATGTTACAGATCAAACCATCACAATCCCACAGAAAACAGGTGCTGCAGTTGAGATTGCATTTGCTACTGCTCCCTCAGGAACAGATTCAAATGCTCTGGTGTTGCAAGCCAGTGAAGGTGCTGGTACGCTTCCTGGTGATGCGAACAACAATCTAGTGGTTACGATGCCTCCCTCGGAGGGGCTTGCCGTCACAATCGAGTTGCCCCAGACCACCGTTACCCTCAAGACCGACGGTACAGGCGCTGTAGTCTATAAAGATGTTATTGCCAAGACGGCATTATCAACCATCATCATTGATAAGGGCGTCACCATCAAAGAGCATGAACTTGTAGGTGGAAACATCGTGGTCAAGGATGGCGGCGCAATAGAAACTCTGGCTGTGACTATCAAAGACAGCCCAAGTTTAGTTTGCCTTGGGTCCTGGTGGAGTGGTGTATGGTTTAAAGAAAATGGACCAGAACCTCAATACGAGATCAGAAACGAAGATGGCAGCTTTTACGTACCTAAGAATTTAATATTAAGAAAAGGTGCAGGCGACTATACAAGTTTAGAAACGCGTTGCCCTGCATATGAGTATATTGAAAGGGTAACTGTTGATGCAGGCGTCACTATAGCTTATGTGGGTGATGATATGAATGGGCAATATAAGAATATTGAGGGCAAAGGCAACAACAGGCTTCACACCAGAGCAGGCTTAAGTCCTGAAGATGAGTATTTCGCAGGCTTTGGCACAAATACGGAATTGGTTAAGAATTTCACGATTGCAAACGAAATACACGATGTAGAAGAACTATATCAAGGCGTTGCTAACCTGATCGTTAACTTCGTTGATAGCGAGACCAGTAGTAAGACTTTCACTTTTGAAAACTGCAAATTTGAGAACAGCAAGACACAGTTTGCACTTAGTGCAAAGAAATATAAAGCCGTAATTCATTATATGGCTTTAGAAGAGGGGATTGATCCTGCAGCCCCCGATGCTTGGATGCACGTTTATGACGAGACGGATCTTAACGCACTTTTAGAAAAAGGTGTTCCGAATAAGAAAGTTGGAGGTGGTGAAGCAGGTGGCTATTGGACAGACGAACGGCTCGATGAAGATAGCCTTGAAGGTCAAGACTTGACGTTCACGCTGAACTTCAAGAATTGTACCATCGGCGGAGAGGCTATTACTAAGGATAACGTGAAATTCCCAACTTGGGGGTTATGGGCCCCCGGGAATATTAAATTCAAAGTCATCATTGATGGAACCGCATATATTGCAGAAGGTCAGTGGTATGGTGAAGATGATCCAAGGAATGGAACGGTTGAATTGATGGAAATGGAATAGTTGCACGACTGGCTATAAAGAAACACGAGGCTTGCATTCCTGCAGGCCTCGTGTTCGTTCTAACAAGCAATTCCTGATGGCGATGACAGCGATGACAGTGGGGGAGGTTTATTGTCAGAATTCTGCCCCGAAATTAATACAGTATTTCATCGTGTAACTAATTCAATAATAAATGTTCATTGACAAAGACCTCAACGGGTTTCAGCCCGCGACTCACTAAGAGACTATCGCCACCGGGATAGACGCTGATGACAAAGGGGCACCACTTGGCACCTTCGTTAGGCTCGATAATCCAGGAGCCGTCTTTCTGGCGCGTGCGTACCTTGCTTAACCAAAACGCGGTGAACAGGCCTTTTCCACGACTTTGCATATAAGCGGTGGAATCTGTAACCTGGGGGAGCTGGTTGTCTTGGAAATGATAGCTGATCATGCCGACGCTCTGCAATATGTCGCCACTGACCAGCGGGTGAGTGGAAGCCGAGTCGCTGAACGTGATGTATCCGCCCGTACGAGCCTGACGGTAGGTAACACCCCAGCGAGGCAAGGGCTGACTATCGTGAACAGGCAGACTGAGGTTGACATGACCTTTGGTGAGACGAGCCAGCGAGTCGGGTGTGAGCCACTGGGCTTTGCCGTTTGCGGCAAGTGTGTGCTCATCGTCGAGCAGTGAGCCCAGCCAGTACTCGGCAGCTTCTTCGTAGGTCCATCCGTCCATAATGGGCTGATCAGAGTCACCGCCATTAATCTGAGGACGCCCGAAACCGCAGGCCGTCAGGAGCAAGGCTGCAAGCGAAAACCATGTAATGTGTCTGATGTTCATGAGCGGGTTTTAATCTTTAGCGTTGACGCACTGCTGACAGAGGAAGTCGTAAACGAAGTTGAAGTCTTCATCGGGCACGTAGATACGATTCTTGTGCAGCTTCTGGTTGACTTTGATGAGATTCATCCGACGGACGGGGATGAGCCTGTTTACTCGGACAAGCGTTGAGGTGGATGTGGTATGCGAAGCGGCCAGCACGCCCGTTCCCACCATTCCTAAATTGCCAGCGGCTCCACCAATCATGGCGGCCAGCGCTCCTAAGACCTGAGCCTTCTTAACCTGATAGGGCATCTGCTGGTGGACAATCTCACTCTTATCCATCGTGAACAGCACCACGTATTTCCAGCCATAGTGCCAAGCGAGGATGACGTAGGCCAGGAAGACGATGACTGCAAACACGAGCATGAGTCCCAAGAAGACCATCGAGGTGCTCCACAGTGACTCGAGCGAGAAGTCACCATCATAGACACTCAGCAGCACCATGAAGAGCCACACGATGCCCAGACTGATGCCCACCACCTTAAATACGTCGATGATAATACTGGGATTCTTGAGCATCGGCACTTCATAGATCCATCGATATTTCCCGTCAGGATAGAGCTTGACGCGATTATTGATACTATCTTCTTTTTGCATTTTGGTTTATTGGTTAATAATCATGTTGCAAAAATAAAGAAAAGTATTGAAGAAAGACTCATATATTAAGAAAATCGACTCACAAATGCAGAAAATGTGAGTCGAATGCCCGATTTCAGGGTGGTTTATAACTTGCTCCGCCAGTCGCCAGGTGTCTGACTTGTTGCCTGTTTGAAGATGCGGAAGAAGGTCTGCTCGCTCGAGAATCCAGAGGCTGTACCAGCGCTGCCAACCTTCATTTCGGGGTGCTTGATCATCAGCTGTTTGGCATACTCGATGCGATAGTCGTTGACAAAATCGGAGAACGAGCGGTTCTCGCAGACGTTGATGCATCGAGAGACATATCGGCTGTTGGTGCCCAGCAGGGCAGCCAGGTCGGCCACTTTCAGATTACTGTTGAGGAACAGTTTTCTCGACTTCATCGTTTCACGGATGCGCTCCATCAATTCCTCGTCGGAGCCATCTTGCAGGATGGTCAAGTCTATCGGCTGTTCCCGTACGATTGTCTGACGTCTCCTCCTTATATATTTATAAAGGTATATGCCGGCAAAGACTAACGGACAGGCTCCAAACATGAGCCAAAGGATGAGCCACAGATGGGCATGAGACTTCTGAATGGAGACAGGCTGATCTCCAACTAGCAGCAGATAGGCATTGTCGGTTGGCGTGAAGTTGCTGCCGTTGCCCAGTCCGCCAGCTATCAGCAGATGGCCTTCGGGTGTCAGTATCGGACTGAAGTCGGGTATGAACTCGAGCGGCTCGGTATAATAGAGCGTGATGGGGGCTCCGTTTGCCGAATCGTGCGCATAGTCGATGCTGAGGATGTAGGTATAGGCCTCCTCCTGTAGTGTCTGGTAATTCTTGCTGATTCCGAAGAGGTAAGCCCTGCCAGCCTGACGGTCGGCTGTGATATTGAAATAGACAATGCTGTCGCCCTTGCACATCATCGGAATGGGGCAGGCTGTTGGCAGCAGTGTGGCCTCTGTGCCGCTGAAGCGAACGATAGCCACTTGGCCTGTACTGTCTTTGACGGGCACTAAGGACGTAAAGTCGCCCTCAGACTCGTCGCCGATAAAGTTGGCATCGGCCTGACGACAGCCAATGCTGATCGGTTGCCAAGTATCAAAGAGGGGGATATGCACGGAGTCGCCTTTCAGCCGATAGGCATAGGCCGTTTTCACAGTGTCGCCTTTAATGCCATAGGGTCCGAAGATCAGGGCATCGTCGTTTGCGATGCGCAAGATGGTTGGGGTTGAGCGCTGTGTGGCCACATCCCTGATAAAGTTGAAGCTCTGCCGGTACTGATGGTCGCCCTTGGCGCTCTGTGCCTCATAGAACATCTCGATGCCATCGTTATGATACCAGTTGCCAGCGATGACAGCCTCGCCACTATCGAGTTCGAGGGCTGACGCCCAGGTGCGTTTGCGCTGTAGGATGCCGAAGCCTCTGAAGGTGTGCGTCTCAGGGTCGTAAAGCTCAGCATTATAGGTCTGTCCGATGCCTGAAGGCTGTTCGCAGCCTCCTGCTATCAGCACCTTTCCAGATTTGAGCTTGGCCGAGACACCAAAATCATGACTGTAGGTCATCTGCATCAGATGCCACTCACCATCCTTGAAGTATTCGGCTGTCGGGGTAGGGACGAATCCGTTGGTATGACCTCCAGCCACGACATATTCGCCATTGACGCAGAACACCTGATGGCCTCCTCGGGCAATGTTCAGGTCGGGCAGTTGTAGTGTCTCTACCTCGAGAACAGGGCACGACGAAGCATCGCCCCCGACGGGAGCCTTCGAGGCTTGTCCCATCAGTGGCAATGCCGTAAGCCAGCAGAACAGTATCGACAGCGACTTGTTCATATATTTCTTCTTATTGTGCTTCGAGCTGGATGACGCGGCTCGACCAGTCGTTCTTCTTCGACCACTCGGGCTCGTTGCGGTAAGGCACTTCGAGGCCGTGATTCATCAGGTAGGCTCCGCTGAAGGTCTGTCCCTCGATATCCATCGGCTTCAGATCGATGCGGTTCAGCTCGTGTACCTTATATAATTTATTGGCATCGAGTCCTGCCATCTTGACGCGAGGCAAGTGCTCGTTCTGGAACGACTCAGTCTTCCACCAGAAGAAGACACTCTTCGACTTGTCATCATTGACGTACATCAGCGAGGCCAGACCCTTCTTGTCGTAAGGAGAGACAAGGCGGTAAAGGTTGCCGAACTGTACGATGGGCCTGATCTGCTTATACTCCTTGATGGCCTGCCGGCAGAGGGCCTTCTCATCGTCGCTCATGTTCTTGGGTTGAATCTCCATACCCAGACGTCCGCTCATGGCCACATCGATGCGATACTTCATGGCAGTGGTGCGGAAGACGGTGTGGTTAGGCGTTGCCGAGATATGAGAGGCCATAGCGATGGCAGGGAAGAAGTAGCTGGTGCCCCACTGCATATAGATGCGCTGGAGGGCATCGGTATTGTCGCTCACCCAGAACTCGTCGAAGTAAGGCAGTACGCCCCAGTTGGCGCGTCCGCCACCAGAAGCACAGGCCTGGATGGTGAGGTCGGGATACTTCGCACGGATGCGCTGGCAGGCTTTCTCGAACCCACGATGATACTCGATGTAGAGGTGGCTCTGGTCGTTCATCGTCAGATACTGTGAGCCGTGATTCAGAATGGGCATGTTGGCATCCCATTTGATATAGTCGATCTCGGGATACTTGGTCATGAGCTCATCGACGATAGAGAACACGAAGTCCTGCACCTTAGGATTCGACATATCGAGCACCACCTGTGTGCCTCCGCGGCCTAAGACGGGCTCACGCTTGGGAGCCTTCACGATCCAGTCGGGATGAGCCTCGTAGAGTTCGCTGACGGTGTTTGACATCTCGGGCTCAATCCAGATGCCGAACTTGATGCCGTGTTTCTTGGCATCGAGCAGTAGTCCTTCGATACCCTCAGGCAACTTGTTCTTATCGACCTTCCAGTCGCCGAGCGAGCTGTTGTCAGTCTTACGGGGATATTTCTCTCCAAACCAACCGTCGTCCATCACGAAGAGTTCGCCACCCATCGATGCAATGTCGTCCATCATCTGGTCCATACCCTGCTGGTTGATATCGAAATAGACACCCTCCCATGAGTTCAGCAGAATCTTGCGCTCCTTGTTGCCGTGAGCGAGCATATACTGGCGTCCCCATTTGTGGAAGTTGCGCGATACGCCAGAGAGTCCGCACTTGGAGAAGCTGAGAGCCACCTTAGGTGTAACGAAGGTCTCGCCCTTCTTCAGGTGATATTCAGAGTTGTCGGGGTTGATGCCAGCGAAGAAATAGTGATACTCCGTATCGTCGGTATCAATCTTGATCTGGAAGTTGCCGCTATAGCAGAGTGCCGCACCAATCACGCTACCGCTGTTCTCGCGTCCCTTGCCATCGAGCGAGAACATCACCTCAGCATGGTCGGTATGAGAGTTGCGCGTACCGTCTTTATTCTTGATGACTTTCTCGCCAGGCAGAATCGGCTCCTCTACGAGACGCGCCTCGTTGGCCCATGAGCCATAGAAATGAGAGAGCCACACGTCGCCACGACGGATAGGCAGGGAGACGGAGGCAAACTGCGTCAGTGTGACAGATTTGGCCTCACCGTTCTGGATTTCTGTCCAGGTCTCAATCATATCCTCCTCAGGATAAGCCTTGAAGCAGAGGTTGACGGTGACGGGATAGACGGGGTCCTTCATCGGGATACACGTCAGTTGGCCATCCTTCTTGACCTCACCAGTAGCAAAGAGCTCTGTTGACATGTTGCCATCCGCATGACGCATGGCGAGAGCGGCTTCTGCAGGACAGTTCATGCCATAGGCGGGGTAGGCATCCATTCTGCCGCCACGAGGCATCTGCATGTGCGACAAGTCGGCATCGCTCAGCTTGGCACCATAATACACGTATTGGGGTTGCTTCCCCTTGTCCACGTTCAGAACCATCGTCGTGTTCTTGGTCTGGATTGTGACCTGCTCGGCCAATGCAGTCTGTGCGCTGGCTACGAGTAATGCAAAGAATAAGATTTTCTTCATCATGTTGGTTTTGGGCTATTGATGTTTCGTTTTTGTGGCAAAGATACAAATTTCCTGAGAATAATGATGACAAATTCTTATTTATTTGTATCTTTGCACACACAAAGTGTCAGAAAGAGGTATTAAGATACAATCATGAATTCGATAGATATCTGGATGTTGGCTGTGGCTTTGGCGATGGACTGTTTTACGATTTCCATCGTGAGTGGTGTCATGATCCGTCGCCATCTGTGGGGACTGATTCTGCGTCTGGCTTTCTTGTTTGGTGTTTTTCAGGCGCTGATGCCGCTTATCGGTTGGCTGGCAACGAGCCATTTCAGCGAGCAGTTAGAGGCCGTCGATCACTGGATAGCATTCGGCCTGCTGGCTTTTATTGGTGGCAAGATGATCAAGGAGTCGTTTGAGGATGAGGAGGAGCCGAGCTTCAATCCGCAGAGTCTTCGGGTTCAGTTGCTGCTGGCTGTAGCAACCAGCATCGATGCGTTAGCCATAGGTATCTCGTTTGCCTGTATCGGCTATCACTCGCTTGCCAGTCTGATTGTACCTCTTATAATAATAGGTGTCGTATCCTTCGTTTTCAGTGTGGCGGGCTATCTGTTCGGAGTGCGTTTCGGCAGAAGCATCGCCCGTCGTCTGAAGCCAGCCCTATTGGGGGGCATCATCCTCATAGTGATAGGCTTGAAGATACTTATCTCACATTTATTTGAAAATTTGCCGCTATTTTCATAAAAAGTATTACCTTTGCAACCAACGATGAATAACGAAACGATACAACTCAGGAATCTCGGCATCGGCTATCAGACGAAACATGGCGTTCGTCAGGTGGCAGAACATATCGATGGGGCTATCCGCAGCGGAGAACTCACCTGTCTGCTTGGCGCCAACGGTATAGGCAAATCGACACTCCTGCGTACCCTCTCTGCCTTTCAGCCGAAGACGGCGGGTGAGATCTTGATTGAGGGTCGCGAGATTTCGGACTATACGGATAAGGAGTTGAGCAGACTGATAGGTGTCGTGTTGACCGAGAAGCCCGACGTCAGGAATATGACGGTTCGCGAACTCGTCAGTCTGGGTCGTTCGCCTTATACTGGCTTCTGGGGCTCGTATTCGAAAGACGACCTTCAGATTGTCGATGAGTCGATAGCCCAAGTGGGTGTTGAGAACCTGAGTCGGCGGATGATTCACACACTGAGCGATGGCGAGCGGCAGAAGGTGATGATCGCCAAGGCGCTGGCTCAGCAGACACCAGTGATCTATCTCGATGAGCCGACGGCTTTTCTCGATTATCCCAGTAAGGTGGAAGTGCTGCAGTTG
Source organism: uncultured Prevotella sp. (assembly GCA_900315035.1). Taxonomy (GTDB): domain Bacteria; phylum Bacteroidota; class Bacteroidia; order Bacteroidales; family Bacteroidaceae; genus Prevotella. The sequence continues at coordinate 10,578 of OMXO01000068.1, forward strand.
TTGAGGCATATCAGTCTTCAGGCAGGTAAGACCATCTTCCTCTCCACCCATGATGTAGAACTGGCTCTGCAGTTGGCCGATACCATCTGGCTGATGACCCGAGAGGAAGGCGTGACCATCGGCTCTCCCCAACAGTTGGCACAGCAAGGTGCACTTGGTAAGTTTATCGAGCGTAAGGGCATCACCTTCGACCCAGAGACGCTGGCTATTAGGATTCTTCGCAATACACAATAACAAAACACATCTTATGTTAGACGGACACGGTGATGACATATTCCAATACGGCGACAAACTGAAGATGAACTTCAGTTCGAACGTGTATTCAGGGGCAGATCTCTCTGGCCTGAAGGATCACTTGATGCAGCATTTCGATGTGGTCGGGCATTATCCGGAACCAGAGCCTCACGAGTTGGAGCGCTTATTGGCAGCCCATCTGAAGGTGCCCGAGAATACGCTATTGGTGACTAACGGTGCTGTTGAGGCCATCTATCTGATAGCCCAGTTATACAAGGGGTGGGCCTCAGTTATCCCGCAACCTACGTTCAATGAGTATGCTGATGCCTGTAGGGCCTTTGGCCATCTGATATCCTATGAGAAAACAGATGAACTCGATGTGTTGCCCAAAGACCGTCTGTACTGGATTTGTAATCCGAATAATCCTACAGGTAATGTGCTGCTCAAGCCATTGGTAAATCGCATCGTCAGACAGCATCCCCGTTACCTCTTTGTCTTAGATCAGTCGTATGCCGACTATACGCTCGAGCCCATGCTTGAACCTTGCGAAGTGCTGGACTGCTATAATGTGATGATCTTGCGCTCACTCTCCAAGAGTTACTGCATTCCTGGTCTGCGTCTGGGATATATCTATAGTTCACCGATTATTATCGACCGTCTGCGTAATATCCGTCAACCCTGGACGGTGAACTCCCTTGCCATCGAGGCAGGCAAATATCTGCTCAAGAACCAGCCTCAGATGATTCCCGATCTTCGGGCCTATCTTCAAGAAGCACAGCGCCTGCGTCGGAAATTGTCGGAGATAGAAGGACTGATGGTGATGGAGACCAGCACCAATTTCATGTTGGTAAATATAGACTTCGGCGATACAAAGGAACTGAAGAAATGGCTAATAGACCATTATGGCATCTTGATTCGTGATGCCTCGAACTTCAGAGGGCTTGATCATCATTGCTTCCGCGTGACGGCCCGCACACCAGAAGAAGACGATCAGCTGGTGTCGGCCATCAAGCACTATAAAGAGTGGAAGCAACAGCTATAAGAATTTCTCTTATAGAGTCTCATCGAATGGGGCTGCACTGACACATTTCAGATTCTTCTCGAGCTGAGCCGTAGAACTGGCACCAATCAGTACAGAAGTGACGGCCTTCTGGTGGAGAATCCAGGCGAGCGCCATCTCTGCGAGTGTCTCGTTGCGGTTCTGGGCCACCTCGTTATAGTGCTTCAGCTGAGCCAGCAACTCGGGAGTCAGCATCGAACTCTTCAAGAACTTTTCCTTAGCCATACGACTATCAGCAGGAATTCCCTGAAGATAGCGATCTGTCAGCAGTCCTTGAGCCAAAGGTGAGAAGGCGATAAAGCCAACACCCTTCTCTGCACAGAAGTCGGTGATACCTGTTTCCTGAGGCTTGCGATCGAGCATATTCAGACGTCCCTGGTAGATAAGCAGAGGTACATCGTGAGCCTTCAGATACTCATAACCAAACTTCAGCGGTTCGAGCGGCCAATTCGAGATACCTACGTAGAGCGCCTTGCCCTGACGGACAATATCCACCAGTGCCTGCAGTGTTTCTTCCAGTGGGGTCTCTGGGTCGTAGCGGTGACTATAGAAGAGATCGACATAATCAATCTTCATGCGCTTCAGACTCTGATCGAGCGAAGCCATCAGGTATTTGCGACTGCCCCAGTTGCCATAAGGTCCAGGCCACATGTCGTAACCAGCCTTTGAGGAGATGAAGAGCTCATCGCGATAGGGACGGAAATCCTCGTCCATGAGTCGTCCCATCGTCTCTTCGGCTGAGCCATAGACGGGACCGTAGTTGTTGGCCAGATCGAAATGGGTGATGCCGTGATCGAAGGCATAGTGGGTAATCTCACGGCTGCGCTCATAGGGATCGACGCTTCCGAAATTGTGCCAGAAGCCAAGGCTCACCTTTGGCAGTAAAACACCAGAGCGGCCACAGCGCTCATACTCCATTCCGTTGTCGTAACGGTTCTTGTCTGCAAAATATAGTTCCTTCATTGTTTATCGTTTTTGTTATTCTGCTGCAAATATATGGTAAAAGATTGGTATTTCCAAGTTTGTTGCCAAAAACTTGGGGCGAATTATCAAGAATTGTGGTTTTATTTCCAGAAATATCGGTCCTCTTGCGACAGATTTTCAGGCTTTAGGCAGAGTTTGTCGCATATTTGTTCTTGTGTCGTAACAACTTGAAATGAAAAGGATAAAATTGTTTGGAATGAGCCGAAAATCGTCTTACCTTTGCAATGTCAAAAGTCAAGAACACGACAGGAGACAACAGAAAATTAGTATTAACATTTAAATAAAGAAAGGAAAAAAATTATGGCAAAGACTCCAGTATCAATGAAAGTTGACGGTTACAAGGATCGTGAAGTAATGATGGTAAACTACGAGTTCGAACA
>OMXO01000024.1 GCA_900315035.1 uncultured Prevotella sp.
TAAGGGTATGGCGAAGCGTCACCAGCAGGTAGATTCCGATGCCAACGAGGCGCTGAAGACGTGGGCTTATCGTCTGGATAAGGTGGAGGGCGAAATCCCTATTGAACCTCTGAACGACGAGACCTACGACTGGCAGTCGAGCCGCATGGAGATCGCAGAGTTCAACGGCGACAAGGCCGACCGCACGCTGCTGAAGCGAATACCGTATTACGGCATCGGCGTGTCGCTGCCATATATCCTGATGCGCCATTGGGACGAGTGGCAGGAGTCGCGAACCCTGACGATGGACGACAGGGACCGGCGCCTCTGCCGGTTGGCTATGGAGATTCAGTACAAATGTCAGCAGTTCTTCTTCGGCGAGATGGCCTTCAACTACTCCGCAAGTTGCCCGATGAGTTCAAGACGCAGCAGTTCATGGAGGTGTTTGGCTGTTCACAGTCTGCCGCCTCGAAAGCCATCAAGCGTATGATTGGCGATGGAGTCGTAGAAATGGTGAAGTATTCGATTTATCGGAAATTGTCTCAAGAACTTCCATAGTCTCTACCTCGTGCAGGGGCATCCCTGCCGAGGTTATTACAGTTATAACTTATTCACTTTGGACATTTAGGTATTTTGAAATCATGAATCAAGTTGAAATGAACAAACAAGCAAAGTTGTCGGCTCACTTTACATTAGGGGAGTTGACGAGGAGTAAGTCGCATCCGGAGGTGTATAATGTTCCTTCGCGGGTGCATATTGAGAATTTGAAGCGGGTTTGCGTGTGGTTGGAGGCGCTGAGGGAGCGGTACAATGAGCGCTATGTGCTCGTTGGGAGTGAGGTCCTGCGAGGGGCTGGGGGTCAGGTCCCGAAAAGTCGACTGGCGAAGGCTGGGGGTCAGGTCCCGAAAGTAGAAGTTTTCGGGGAAAACTTTATTTCGAGACCAGACCCCGAAAAGGCAAGACCAGACCCCGAGGAACCGATTGTTATAACGAGCGGGTATCGGTCGGCGGAGCTGAATCGGAAGGTGGGGGGAGTGGCGACCTCGAATCATCTGACGGGGTGTGCCGTCGATATCCGCGTGGCGGGGAAGGAGCAACTCATTCGCTATGCGTGTATCCTCTTGGATTATGCCGACGAGACGAGGCAGGACTTCGATGAACTCCTGCTCGAGCACGGGGCGAATGGGGTGATTTGGTTGCACTTCGCGGTGAGGGCGCAGGACAATCGGAGGAAAATCAGTTTCTTGAAGGCTTAACGGGATGGGGGGATTTTACTAATTATAGCGAAAATCCCCCCAAAACGTTTGGATGACTCGATTTTTTGTGCTATCTTTGCCCCATATTACAGAACCTCAAAACGGGAAATAGCGTATGGATGCAATTAATAAACCTAAGATGAAAATGTTTTTATTGGCATTGATGATGATTTGCGCTGTATGCAGATCGGTAGAGGTGGCGGCAGAGAATCGTGGATTCAAGGCTGTCATGAACGGGAAGATTGCCGTAGAGGTGTGTTTCCAGACGGTGCAAATCGGTAACGAGTGGCAGACGGCGGGCTATATCTATTACCCCAATGCCAAGAAGCCGGCACCAATCCTGATCGTTGAGAACTGGGGCAAGGAAAAGCCGAAAGACTATGCTGAAGACAATGTTTACGACCGCCGATTTGAGGAGTATCAGCCTGATGGCGAGATGACAGGCATACTTTATATGACGTGTGCCGAGGTAGAGGGCGACTTCCAGATGATGAAAGCCTCATGGAAGAATCCTTCGAACGGCAAGGTGCTCCAACTGTCGAAATTCGAAGAGACGCGCGAGCTGCCCAGTTGGTGGCCTGGAGCGCCATCAGTCTTCGGTGCGCCTCAGCGTGAGGCATGGGTGTTCTGGTACAAGCTGATTAATAAGTACGACGAGACTGGTGACAGTGAGTGGATGGACACGATCTGCGTGACAGTCGAGGTGAACGGCAAGAAGCACCCCTTGAGTTTCGACGAGCCTCTGAACGGTTCCGTCAACAGCGAGATGGAGGAGACGCTGGACTGGGTTATCGATAAGGACATCAACTTTGACGGCATTCCCGACGTGTTGGTTTATCTCGGTTTGACCCATCGTGCGCAGTCGCTCTATAAGGCTTTCGTATGGAATCCGGTAACGCGTCAGTACTATAACGTCAAGGCGTTTGAAGAGATTCAGGAGCCGGAATTCGACAGCGAGACGAAGACGATTATCAGTCGTGTCCGCGATGTGAACATATTATACGAGGAAACGTATAAATGGAAAAACGGCAAACTCAAAAGAGTTGCCGTTAAGGAAATTAAGCTGGATTAATCGACAGAAATCGCTTTACTTGGCGAGATATTTCTTGCCGTTCTGAATGTAGATACCTTTGCGGGGAGCGGTGACGCGCTGACCACTGAGGAGGTGGATGGCGTCATCGGTCTGACGCTCAACTATCTTGACACTCTGGATGGCTGTAGGTTTGAGAGTGCCATCGGCGGTTATCAAGCCGCCCCAGGCTACGGCTGGCCAAAGGGGCTCCTCGGTGTCATCGTTCTTGACGAGAGCCATTTTGACAATCTTGGCCTTGGCTGATGCCACGTAACACTGCAGGGTGATACGCGACACGTTGGCACCCGTTTTGGCCGGCACGAAATTGACGGTGGTAACTTTCGAGTCGGAGGCCAGATCGTATGTGCCTTCCTTGAATTTGTCACCGCTAGCATCGCCATAGACCTTGACCTTTAGGCTGCCTGCTGCGGGTATTTCAGCGAGTTCGACACGAACGCCCTTGTATTCGCTCACCTTGAAAGCATTTCTCGTGTTATTGTTGCCATAGAGAAAGATTTCCGACCACTGCTGGTTCCAGTTGACATTAAAACATTGTATATCGAAGTCGTCCTTAGTAGGGTATTTGCCCTGGTAGTCGCTACCATGATAGGCCTTGACGATACGCTCTGCGAGGTCGGGCTGATTGAAGGCGGGCAACGAGCGATAAATACCGTCGGTAAGTCCCATCCAATAGAAGGTGGCTACTGAATTCTCTTTACATTTCTGAATCATGTAATCGACGAACTGGAACATCACGTCGCGACGCACGTCGTAGTCGGTCTTGCCGTCGCCCTTATCCACATTGGCCGAACCCCATTCACCGAGAATCATGGGAACGCCCTTTGAGATGATATGCGTATTCCACGCAGCGACCATCTCATCGATCTCTTCCTTCACCTTGTCGATGCCGCCCTCGATGTTGGGATAGTCGTGTACTTGTACCATGAGGTGGCCTTCGGTCTGGTCGGTAGGGATGGTAAGCTCGGAGAGCGGGTCCTTGAGGTGCTGATTCCATGTGCCGCTGCCACAGCAGGCAGCGTAGGTGTTGACCACGAGGTTGCGCTCGGCATTGTTGCCGCCCGTGGCGCGCACGACATCGACAAAGCTCTGTGCATAGCCGTTGATGGCCTTATAGGCCGATGCTGCCACAGCGGCATCGTACTTGTTCTTAGACGCAAAAGAGGCGAAGCACCAGCTGCTGAGTTTGTCGAGCATCTCGTTGTAACTCTCGAAGAGCAGATGCTGGTCGTAGTCCTTGAACTCGGTGGCAATCTGTTTCCAGAGGTTCTCGTATTTCACCTTATTAGTATTATAATTGTCTTCGTCGGCCTTGATCCATGAGTGGAATCCATCGCTGTCGGCTCCAGTGTCGTGATGGACGTTGATGATGCAATAGAGGCCTTGGTCGATGACGTAATCGACGACCTCGTGGACACGTTTCATCCACTCGGCACTGACCTTGCCGTCTTTATCCATGTGATTATACCAGGTGACTGGTACGCGGATGGCGCCGAAGCCTGCCTCTTTCATCATCTTGATCAACTCGGGCTTTGTAAATCCCTGTCCCCAGCACGTCTCGGAATCGAGTCCCTGACGGCCCCAGAAGTCGTCGCGGGTAAAATCGGTGATGAGCACGTTGTCAATATTCTGGCGGTTGGCCTCGAGGGTATTACCTAAGTTCCAGCCTACGCCCATATTCTTAACGGCCTGGCTGGCAGACTCGAAATCTGCCGCACACATATTCATGCTGACGAGCAGACTACACACAAAAAGTAGAGATTTCTTCATATAGTTTTCGTTTATCAGTTATCAAATTCGTGTGCAAAATTACGATTTATTCGCGAAGTATGCAAATAAACTTGCAAAGATTTTGTGAATCGGAAGAATTTGCGTAATTTTGCACCACTAAAATCAAAATCTTAAAACAAAACGATTATGCAAAGTGACCCTAAGCAGTGTCTGTACTGCACTAACAATCAGACGCTTCACGACCTGATGATTGAGTTTGCCCAACTGTCGGTATCGCGTGCCTTCCTTTTTAAGGAGCAGACCTATCGCGGGCGTTGTCTCGTGGCCTATAAGGACCATGTGAACGACCTGAACGAGTTGAGCGATGAAGACCGTAACGCCTTTATGGCCGACGTGGCCCGCGTGACACGTGCGATGCAGAAGGCCTTCAATCCCGAGAAGATCAACTATGGTGCCTATAGCGACAAGCTCTCTCATCTGCACTTCCACCTGGCTCCGAAATATGTTGACGGTCCCGACTACGGTGGCACGTTCCAGATGAATCCTGGCAAGGTGTATCTCTCGGATGCAGAATACGCAGAGATGATCGAGAAAATCAAGGCCAATCTGTAGTGGTCAAAATGTAAAATGGTCAATGTTAAATAAATAATCATGGCAATCGTAAAACCATTCAAAGGAATCCGTCCGCCAAAGGAACTGGTGGAGCAGGTAGAGAGCCGTCCGTATGACGTGCTCAACAGTGAAGAGGCGAGGGCAGAGGCTGGCGACAACGAGAAGAGCCTCTACCACATCATCAAGCCCGAGATAGACTTCCCCGTAGGTACATCGGAGTATGACCCTCGCGTCTATGAGAAGGCTGCCGAGAACTTCCAGAAATTCCAGGATAAAGGCTGGCTGGTGCAGGACGCCCGCGAGCATTATTATATCTATGCACAGACGATGGGCGACAAGACGCAGTACGGACTGGTGGTATGTGCCCATACCGACGACTATATGGCTGGCCGCATCAAGAAGCACGAGCTGACACGTCGCGACAAGGAAGAGGACCGCATGAAGCACGTACGCGTGAACAATGCCAATATCGAGCCCGTATTCTTTGCCTATCCTGACAATGAGGTGCTCAACGCGCTGATTATGCGCTATGCTGCCACGGAGCCAGAATATGACTTCGTAGCACCTATCGACGGTTTCCGCCATCAGTTCTGGGTGATCGACGACGACAAGGACATGCAGACCATCACCGACGAGTTTGCCAAGATGCCATCGATGTATATCGCCGACGGGCACCACCGTTCGGCAGCAGCAGCCCTCGTAGGCGCTGAGAAGCAGAAACAGAACCCCAACCACAAGGGCGACGAGGAGTATAACTTCTTCATGGCTGTCTGCTTCCAGGCATCGCAGTTGACGATTCTCGACTACAACCGTGTGGTGAAAGACCTGAACGGCCTGTCGTCGGAGGAATTCCTCGCTGCCCTGCAGGTAAACTTCGAAGTGGAAGACAAGGGAACGGAGATCTACAAGCCTCAGCAGCTGCATGAGTTCTCGCTCTATCTCGATGGACACTGGTTCTCGCTGAAGGCCAAGGACGGCACCTACGACAATAGCGATCCGATCGGTGTGCTCGACGTGGATATCTCCAGCCGACTGATACTCGACGAGATCCTGAACATCGGCGACCTGCGCTCTTCACAGCGTATCGACTTCGTGGGCGGACTGCGCGGTCTGGGTGAGTTGAAGCGCCGTGTGGACAGCGGTGAGATGCGTGCTGCGCTGGCACTCTATCCCGTCTCGATGCAGCAGATCATGGATATCGCCGACAGCGGTAAGATCATGCCGCCGAAGGCCACCTGGTTTGAGCCGAAGCTGCGCTCAGGACTGGTGATCCACAAGTTGAGCTAATAGCATGAAGAAAGGCTTGTCGAAATGACAAGCCTTTCTCTTTAGAAATCCATCTGCTTATTCCTCATAGCCGGGACGGAAACTGGATACCCCATCGTACTCCTTAGGCTTATTCTTCTTGAGATTATAACGAGCATAAGCCTCGTCGATCTCCCTTAATTTCTCGTCGCGCAGAGAGTCGGCCCGATTCTTGAACTCCTTATACATGCGCTCAAGATCGTCTTTCACCGTGTTGGCATCCTCAATGTTAGCACTGTTAATCATAGTGACTAGCACCTCGCTATTACGTGCACAGACAGCATCTAAACGGAGCATGCACTCAGCGTGGAGACTCTTGACGGTGGTAGTCAGCAGATCGCGACGATCTTTATCGACATCGGGCATCGTATAGAGCAGGAAGACACTCTCGGGAGCGGCATCCGTACTGGCATCAGGAATCTTGTTGAACTCTTCTGCAGAGACCTGCATGTTTTGTTGACTATTTTCATTGTCTTCTTCAGGCTCGTCGTAATCCTTGTTCTTATGATCTACGCGTGAGAATTTTCCCTGTTTGATGGTCAACTTGAACTCCGGGTGAGCCTCAGCAATGCCTGCGATAATCTTGTGCAACAATTCCGGATACTTGGGGTAAACGATCATCTGATACTCGTTGGCTATCGCCACATCGGCCACCTCTTCGATATCATACGACATGCCATCATCGTCGATGACGACAGGCATCAGAGCAGCCACATCCGACTTGATGCAAAGATTGGAATATTTGAAGCCCAGTAACACTGTGTAGCCATTCATCTGCTGGCTTACATCAGATAATTGTGTATAAAGTAATGTGTTCATTGTGATGATTCAATCTAATTATTGTCCACTTGTCTCTTCTTTGAGTTTCGCACTCAGGCTGCCACTTGCGCCTGCAGCGGGAGCAGCCATGCCGTCGCTGATGTTTGGCGAGGTAAACGCCGTTTTGACGTTGAGAGTATCGATGGTGGCCTGAGGCGCCTTGAGGGCACCTTTCACCTCGGTGTTGGCGTTGACGGTGGTCTCGCCATACACCTGCGTCTTACTGCCAGCAAGTGCGGCATTGCCATCGGCCAGCTGGAGCACAGCCTTGCCGTCGCCCTGCTGAGCCTCCATCACGGTATCGGCAAAGATACCCACGCTGTGGGAGGCTGCCTGCAGCAGTTTGCTTCTGACATCCTTCGACTGGGCGCCTACGAACATCTTCTCGGCAACGAGTGACATCGCGCTGCCCCCGAGGAGTTTTCCCTCGGCATCAACAGCAGCGATAGCCGTCTGCTCACTATTCACGGCAAGTGTCTTCGACTTCACGATGATGTCGCCCTCGGCGGGTGCATCCTCAGGACCTTCGTTAGACATCTCGATGGTCTTGGCGCGGAGCTTGATCTTACTTTCGGGCGCAAGTTGTGTTTCCTTCAGTTCTTCGTTGGCCAGTTCATAGTCGGCAGCTTCGACGGTGACGCTGTTTGACTTCAGCATGAAATCACCTCCTGCCTGATAGGTGGCAGCGGTCAGGGTGCCGTCGTCTGCATACTGCTGATCTTTCTCGCCAGTCGTGCTGACCTCTACATGCATGGCCTGCAGACTGATCTTTCCTTCAGGTTTCAGTTGTCCGTCTTCCTCTAAGGAGGCAACGCTCACCTGGTTAGCCAGCATTCTGATGCCCGATTCCTTGTTGTCACGCAGATTGCCTTCGCCATCGGCAGAGACGAGGTTGATAGCCTCACTGGTAATCATCACCGCAGCAGCCGTCGTCTGTTGCTTGAAATCGTCGCCCTTCACAATGGTAGCCTTCGTATCGTTCAGACACTTCAGTTGGCGGTTCACTTCTGCCAACATGGAAATGGTGTCGGTATAGCTGGCTGTAATCTCTGCCAGCGAACCAGAGGCATCGACGACCTGCTTGTTCAGCCAGTCGATATCTTCATAGTTGGCATGTATGGCATCATCGTCAACAAGCAGTTTGTCGCGATCGTCCATCAGTTCCTGCAAGTTCTTAGAGACCTCCTTGAACGATTCTTTCTGTAATGATATTTCGTTCTTTAATCGCTGCTTCTGCGACTCCAGATTGGCTATCAGACTGTCGATCTGCTGTTCGCGACTCTCTGCAGTCATGGTGGCAGAGACATCAACAGTCTTGTCGGCATGAATGAAAACGCCACAGGAGCCATTGGGTACAGTCGGAGTGGCAAAGGTGCCCTGGGCATCCTCGCTATGCACGATGATGCTGCGTGCCTGACTGACGACTTCAGATAGCGGTCCTACGACATGTTCCCGCCCATCGTCGCCAGGATCTTCTGCCACCTGACGGATACGCGGTGCACGCGTCTCTACCTGTCCGTAGTCGCCTGCGGCCTGCAGTCCGATGTGAGTGCCTCGCACTGTGATTACTGAAGGTCCATCGAGCAGCATGCCTTCGCTATCCACATTACCGATAATAATCTCGGGAGCAGAGAGAATCAGGCGTTCTTTGTCACGCTCGAATCGGCCTTTCTTCAGTTGATTGCTGATCTCTGCGGTCAAGTTCCGCATCTCAGCCTTGCATTGTCTCATTTCAGCAAGGTCGCTTTCGACGCTTGCCTCAAATGCGGAGAGTCGTTTCTCCCATTCTTCAAATATGTAGTCCATATATGATTCAGTACTTTAAAAGTTAGACTATTTGATGGTGTACAACACTTCTATCAGCCTGTTGATATTGTTCTGGTTATTGGCTTCCTCAGACTGGAGCCCATCCTTCACCATATTCAGCGTATAGTTAGGATTGTCGGAGAAGAGAATCTGTCCGCCCTCGCTGTTCCAGGGCTTAGACTTCTCCCACCATCTCTCATTGCGGAAGTGCTCATTCCAGTACTTATCGGCAAAGCTCATGATTAACTTCCTGTTGAAGTTGTTCTGGAAGTAGCGGTTCATATTCTGCATGAAGCGATTCCAGTAGTAGTCTTTCGTCAGTCTCTCCTTCGTAATATGCTCCTTGCCATATCCTACGTAAATATACTTGTCGTTCTTGTTCTGTTCACTGTTGTCGACCTGGAGGATGAAGAGGGCTGCCAGTTCGCGTTTCGTCTCCTTCAGATTGTTGAAGAAGATATCTTTAGGACTTACAACCGTCAAGAAATTCTCCTCTGGGAGTCCATTAATATCCTTGTAGCAATCAAGCCACTTACGCTTGAACTCCATGTCAGCGAATACATGCGCAAACGCATCTTTGACCCATGCTACCTGATGATCTTCAGGCAGAGGCTCTGCACCATTCTGCCCAGCGTGCTCCAGGAAGTTATCAAGCGACTCGATCTTCATCATATGTCGCCTCAGGACGTAGAGGACTGAGGCGTAAACCTTGGCTAATTCTATCAACTCATTTTTATTTTTCTCTTTGATATTCGGTTTGAACCTATCATCAAATGCCTTGACAATCTTGTTGACATCCCACTCTTCGTCCGCATCAGATCCGAAAGCCAGATTGATGACACTTGGAAGATCTATTATCTTCAGACGCCGCATGGCCTTTTCATGATATTTCATGTAGGCATCGCGAGCTGTTTCCCAGAGTTGTTTGTAAGTCTCGGCGAAAGAGTCGAAGCCTGCATTGATACAGTTCACGTATTTGATCATGTTCTCATATACCAGGCAATAGTCGTCGGGCTTAGCCTTTCTGTAACGGTCGTTCTTGATCATCGCCTTACCTTTTCCGGCTTCGAGCAGCATGTACTTGTGCGACTTGATACAGAGTGTTCCATCCACAGGTTTGAGGAAGGTCTGCATCAGGTAGCGGAAGAAAGTAATATCGGTAACGGGGAGCAGTTTAAATCCCTCCTTACCCAGTTCTGGGGCAGCTTCCAACAGAACTTCGTGACCAAAGGCATGGAACGATTCGCCTATGAAGTGTCCGAACCTGGAGAGGAAGTTCTTACCCTTGATCCATTCGTATTGCGGTTTGCCGATGCCTGTTCCGAGACCGATGTTTGTGCCCGATTCAATCGTCAACTTGTTACTGGCTTTGATTTCTACATTCTTACCGTCGATCTTGATGTCGCCATTGGGGGCAACGATGCTGATGCCGGTAAAGGCATTGAGGTTGACCTTTCCTAATGGAGAGTTGATGCTGATCGATCTGCCATTCGACGACATCGATATTTCATAGAGTCCGAACCTGTCGCCGATATGGATACCGCCTGCCAGATCCTTTGCCTGTTTGGGCATGAGAAATGGCAAAGACGGGGCTCCCAGGCTCGAGATGAAATTGATAGACTTGGCGGGGCCGAGCAGATCGCCGATGAATTTCTTACTATCGTCGGGATCCTGGAAGGCGATATGATGTCCGTTAGGCGAGACGAGTGCCATCGAACCCAGACCACGGAGGCTCATCTTACGATTCATGCGCTCTCGCGGATCGTTGGTGTTCTTGGAATAGAGCTGACCTACCACATAGGGGCGCTCCACATTGTCGTTGTCGAAATTCACGAGCACCTCATCGCCCACACGCGGTTCGTAATAGAAGCCGCCGCCTTCGGTAGCGATGGGGGTAGCTACACGTATCCAGGGTGAAGCCATCGCCTTGACCTTATCGTCGAATTTACCTTTGGCTTTCTCGAGAGAGGCTTCTTTTTCCTTGACGTCTTGTTCGGCTGCCTGCACCGCTGTCTGTTTCGCTCCGATAGCATCAGCCGTCTTTTTCACTTCTGCTTTCTTCTCTGCCAGAAGATCCCTTCCCGCAGACTGATTGGTAGATGCCTCCATCATATTAAGGAGTGCCACGATGCGCTCGATCTTCTTCTTGTTCGCGGCAATCTTCTTCTTGTTTTCCTCAATCTCGGGACTATAGTTGAAGACAAGAGCTTCTTTTTCGACCTCATTCTCCGCTTTGTCGATAGCCTGCAGAGCGTCGTTGATAGCCTTCTCGTATTTCTCATTTTCGGTTTCGAGCAACCAGATGTCTCCATCTTCATCCCAGAGGGCTTTCGCGCGCTTCTCACGTTCTTCGGGTGATAGTTTCTTCCACTCCTCCATGAGTTCCTGCTCTTTGAGTAGCAGACGGTATTCTTCTTCCAACTGAGCCAGTTCGTCTTTACTGCGCTGTCGCTGCTCTGTAGCCTGTTGCAGCGTGCTGGCTGCTTTCTCCAGTCGGTTTTTCTCTGCATCGCCAGTCGCCTGCCAGGGGAAGGAGATTCTTACGCGGCCTTGATATTTGGGATCGTCGCTTGCCACGATGAAAGCCGTCTGAGGTCCAGACTTCCTGATGATAGAGACAGGCTGCACGGGTGGTATGAAGCATTGACGTCCCTCGTTGTCGTCATAGGATGGAATAGCATAAAACATCATCGAACGGATGTTGTCCGACTTCTCGTCAGCCTTTTTGCCATAGGTGTCATAGTTCTGCTTCCAAGCCTCTTCGGAATTCTGCACGATATGTATAATCACATAGCACTCGCTCGAACCAGCGATCCTAATCTTCTGTCCAAGTTTCAACGGCCTAACCATCGTGCCGAGATTCACACAGATGATCTGCTGTTGTTGGCGCTCCTCGTGAGTACGGATATCGTTGAAATAATCGATCGTGGTCCAGCCCTTGGGCGAGAGTGTTCCGAACTGTACGATGCAATCGTCGCTATACTGTTCGCTCTTACCCTTCAGTGGCTTAAAGAAGTTGTTGCGTAATTTCTTATTGAGGTTATTCGATGCAATTCTTGACGTGAAAGCAGCTTGAACAGCCTCGGGGAACCCATATTGTGCGGCAGAGATGGCCAGATTGATGGGGCCGCCTTTCCTGTTGGCTGCCACCTTTTTCATGTATAACATGGTTTTGTGGATAGCTGACTGGTCACCGTCGCCATACATCATCTCATGCGCCAGATCTGATGCCTTATCCTTATAGAGTGGGAATATGTACTCGTCGTTGGCATATTCAGAGTTATAAGATACGGTGTCTGTAAATACACCATCAGGGTATGAACCTTCTTTCTTGATAGGCGTAAAGTTGAAGTGCTTGGGAGCACCTGTACCTTCTTTGACGCTATCGCGCGCATAGAGCTTGATCGATAATGGGGCTTCACCCACATCTTGTGTTGTCACCGATTCGAATTCATCGATCACGATGGGTTCACCACTATCAGGCAGACCGAGTGTCAGCTTACCATCTTCGAAGAAGAAAAACTCACCACAGCGGTTTGACGTACGAACCATGAAATCGTAGAACGACTCGTTGTATTGAACCAGATAGGGATGGATGAACTCTGAAGGGATTGTTGCCACCATCGTCTGATTGGTCTTGGGATCCTTGAAAGTCAATTGACTTTCATATTTCAGGAACCGCATATCCGTCACAGAGGCCTCGATGAGCGATGTCTTCGAATCTTCCTGATAGTTGAAGTTACGGCACTCAGGCATCAGAATGCCGGAACCCAGTTTGCTGGCAACATAAGCCTTACTGTACTTGTTGAGCGTCATCAGTTTGTCCATACTGAAGATGTTCAACTTCACATACATCAGCACACCGTCGGTATCACGTCTGAGTTGTGGCTTTACCTCGTGTATAAAATAGTGCTGGGCAATCGTGAATTCCTGGAACTTGTCTTCTGACTTCAAGGCCTGCGGCGATTCACGTCTGACGGTCAGAGTCACCTCGCGCTGAAGCAATAGTGCGGAAACACCTTTCATCGATGGAGTTTCCAACGTGACAGTACCATTTGCATCTGGAACTTCCTGCATGAAGGTCAGCTCCGCCTCGATCTCACCGGGCTGATAGATCTTGCGGTTCATCTTGATTCCAAGCAAGATGGCAGAGAACTTCTTATTGTTTTCTGTAAATGACAGACCAACCCCCTGTACAAATTTGAGCTGAGGGAGCGCTTCACTCATATTCGTGATGCTGTTTCCGAGCGTCAGTACATACGTGTATGACGCTGTATTCTCGATGATTCTATCTTCCATAAGATTGTTGTTTGGAGAAGGTTATTCATATTCAAACATACTGGATAGTCCAGTCATGTGTAAAGTCTGACGCACGAAGTCGCAGGGGTTCTTAATCACCACGCGTGCTTCTCGAGTCCTGGCATTCTTTGCAATGGCAAAAAACAGTCGCAGACCGCTGGATGCAATATACTCAAGATCAGTGCAATCGAGAACGATATTCTCGAGATCCTCATCTTCTGCTATGTCAAGCAGACCTTCTTCCACATCAGGTACACTCATAGAATCAAGTTTGCCACTTAATATGGCTACGGCTGTCGCCTCTTCCTTTTGAATTTTGATATCCATATCTTTCAGTTTTAGTTGGTTATTTCTTTTCCATAATAGCTAACGGCTAGCATCGTCAGATCGTCGCTTTGTTCTGCGTCGCCGGTAAATGCATGTAGCGACTCAATCATCTGTTCGATGAGAGGACGGGGCTGCAGATGTCCACTGCTTACGGCCTGATGAGCTGTCTCCATGATGCGCTTTCTGCCAAACATCTGAACCTCTTTAGCCTCACTGTCCATCCCTTCCGACAATCCATCGGTGAAGAGCATAAGTGTCGTGCCGGGCGTCATCTCTACCGCTTGTGCTTCATAGATGACAGGCATCAGTCCCACAATTGCGTTAGTCTTCACCGGGAGTTCTGTGACGCCGTTAGGATTAACGACAAGAGGTGCTTCATGTCCACCGTTACAATAGTCGAGGTGACCTGTATTCAGGTGAAGAACCCCGACAAAAAGCGTCACGAACATGTTGGAGTTATTACCATCCATCATGGCCTCGTTGATGCCTTTGAGAATTTCATCGGGTTTTATTTCGCGTGAAGCAAACGAACGGAACAGATTCTTGGTAACAGTCATATACAATGCTGCAGGAACACCCTTCCCCGAGACGTCACCGATACAGAAGAAGAGTTTCTCATCGCGGATAAAGAAGTCGAATAGATCGCCGCCTACGGCCTTTGCGGGTTTCATGAAGCCATAGATATCGATGTCTTTGCGCTTAGGGTAGGGCGGGAACTTCTTAGGTATCATCGACATCTGTATGTTGCGCGCAATGTTCAGCTCTTTCTCCATCGCAGCCTTCGAGGCGGTCGTTGTCTTCAGTTCTTCAATGTAATTCGAAAGCGAGTGCTGCATATCCTGAAAAGAATCGTGCAACAATCCGATCTCATCGTGACTCTTGATGTCGGGCAAGGGAACATCGAAGTTTCCCTTCGCAATCTCCTGGGTAGAAACGGCGAATTTGGTCAGTGGTCCTGTCAGGTGACGAATAGTGACGACACAACCCAAGAATATTACCATCAGACTGACGGCTATCATCACGAGAAGCATGATGCCTACAAGTCTTCCTGTGCCGTAATACAGTTCTTGGGGGATGACGACGAACAGCGTATATGGTGTGTTACAGATAGATGTATAGAAAACCGCCTTATCTGCATCATTGATTGTCAAAAACGTCATGCTGATGCCGAAATGAGTCACTGAATCCGGGGCGTGTAAGGTCTGGAACTGTGGGAAACTGTCGCTCTGGATATTGGTGGAGTCAGAAACAACGATGTATTTCCCATTGCCATCAGCAATGAAACTGTAAACATCGTCGGACTCAAAGAAGGGATTCTTGTAATTGTTGTTGACCCGCTCATCGGCATCTCTCAGGATGTCTGCCACCTGAGTCAGATCCTCGGTATCGATGGTCTTCATCTTGTCAGCAACTGTTTCTTTCGTATGTAGCAGGATTTCCTGATAGAGAATCTCTTCCATCTTAGTCAACGACGAGTTGACCACCTTATATATAATAATAGAGAGTATTCCCATCACAATCCAAACAGCCAGCACAATCTCCCATGCTAACTTCCTGGAAAAACTTTTCCGCTTGGATAATTTGGTATAGTTACTCATATCTTGTATTCATTGGTTGCAAAAATAACTAAAAAATTCGAAACAGCCAACGAACAATGGAAAAAAATGAGCCAAAAAAAGAAGAGAATCAAATGATTCTCTTCTAGGCGGAAAATTGAAGTTTTGAGCGGAAAGTGAGGGATTCAAACCCCCGATACCCGGAAAGGGTATACCGGATTTCGAGTCCAGCGCATTCGGTCACTCTGCCAACTTTCCAAAAAATTCGCAGCGTTCTCATCACACTTGACGAGTGAAAAGCGTTGCAAAGGTAATACAATTAATTGATACTACCAAGAGAATTTTGAAAAACTTACGATTTTTATTCAAAAGTAAGTTTCTGTAAACGGTTTCTGAGCTGTTCAGCCTCGCTTTTGCGGATACCTAAGCGGATTTCGCAAGTGTTGTCGTAAGTCTGCGAGATGATACGTGGCTGCATCTCCTTCACGATTCGCATCACGTCGTTCATCATCGGGTAGGCAAACGTGTAGGTGATGATTTCTTCTACCTGGCGCATCTCTATCTCACAATGGGCGATAGCATCGGCAGCAGCCTCGCGATAAGCGACAATCAGACCGCTGGTACCAAGATTAACCCCGCCATAATAGCGCACGACGACAATCAGGATATCCGTCAGTTCGTTGGAGTTAATCTGCCCGAGGATAGGCTTGCCTGCTGTCGATGATGGCTCACCGTCGTCGTTGGCACGAAACTCAAGTCGCTCAGGTCCCAGCATATAGGCATAGCAGACGTGACGGGCATCGTAGTATTTCTTGCGATAGCCCGCCAGCAGCTCCTTGATCTCATCTGTCGAAGTGACATGATGAGCGAAGGCGAGGAACTTGCTACGCTTATCGGTGTAGTAACCCTCGCCTTCGGTCTTGATGGTGCGATATTCGTCGCTATTCACTTTTCACGATTAATTATTATACTCCTGCCAAGACTTGATCTTCACATCGTCGAGCTTCATGGCGGTGAAGGCTTCGATGAATGCCTTTGCCAGACGCACGTTTGTCATCAGAGGAATATTATGATCGATGGCGCCACGACGGATCTTGTAACCGTTGGTCAACTCGCGCGAAGTGTGGTTCTTCGGCACATTGATTACCAGACCAACCTTGTGCTGTGAAATAAGATCCATCACATTGTTGTCGCCATCCTCATCGGGCCAAGCCACAGCCGTTGCCTTCACACCGTTATCATTGAAGAACTTAGCGGTTCCTGCAGTAGCATAGATGGTGTAGCCCTTCTTGGCTAGTTGCTGTGCGGGCTCCAACAGCGATACCTTACCCTTGGCGCCACCAGAAGAGATCAAGACGGCATCCTTCGGGATAGAATAGCCTGTGGCAATCAGTGAGTTAAGCAGTGCCTCGTTCAGATCGTCGCCCAGACAGCCCACCTCACCAGTAGAGCTCATATCCACACCCAGCACAGGGTCGGCATTCTGCAAGCGAGCGAATGAGAACTGAGAAGCCTTCACACCGATACGGTCGATATCAAACTCACTCTTCTCTGGACGCTGGTAAGGAGCATCAAGCATGATCTTCGTAGCAGTCTCGATGAAGTTGCGCTTCAGAATCTTAGATACGAAGGGGAACGAACGAGAGGCACGGAGGTTACACTCGATAACCTTCACCTCACGGTTCTTAGCAAGGAACTGGATATTGAACGGACCAGAGATATTCAACTCGGCAGCAATCTTATGTGCGATTTTCTTAATCTGACGGATGGTAGAGAAGTAGATGTGCTGTGCAGGGAATACCATCGTGGCATCGCCTGAGTGCACACCAGCATACTCCACATGCTCAGAGATGGCATACTCGATAACCTCGCCCTTGTCGGCAACAGCGTCGAACTCTATCTCCTTGGTCTCTGTCATGAACTTAGAAACCACTACGGGGAACTCCTTCGATACCTCGGTAGCCATACTGAGGAAACGATGCAACTCTTCATCGTCGTAGCAGACGTTCATCGCAGCACCTGAAAGCACATACGAAGGACGAACGAGTACGGGGTAGCCCACCTTATCTACAAACTCTTTCACATCGTCGAAACTGGTAAGTGCGCGCCATGCTGGCTGATCGATACCAAGTTTATCGAGCATTGCCGAGAACTTATCGCGGTTTTCTGCACGGTCGATATCCACAGGACTTGTTCCGAGAACAGGAACGCCCTGACGATAAAGTTTCATGGCGAGGTTGTTAGGAATCTGACCACCTACAGAGACAATCACACCACGAGGTGACTCGAGGTCGATAACATCGAGTACGCGCTCCAGAGAGAGCTCATCGAAATACAGACGGTCGCACATGTCATAGTCGGTAGAGACAGTCTCTGGGTTGTAGTTGATCATGATAGACTTATAGCCTAACTTGCGGGCAGTGTTGATAGCATTCACAGAACACCAGTCAAATTCTACAGAAGAACCAATACGATAAGCACCTGATCCTAAGACAACTACCGATTTTTCGTTGTTGTAATAGTTGATGTCGTGTGCAGCCACGTATTTTTCACCTTCTGGGTTGCCGAAAGCAGGTGTGTGGGTATAGGTGAAATAGAGATAGTTCGTCAGTTCTGGATGCTCAGAGGCCACTGTCGGAATACGCTTGACAGAGGGCAAGATGCCACGCTGCTTACGATATTTACGAACGGCAAGGTTCTCTTTCTCCATATTAGTGGACTTTGACTTCAGGACGAAGCGGGCAATCTGGAAATCGCTGAATCCACAACGCTTCACCTCAAGCAGCAGCTCGTCGGGCAGTTCCTCAAGGGCATTATATTTCTGCAATTCGTGCTTCAGATCGACAATATGCTTCAGACGCTCCAGGAACCATACATCAATCTTCGTGAGCTGTTCGATGCGCTCGATGGTGTATCCTTCTTCGAGTGCCTGAGCGATAGCGAAGATGCGGAGATCGGTAGGGTTAGCCAGTTCGTCGTCGAGGTTGTCGAACTTCGTATGATCGTTACCCACGAATCCGTGCATACCTTGACCAATCATGCGCAGACCTTTCTGAATCATCTCCTCGAAAGAACGTCCGATAGACATGATTTCACCCACAGACTTCATAGACGAACCAATCTGACGGCTGACACCAGCAAACTTCGTCAGGTCCCAGCGAGGAATCTTACAGATCATATAGTCGAGCTGCGGAGCCACATAGGCTGATGAGGTCGTACCCATCTCACCAATCTGATCGAGGGTGTAGCCCAGGGCAATCTTCGCAGCAACGAAGGCAAGGGGATAACCAGTAGCCTTTGAGGCGAGGGCTGAAGAACGCGACAGACGGGCATTGATCTCAATGATGCGGTAGTCGTTGGTCTCTGCGTTGAAGGCAAACTGGATGTTGCACTCACCCACGATTCCAAGATGTTTCACACACTTAATCGTGATATCCTGCAGCATCTTCACCTGCTCCTCACGCAGCGAGCAAGTAGGAGCCACCACAATCGACTCACCCGTATGGATACCCAGGGGATCGAAGTTCTCCATCGATGCTACGGTAAAGCAGCGGTCATTGGCATCGCGGATGCACTCGAACTCAATCTCCTTCCAGCCCTTCAGGCTCTCCTCAACAAGAATCTGTGGAGCGAAAGTGAAAGCCGACTCTGCCAGTTCGATGAATTTCTTCTCATCGGGGCAGATACCAGAACCCAGACCACCCAGAGCGTAAGCAGAACGGATCATGATGGGGAAGCCGATCTCATGAGCAGCCTTCAGCGCATCTTCCATCGACTCTACAGCATGGCTCACGGGCACCTTCAGATCCACCTCTGCCAGCTTCTTCACAAAGAGGTCGCGGTCTTCTGTGTTCATGATGGCTTCGACGCTGGTACCAAGTACCTCGACACCATATTCTTTAAGAGTACCGTTCAGATAGAGCTCTGTACCACAGTTCAGGGCTGTCTGACCACCGAAGGCAAGCAGAATACCGTCTGGACGCTCTTTCTTGATGATCTCTGTTACGAAATGGGCATTGACAGGCTGGAAATAAACCTTGTCTGCAATACCTTCACTGGTCTGGATGGTTGCGATGTTGGGGTTGACGAGTACACTCTTGATGCCTTCCTCGCGAAGGGCTTTCAAGGCCTGTGAACCTGAGTAATCAAACTCACCTGCCTGTCCGATTTTCAAGGCACCCGATCCGAGCACCAACACCTTTTTAAGTTCTTTCTTCATAATTGTTATGGGTTGTTTTCGAGTTTTCTGCAATTTTTGCGTGCAAAGGTACGAAAAAACTCCAAAACATCAAAACACAATCATTGAATTCTCATGCTAAAAAAGTTAATTTACAATAAAAGCAAATTTTTTGGCTGTATCATTTGTTTTTCGTACCTTTGCAGCATGAAACACACTGAGCTGTTAGAACAATTGAATGAGAGCCAGCGCGTTGCAGTGGAGTACTGCGATGGGGCTTCGCTGGTAATTGCTGGTGCAGGATCGGGAAAGACGCGTGTACTCACGTATAAGATAGCCTGGTTGCTGGAGCAGGGAATGGTTCCCTGGCAAATTCTGGCGCTGACATTTACCAACAAGGCAGCGCGAGAGATGAAGGAGCGCATAGGGCGTCTGGTAGGCGAGGAGCGTGCCAGATACTTGCAGATGGGAACATTCCACAGCGTCTTTGCCCGTATTCTGAGGGCAGAGGCAGAGCACATCGGCTTTAATTCCAACTTCACGATTTATGATCAGACGGATGCCCGTTCACTGGTGAAGACCATCATCAAGGAGATGGGGCTCGACGATAAGGTCTATAAACCGTCATCCGTTGCCGACAGAATCTCGATGGCCAAGAACCACCTGATGATGCCGCAAGCCTATGCCAATAGTGCATGGGGTAGTGATGATGCCTCCCAGAAACGTCCGCAGGTTGCTAATATATATATAAGGTATGTGGAGCGATGCCGTCAGGCAAATGCGATGGACTTCGACGATCTGCTTGTTCAGACATGGGTACTGTTTAAGAATCATGAGGATATCCGCCAGAAATATGTTGAGAAGTTCCAGTTCGTGCTCGTCGATGAGTATCAGGATACTAACTTTGCACAGCAGGCTATTGTCTATCAACTGACTAAAGAGCGCCAAAAGGTGTGTGTCGTGGGTGATGATGCTCAGAGTATCTACTCCTTCCGTGGGGCAAACATTGACAACATCCTGAATTTCCAGAAGCTGTATCAAGGTGCTAAACTCTTCAAACTGGAGCAGAACTATCGTTCTACGCAGTTGATTGTTCAGGCGGCGAACTCGCTGATCAGACGTAATGAACGACAGATACCAAAGAATGTCTTCTCGAAGAATGAACATGGTGAGAAACTGCAGTTGAAACCTGCTTTCAGCGACAGGGAAGAAGCTATGATTGTGACTCAGGACATTAAACGGCTGCGGCGTCAGGATCACTGCAACTGGAGCGACTTCGCTATTCTCTATCGCACCAATTCGCAAAGCCGAAGTTTCGAGGAACAGATGCGTAAGGACAATATACCTTATCGGATTTTCGGTGGTCTGAGCTTTTATCAGCGCAAGGAGATTAAAGACGTGATAGCCTACTTCAGACTGATAGCCAATCCTTATGACGAAGAGGCCTTTAAGCGTATCATCAACTATCCGGCACGAGGTATCGGCGATACTACCATTGGAAAGATTATCCAGACAGCCCAAACCTATGGCGTCAGTCTTTGGCAAGTGATTAAGGATCCTGTGCTCTTCCCGATGGAGGTGAGCAAAGGTACGATGACGAAGATACAGGCTTTTCGTGAACTCATCGAAGGTTGGATAGGTCGTCTAAATTCTGAAGATGCCTATGCTCTGGGACATGATATCATCATGAACTCGGGCATCAGCAAGGATATCTACTCTGGACGTAACCCAGAGGACATCTCGCGACAGGAGAATCTTGAAGAGTTTCTGGGTGGTATGCAAGACTTTGTAGAGAGTAGGCGCGAGGAGGATATGGGCGATCAGGTGTATCTGCCAGACTTCCTGCAGGAAGTGGCGCTCTTGACTGATCTCGACAGCGATGAAGGCGATTCTAACGATAAGGTGACGCTGATGACGATTCACTCTGCCAAAGGTCTGGAGTTCCCGACGGTCTTTGTTGTCGGTCTCGAAGAGAATATCTTCCCCAGTCCGATGTGTACCAATTCGTTGCGCGAACTCGAAGAGGAACGGCGTCTGCTCTATGTGGCAATCACACGTGCAGAAAAACATTGTATCCTGACTTGTGCACAAAACAGGTTCCGCTATGGGCGGATGGAATATGACACGCCTTCACGTTTCATCAGGGATATTGATCCTGAGTTGCTGGAAGTTCAGAGCGAAACGGGTGGGGGAGATTCTTCATACAGAAGACCATCTGGAGGCAGTCGGAGTCCTGAATGGATGCAGAACCCGCGCCCTGTGGCTACACAGTTCAAGGCTGATCCGAAACCGAGGATGGTGGCTCCGAGACAGGAAGAGAAGCCTGTGGATCCTTTTGGTCCCAACTTCAAACGTGTTTATAATGCTGTAGCTCCGCGTCCGATGGCTTCACAACCCAGTGCTGGCGATCTCCGCGAAGGGGTTACTATCGAGCATCAGCGGTTTGGTGTAGGCACCGTAATTAAGATCGAGGGGACTGGCGAGAACACCAAGGCCACAGTCGAGTTCCGTAATACGGGTACGAAGCAGTTGTTACTGAAATTCGCGAAGTTTAAGATCGTTAAATAAATTAGAGCGCCTCGTCATCGGGGCGCTCTATCTTCTTGCCAGTCTTTGGCAGATGTTTCTTTTTGCGGAGCCAGGCAGCCTTACGCGCCTCATACTCCTCGTGATGTTTCTCTAAGAATCCGTCGGCCATAACTACTGTTTCTTCTCATTGAACCTCGCGTAGATGACGCTTATCTTGATAGGTGTGTTACCACCCGTCAATTGGGTGCTCGTTAGTCCGAAATTATTGCAGATATACGATACCGTCGCAGTAGTATTCTTTGAGGATGTCGTCGTGGCTGTCGCAGTTGATATGGTTGTTACTGGCACCAGCACCACCTTATTCCAATTAGGATGTTTTTTTATCCATTCAGGATCTAAGAGCGAACCTACGAACATGTGCGTGTACATCAGTGTCACCATGTTACCCATATTTCTGAATGAATAGCTGTTTTTCGACAGGTTGGCTACAAACGAGTCGCGGTAGTCATAGGTTGACTCTTTCTCGAAGAAACTGTTCAGACTGTCTTTCTGGATCATCAGAATGGTATTTGGCGCCGGAATCAGATACAGGTTCATAGGTATCAGACTGTTCTGGCGCTGAACGGTCATGCTGACAGAGAGCAGGGAGTCGTTGAAATGTCCTTCCATGATTTTCTCTACAGGCAACTCTATCTCCGTGAAGATGCCAGCAGGTGTCTTCAGATAAGTACAGGTATTGTCTTCTACCAGTCGCTTGAGTCCTTCCTTGTCATTGGTGACCTTGGCGGTTGACAGCACCTCTGAAGTCGCAGAGAAATTCATAACGGCATTTGTCAGCTTGTCATCTGATTTCTTGTAGCGATAAAAGGCTGTCAGACGGATATCTTCTATATAAGCCATCGACCCAATACCTTCGGTAATCTGGAAGTAGAGTCCTGGGCAAAGGGTATGAACGAAAGTGTAGGAGTTCTTGAAGTACTCAGGATGGTCATAATAGTTCTGTAAGATATACGATCCGAAATTCGAGTATTTCTTGCCGTCCTTAGCTGTATAAGGGTCATTGAGCCTAACGCGGATAAAATCTTGATAGCCAGTGAGTTTACGGATACTGTCAGAGAAGGTACGGTTACTCACGGTAAACATCATACTCTTCTTCATACCGTCTTTCCTGATAAGTCCCTTTTCCTCCGGATCGTAGTTGCTGTAGTACTTGGCATTCTCGTCCATGGGCTTGTCCAATTCCTTAATCGACATTTTCAGGGGCGTAAGACTGTCTCCGTAGCACTTCGTCTTATCAATGAACAGTCGGATTTCACAAGAATCGACGAGAATATTCCCGTCTTCTCCCAGCAACATCAGTTCCTTACTGGGGAAGGTAGTTCCTTCCAGCAGGTTAAACTGAGTCATGAATTCTGACTTGACATATGTTTCTGTTTCTGGATCCTTAATCTGTCCGAAATAGCACTCGAAGTTCTGGCCATAGACAGAGTCGGCAAGGAGAGAACGACTGAAGGCTTCATAAACACCTGTAGTCACCTGAAGTTTATCATCCTCGTCAGTCAGCGACTTTCCGATACTTGCTGTCTCTTCGTTACAAGAAATTACCGCCATTGCGGTGAATGCAATCGCTGTAAACAATCTTAGTTTCATGTGTGTGATTAAAAATTATTCTTCTCCAGCTTTTTCCGGAAACAGCTGGTCATAAAATGATTCATATGCATCTGCGAAATCTTCCTGATAGCCAAGAACCGGAATATTTTTCTCCTTGGCAAAGTTAATGAATTGGTTATCGATAGTCTTGTCTGCCTGTATGATACCGTCGCTGTATTCAATAGCCAACTTAGTCAGATCGCTGAAGTTGAAGATGTCGTTATAGTCCTTCAGCAAGTCTGCACGCGCTTCTCTGAACTCCAGACATTTCTTGAAGTGATCGCCGAAACCTCTGTCCAGATTCTGGTTATAGAGCGAGGTTACCACCTTCGTCTCTGCGAAAGACGGCTCATCGTGATAGGCTGTCTTGATATAGAGAGGCACTACGGCACTCATCCAGCCCTGACAATGAATAATATCAGGCACCCAGCGCAACTTCTTGACGGTCTCAAGCACGCCACGGGCAAAGAAGATGGCACGTTCGCCGTTGTCGATATAGTCCTCGCCAACTTCATCCTTCTGCATCAGGCGCTTGCCAAAATAGTCATCATTGTCGATGAAATAGACCTGAATCCTTGCCGATTGGATGGAAGCCACCTTGATAATCAGCGGATGATCGGTATCATCGATGATGAGGTTCATACCCGATAGGCGAATCACCTCGTGAAGCTGTCCGCGACGTTCGTTGATGATGCTCCATTTTGGCATGAATGTACGGATCTCGTGGTTACGCTCTTGCATTGCCTGCGGCAGGTCTTTTCCCATTAACGACAGGTTGTTGTCGGGAACATAAGGAGAAATCTCCTGATTGATGAATAATATCTTCTTCTTTGCCATTGTGATAAAATTACTCGGCAAAGATACAAAAAAAAATGCACAAATCCCCGTTTCTGTGAATGATTTTAGCAAAAAGTGACAATTCAGGGGGCTTTTTTAGTTTATTTTTTCTCTTTTTTTAATTAAAAATGTGGAAAAACACCAATTTACACATATTTTTGTATGATGGCAATGAAGCGGTTGCCATACTTCTGTTTTTTATGCTCACCGATACCTGCAATGTTCCCAAACTGTTCGAGTGTTGTCGGTTTGATGGTAGCCAGTGAATGGAGCACCTTGTCGTTGAACACGATATATGGCGGGAATCCCTCTTCGGCGGCACAGGTAGCTCGTAAACTTCTGAGGGCTTCGAAGAGTTTCGGGTCTTCGATGCCTGTCGTTGGCGGCAGTCCTGGTATGGTTACTGTAGGTATCTCCAGTCTCAGTCTGGGCTTTTTCTTCGGCGTCTCCTTAGCGCTATGGTCTATCACGCAGAGTTGTGTCTGGCGCCTGCCATAGAGCACGTCTTCGCCTAGAGGCGTGATCTTCACTTTGTGTCCTTCGTTATACGCAATCTCTATAAATCCCATCTGGAGCATCTGCAACAGATAGTCCTGCCAGTCGTTGGTGGTGATGTCCTTGCCTATGCCGAAGGTCTTCAACTCGTTGTAATGATAGCGCTCAACGGTAGGAGAGTGCATACCCTTCAGGATCTCGATGACCGTTGATATCCTGATGGAATCGTCTGTTCTTCTGATGGCGCTCAGGGCCATCTGCACATATTTTGTACCATCGAAATGTTGCGGTGGATTCTCGCAAATATCACAGTTGCCGCAGTCTTCACCGCTCTGTTCACTGAAGTAGTTCAACAGAATCCTTCGCCTGCACACGCTCGATTCTGCGTATTCCTGCATTCTGCGAAGTTTGTCCATATTGATGGCTTGCTGACCGCTCTGACGGGCAAACTCCGTGAGTTGCACGATGTCTGCCAACGAATAGAAAAGGATAGTGTCTGCTGGTGCCCCATCTCTGCCTGCACGTCCAATCTCCTGATAAAAACTCTCGATGCTCTTGGGCATGTTGTAATGGATTACCCACCTCACATTGCTTTTGTCGATGCCCATGCCAAAGGCGATGGTTGCACAGACCACAAGTAATTGATCGTTCTTAAAGTATTCCTGCGTCTGATTGCGCTCAAGTGTTGACATGCCAGCATGATACGATGCGGCGTTAATACCTCTTAAACGTAAATCGGCAGCCAGTTTTTCTGTCGTTTTGCGACTCAGACAGTAGATGATGCCAGCCTCTCTCGGACGGGCCTTGATGAAGTTGAGGATGAAGTGCATCTTCTCGGCAGCCTTGTAACCTCTCTTTACGCTAAGACTCAGGTTCGGACGATCAAAACTTGCGATAAATTCACGTGCATCTTTCAGTTTCAACTGTTCAATAATATCGTGGCGTGTTATCTTGTCTGCTGTGGCTGTAAGAGCCATCACCGGTGTGTCGGGAAAATTCTCTCTTAAGACACCCAGTTGCGTGTACTCAGGTCTGAAGTCGTGCCCCCATTGACTGATGCAGTGGGCCTCGTCAATGGCAAAGAGCGAAATCTGCAGATGACGCAGCAGATAGCCCATCTCTGCCAACAGTTTTTCTGGGGATATGTAGAGTAGTTTGACGCGCCCAGAAAGACATTTCCGCCGTATCAGCATATCGGCAGTGCTGTCATTGCCGCTGTTCAGGGCCTCTGCCTCGATACCATTGGCCTTGAGAGTCTCCACCTGATCTTTCATCAGGCTGAGCAGCGGTGATATCACGATGGTGATGCCCGGTAAGGCGAGGGCTGGAATTTGGTAACAGATGCTCTTTCCACCACCTGTGGGCATCAGCACAAGTGCATCGTGGCCTGCCATCACATGTCGGATGATTTCTTCCTGGTTCGGGCGGAATGAATCATACCCGAAATGGCGCTTTAAGACTTCAAAAATGTCCATAATTGTTTGATTTCTCCACAAAGTTAGTCTTTTTTTGAAAAAAAATCAAAAAAAACGTGGTTTATTTCAAATTTTTATGTATATTTGCACATTAATCAACTAATCCGCATAAATATGGGTAAGTATAACATTACTGAAAAAAAAGAGAAGGAGGCTGCCTATCGTAGCCTTGTTAGCCCAAGGATGATGGATGAGATGCAGGAGAAGATACTCAACATCATCGTGATGCAGAAGAAGTACCGCGACAAGGACTATTCTGCCAAAAAACTTGCTGAGGAACTTGGCACAAACACTCGTTACATTTCGGCTGTTGTGAATGTTCGGTTCCACATGAACTATACTTCTTTCGTGAACAAGTATCGCATCGACGAAGCGATGACCATTCTCGTTGATAAGCGTTACCAGGATCTACGTATGGAGGAAGTCAGCGACATGGTTGGCTTTGCTAACCGCCAGTCGTTCTATGCGTCATTCTTCCGTGTCGTAGGTGTCACCCCGCGCGAGTATCGTATGCAGCACCTGAAGCAGCATCCCGCGATGCAGGCAAAGCGTCTTGGCAGAAAACCCAAACCGTAAGGAGGCAGCACAACGTGGATTTTTGCTACCAGGATGAGCGGTTTGCAGATTTGCAGTTGCTCAGATACAGACTAAACGGCTTCGAGAAGTTGTCCTTACGTCAGAAAGTGCTTGTTTATTATCTGTCTGAGGCAACCTTGTGGGGGAGAGATATCACGTTTGATCAGTTTGGAAAATACAATCTCCGCATCAGAAAGATGTTGGAGGTTGTTTATTGTGACCTTACCATCCCTCACGATACCGATGAATTCAAGGCTTTTGAGACCTATCTCAAACGCGTGTGGTTCTCTAACGGCATTTATCATCATTATGGCTCCGAAAAGTTCGTTCCCGGCTTTTCAGAGGATTGGCTTCGTCAACAACTTCGTGTGGTAGATGCAAGGCGTCTGCCATTGAATGAAGGTGAGACGGTTTCTCAACTCTGCGATGAGTTGTTCCCCATTATTTTCGATGAAACCATACTTCCTAAACGCGTCAATAAGGCTGATGGTGAGGATTTGCTCCTGACATCTGCCTGTCATTTCTACGAAGGTGTGACTCAGGCGGAAGCCGAAGCTTTCTATACTCAGATGAAGCAGACTGATGCCCATACTTCGACACCTCCGTCATACGGTCTGAATTCTGCCTTGGTTAAGGAGAAGGGGGGCTTGAGAGAGCAGGTGTGGTCTGCTAATGGCCTGTATGCCAATGCCATTCGTCATATAGTCTATTGGCTGGAGAAGGCGCGGGACGTGGCAGAGAATGAACAACAGAGGCGTGTGATTTCCTTGCTGATAAGTTATTATGAATCAGGCGATTTACAACTTTTCAATCAATATTGTATTGAATGGCTGAAAGAGCATGATTCAGTCATCGACTTCATCAATGGGTTCATTGAG
This sequence comes from uncultured Prevotella sp., assembly GCA_900315035.1. Taxonomy (GTDB): domain Bacteria; phylum Bacteroidota; class Bacteroidia; order Bacteroidales; family Bacteroidaceae; genus Prevotella. The sequence continues at coordinate 27,398 of OMXO01000024.1, forward strand.
GTCTATGGCGATCCTCTAGGACTGAAAGGTTCATGGGAAGGTCTGGTGGAGTATATTGATGAAGAGGCTACGCAGCGCACGCGTACTATTAGTAATAATGCACAGTGGTTTGAAGATCATTCACCCGTAGATCCACGTTTCCGCAAACCTGTAGTTAAGGGTGTCTCTGCCAATGTCATCTGTGCCGCCATGCTCGGTGGCGATGAGTATCCCTCTACAGCCATCGGTATCAATCTGCCTAATGCTGATTGGATACGGGCGGAGTACGGCTCCAAGAGCATCACCATCAGCAATATTACCGATGCCTACAACAAGGCTGCTCATGGCAGCGGATTCAAGGAAGAGTTCGTCATCGACAGCGAAACACTCGGTCTCATAGTGAAATATGGTGATGTATGCGACGATCTTCACACCGACCTCCACGAATGTTTAGGACATGGCAGCGGACAGTTGTTGCCGGGAGTTGATCCCGATGCCCTCAAGGCTTATGGCAACACGATAGAAGAGGCAAGGGCCGATCTGTTCGGACTCTATTATATCGCAGACAAGAAATTGGTGGAACTGGGACTGACGCCTGATGAAGAGGCCTATAAGTCGCAGTATTACACCTATATGATGAATGGTCTGATGACGCAGCTGATCCGTATTACCCCAGGCCATCAGATAGAAGAGGCCCATATGCGTAACCGTGCCCTGATAGCCCATTGGTGCTACGAGAAGGGCAGTGCCATCCGCTTGGTGAAGCGTGAGGGCAAAACGTATGTTGAGATCGCGGATTACGAAGAACTGCGACGCTTGATAGCCACCCTTCTGGCAGAGGTGCAGCGCATCAAGAGCGAAGGCGACTACGAGGCTGCCCGCCAGCTGGTGGAGCGATATGCCGTCAAGGTCGATCCCGTGTTGCATCAGGAGGTGCTCGATCGCTATCAGCAACTGAACCTGGCACCCTACAAGGGATTCATCAATCCGTGGCTGCTGCCTGTACGTGATCACGATGGCAACATCTGTGATATTCAGGTGAACTATAGTGAAAGCTATGCCCACCAGATGCTCCGATACAGTACTGAATACGCAAGTCTGATCTGATGATGGATATACAAGAGCAAGTCAAGGAGATTAAGCAGTCGTTCCGCCAGATGATGGACGGAGCGATTGCTCAGTCTATGCGCGATAAAGGTGTCGATTACAGGCTAAACTGGGGCGCCACACTGCCTCGCCTGAGGGAAAAAGCCGATAAAATCGGCAAAAACTACGATCTCGCCATCGCCCTTTGGAAAGAAAATGTACGCGAGTGTAAGATTCTGGCAACGATGGTGATGCCTGCCGACGAAGTGCTGCCAGAGGTCATCGATATCTGGATGGAGCAGGTGCCTAATCAGGAGATTGCCGAACAGGCATCCTTCAACCTCTTCCAATATCTGCCCTTTGCCCCTGAGAAAGCCTATACCTGGATGGCTTCAGAGAAAGAACTCTACCAGTTGTGCGGGTTCCACATTCTGAGCCGTCTGTTTTTGAATAAGCAGGAACCCAATGAGCGCGGCATCAACGAATTCATCGATCAGGCGCTGGTAGCGCTGCAAGGGCCGAGCCTTGCGGTGAGAAAGGCTGCTTATGCGTGTGTGCAGCGTTTCTCTGAATTAGGGCTCGTCTATGAACGGATTGCCCGAAGCGCATTAAAACAGGCTAATTTAGATTTTTTTTAAATTAAATTTCTTTTGTCTCATCTAAAATGCGTACCTTTGTGCGGTTTTCTGAACATTAAGGATGAAAGAAAGTGTTTTAAGGGCTGTAGAAAGGATTCTGGATAACTATCTTGAGATGAACAATCATCGCAAGACACCAGAGCGCTACACCATTCTTAAAGCCATTTATAGTATTGACGGCCATTTCGGGCTCGAAGAACTGAATGACAAACTCGCCAATGATTTTAATTTCCCCGTCAGTCGTGCCACCTTATATAATACGCTGAACCTCTTCCTGGCGCTGCGCCTTGTGATTCGCCACCGCTTCCAGGGAACCACGAAGTATGAGGCCTGCTACGACAATGAGAGCCATTGCCATCAGGTCTGCACGATGTGTGGCAAGGTGATCGAGGTGCGCTCGCCGGAAATCATTGCAGCTGTGAATAACGTCCGTATGAAGCGTTTCAGGAAAGACGGGTTTACACTCTATGTCTATGGGGTGTGCAGCACTTGTCAAGCTAAACTGACTAAACTGAAGAATAAAGAGAGACAGAAAAAGAATCAAAAACTGAATAAATAAAGCATTATGAACAAAGGAAAAGTTGATGTCCTGCTCGGTTTGCAGTGGGGCGATGAGGGTAAAGGTAAGGTGGTCGATGTGCTGACCCCGAAGTACGATGTGGTGGCTCGCTTCCAGGGTGGTCCTAACGCCGGACATACGCTAGAGTTCGAAGGCCAGAAGTATGTGCTGCGCTCCATTCCCTCTGGAATCTTCCAGGGTGGCAAGGTAAATATCATCGGTAATGGCGTGGTACTGGCTCCCGACCTTTTTATGGATGAAGCCAAGGCTCTCGAGGCCAGCGGTCACGATCTCCATTCACGCCTGCATATCTCTAAGAAAGCCCATCTCATCATGCCTACTCACCGTGTGCTCGATGCAGCCTACGAGGCTCAGAAGGGTAAAGACAAGGTAGGAACCACCGGTAAGGGCATCGGTCCGACATATACCGATAAGGTAAGCCGTAACGGACTGCGCGTAGGCGATATCCTCGAGAACTTCGAGGAGAAGTATGCCAAAGCCAAGGCGCGCCATGAGGCTATCCTGAAGTCGCTTAACTTCGACTACGACATCACTGAGGTCGAGAAGAAGTGGCTCGAGGGTATCGAGTATCTGCGCCAGTTCCCCATCGTCGATTCTGAGCACGAGATCAACAATATCCTGAAGAGTGGCAAGAGCGTGCTCTGCGAGGGTGCTCAGGGAACGATGCTCGACGTCGATTTCGGCAGTTATCCCTTCGTTACTTCATCCAACACCATCTGTGCTGGTGCTTGCACAGGTCTGGGCATTGGTCCCAACAAGATAGGTGATGTGTTCGGTATCATGAAGGCCTATTGTACCCGCGTAGGTGCCGGTCCTTTCCCCACGGAGCTCTTCGATGAAACGGGCAAAACCATTCGCGACCTGGGTCATGAGTATGGCGCTGTCACTGGTCGTGAGCGTCGTTGCGGCTGGATAGACCTCGTTGCCTTGAAATATTCAATCATGGTCAACGGTGTCACCCAACTCATCATGATGAAGAGCGACGTGCTCGACGGCTTCGACACCATCAAGGCCTGTGTAGCTTACAAGCAAAATGGCGTTGAAATCGACTATTTCCCCTATAATATTGAAGAAGGCATCGAGCCTGTCTATCAGGAACTCCCTGGCTGGAAGACGGATATGACGAAGTTTACCTCAGAGGATCAGTTCCCGAAAGAGTTCAACGATTACATCGCCTTCCTCGAGGCTCAGCTCGAGACACCTATTAAGATTATCTCCATCGGTCCGGATCGCGATCAGACAATTATCAGAAAGTAATGGCACAGAAACCCAGTATTCCCAAAGGAACGCGCGACTTCGGCCCCTCAGAGATGGCCCGTCGCAATTATATCTTCGATACTATCAAGCAGGTGTATCAGCTCTATGGCTTCCAGCAGATAGAGACACCTGCGATGGAAACACTCGGCACGCTCATGGGTAAGTATGGGGAGGAGGGCGACAAATTGCTCTTCAAGGTACTCAACTCTGGCGATTTCCTCAATAAGGTCTCCGATGAAGAACTGCAGGAGCGTAATGCCCTTCACCTCGCAGCCAAACTCTGTGAGAAAGGCTTGCGCTACGATCTGACGGTACCCTTCGCCCGCTATGTAGTGATGCACCGCGACGAACTCCAACTGCCATTCAAGCGTTATCAGATGCAGCCCGTGTGGCGTGCAGACCGTCCGCAGAAGGGCCGCTATCGTGAGTTCTGGCAGTTCGATGGTGATATCGTAGGCTCCGACTCCTTGCTCAACGAGGTAGAACTTATGCAGATTGTCGATACCGTGTTCAGCCGCTTTGGCGTGCGCGTACAGATTAAGATTAATAACCGCAAGATTCTCTCGGGAATTGCCGAAGTCATCGGAGCTGCGGAGAAGATTGTAGATATCACCGTAGCCATCGATAAGCTCGATAAAATCGGCCTCGACAATGTCAATCAGGAGTTGCGCGAGGATGGTCTCTCTGAGGAGCAGATCGAGAAACTGCAGCCTATCATCTCGCTCGAGGGCTCTAATGATGTCAAGCTCGATACCATTGCCCAGGTGCTTGGTGACAGCGAGACGGGCCTCAAGGGCGTAGAGGAGACGCGTTTCATCCTTGATACCCTTAAGACCGTAGGCTTGAAAAACGAGATACAACTCGACCTTACACTGGCACGCGGTCTTAACTACTATACAGGCGCTATCTTCGAGGTGAAGGCTCTCGACGTGCAGATAGGTTCCATCACGGGTGGCGGGCGCTACGACAACCTGACGGGTATCTTCGGCATGCCAGGCATCTCGGGTGTAGGCATCTCCTTCGGTGTCGATCGTATCTACGATGTGCTCAATGCACTCGACTGCTATCCCAAGGATGCCACCAACGGCACCCAGCTGCTCTTCATCAACTTTGGAGATCGTGAGACGGCCTATTGTCTGCCAGCTGTGGCGAAGGCCCGCGAGGCCGGCATCCGCACGGAGATATTTCCCGATTCGTCGAAGATGAAGAAGCAGATGTCGTATGCCAATGCCAAGCAGATTCCCTTCGTTGCTCTCGCTGGTGAGAACGAGATGACTGCTGGTAAACTTACATTGAAGAATATGTTAAGTGGAGAGCAACAATTGCTTGATATTGAAGAGATTATAAATATTGTAAAATCATGAAGAAAGCCCTTGTTTTCGTCTTCTCAGCCTTGCTGTTGCTGACGGCGGCTGTACCCGATAAGACCACGACAATCTTTATCATCGGTGACTCTACCGCTGCCAATAAGGATATCTCTGAAGGCAAGCAGGAACGTGGATGGGGCATGGCTCTTCAGTGCTATTTCGACGATAACATCCTTGTCGATAACCACGCTGTCAACGGTCGCTCGTCTCTCTCCTTTATCCGTGAGGGGCGTTGGGATAAGGTGCTCGAGCGCCTGAAGCCGGGCGACTACGTCATTATCCAGTTTGGTCATAACGACGAGAAAGCCGGTGCTGGTCGTCACAGTGATCCCGGCTCTACCTTCGACTACAATCTGGCGAAGTATGTGCGTGAGACGCGCGAGCGTGGTGGCATCCCCGTATTGATGAACTGCGTCGTGCGCCGTAATTTCTTTATCAATGCACCTGAGAACGACGATGACGAGAAGTTGCGCACTACGACCTTCAAAGACGGTGTGAAGATGATAGAGGGTGATTCGCTCATCGATACCCACGGTCTCTATCGTGTGGCGCCCCGCGATGTGGCCCGTCGCATGAATGTCCATTTCATCGATGCTAATCAGATCACTCACGATCTCGAGCAAGGTCTCGGCACCGAGGCTTCCAAGAAGCTTCACATGTGGTTCCTCCCAGGTCAGGAGCCCAGTGTTCCCGCAGGTCGTCAGGATAATACACATTATAATATCCATGGAGCCCACGTTGTGGCCAGGTTGCTCGCCGATGCGCTCTGCGAGGAGATACCCGTGCTGAAGCCCTTCCGTTGCGAAGCCGACATCACCGTTGATAAGCAGGGGCGTGGCGACTATCTCGATCTGCAGTCTGCTATGGCAGCCATCGATCCCTCGAAGCCTCTTACCATCCAACTGTTGGGAGGCGAGTGGGAGAGACCTCAGTTGACGAAAAAGTCCAAACTGAAGTTCGTCCTTCGTCAGGGCGCCACTTGGAAACAGTAACAATGAAAGATTTTTTGTTGTCTCTGACAAACGTCGTTTGCGAGATGGCTCCCTACCTCCTGTTGGGATTCTTCATCGCCGGGGTGCTTCATGTATTTGTGCCTCAGAACTTCTATCGTCGTTATCTGTCAGCCGACAACAAACTGGCAGTGCTTTGGGCAGCGCTGTTGGGTGTTCCCCTTCCACTCTGTTCGTGCGGTGTGATTCCTACGGCTATCGGATTGAGAAAAGAGAAGGCTTCCAAGGGAGCTGTTGCCTCATTTCTCATTGCCACACCACAGACAGGTATAGACTCTATCCTGGCAACATTCTCGCTGATGGGTTTGGGGTTTGCCATCATCCGTCCTGTAGCGGCGCTCATCACTGGTGTTTGCGGAGGACTGTTGGTAAACCGTCTGGTGCGTGAAGATGACACGATGGCTGATGCCGCATCGACATGTCAGGTGGAGCATGGTGGACGATTATGGCGTGTACTGAAGTATGCCTATTACGATATGATACGTGACATCGGCCTGCGGCTTGTCATAGGCCTTGTTGTGGCTGCTCTGATACAGGTCGCTGTACCCGATGAGTTCTTCCTGCAGTTTGGCAGCCAACCATTGTTGCAGATGTTCGTCATTCTCGTCATTGCCGTCCCCATGTATATCTGTTCCACAGGCAGCATTCCCGTGGCAGCTGCATTGCTGATGAAGGGACTGTCGCCTGGTGCGGCACTGGTAATGCTGATGGCGGGACCTGCTGTCAACATGGCCAGCATTCTCGTAGTGAACAAGGCGCTGGGGCGGCGTTTCACATCCATCTATCTGCTTACCATCGTAGGCTTTGCCGTTGGTTTCGGTCTGCTCCTCAATGCCTCGGGCATCGAACTATACACTGCTGCCAGCCACGAAGTCTGCTGTACGATGGCCTCATCATTGCCAAGTCTATATAAAATAGTTTGTGCAGTATTATTAACCCTTTTAATCACATTTGCTCTTATGATGAAATTTTTCAGTAAGTTTACCAACAAGACCTTAGCTCCTGATACAGTTGTTTACAGAGTTGAAGACATGCATTGCAGCCATTGCGAGGCTGCTGTGGTTCGTGCCGTTGAGAGTGTGCCTGGTGTGAAGAAAGCAAAGGCGAGTTCTTCTGCAAACACCCTCACAGTCGAAGGTTCTGCATCCGAAGAAGATGTTCGCAAAGCCGTTGAGGGCATCGGCTATACGTTCAAGGGGAGAATAGATTGTTAACTATTTTCGCTTGTTTCGGATGAGGATCCGTTTTGCGGTTCCCTTAGGTTACAAGCGCTCGCGCGCCTGAAAATTTTGTTGCCTAGTTAGGTCGCAATTTTCATCTTTTTTTCATGGATAATGCAAAGGTACGAAAATTTCATTCCAAGACACACTGTCTTATACTAAAATAGGTTGACACATTTAAGAACTTAATAAATGTGTTAATTGTATGAGAATTTTAAATCCAAGAATTCCAAAGGAGAAGAAAGCG
>OMXO01000072.1 GCA_900315035.1 uncultured Prevotella sp.
GTCCAGTCAATATCCTGTGGCGTTTGCATATAGCTGACTTCACATTGGTGAAGTCCGTTGAGGCTGTTTGCATAGTTCCTTATGACTTCGGAAAGTGTGACGTGCTCAAATTCGGGTGGTATCAGCTCATGTGATACCCTGCGCACTTGCTCACGGCTCTCGCTTAACAGTTGCATGGTCTGTGGTGTTAGTCCTTCTTCATTCAGCTTCATCTCTACAGCTAAAAGTTGGTTGCTGATGCCATCGTGTAACTCTTTAGCAAGACGATTGCGTTCGTCTTCTTGTCCCTCTATATAGCGTTCTTCCAACTGATGTTCAACCTGTCGTACAGTTCTCTTATTCTGGTATCGCTGCCATAGAATGTAAATGGCGAAAACAAGAAGCACAAAAATCAAGAAGCCACCAACAATTCTAATACGCTCATTGCGCATATGGATATATTCAACGCGGGTTTGGATAGAGTCTGTTTTGGCAATTGTGGGGAATAAACTATGATCCTGATGAACAGAATCAAGTGTCTTTTTCCCATGATCTTTTTGCTCTTCAGGCCCTGATTGTGGCAGTGTAAGCTTCGTGACGGAAAGGAATGTTGTTTTGGCAGTCTCTGTCCTTACATCTGACAATAACATTTCACCAGCTTTAATCCAAGGAATATCCTTGGGTTGACGATGCATAACTTTATATTCAATATAAATAAGGTGTGAAATCATCATGAGTGCAAAGTCTGCTTGTTTCTGCTTAAGTGCAGCCTGCACTCCTTGCTTCAGCGGTTCATAAACAATATCATATTCTTTATGAGCCATAAGCACTTCAGAAAAGGCAGAAATAGAACTGGCCCAAGTATCAATATTATGACTGAACCGTATCCATTCCATACCCTTTTTAGAATAGTTTGCTGCCTTTTTAATCTGCTGCTGATCTTTATAATAAATAGCCACCATAGAATAAGCGGGTAACATGGCTGTAAGGTACAGGTTATGGCTGCTTTGGGCGGCTTTGCCTATAAAATCATTTGCCTCTCCAATCGCGATACATTTTTGCAGTTCTTCTATCGCTGTCTGGCGATTACCTTGATCATTATAGCAGAACCCTATAACACTATGTAGTTGAGCTTGTGCTAAATCGTCATTCTGCTCTTCTGCTACAAGTAATAATCGTTTTGCTTTTGCTAGAGCAGAGTCACGCAAACCTTTTTGATAAGTCTGTCCCATTTCTTTGATATTAACCCATAACATACTATCCCGTTTCCCTGTTGCCTGAATAGCAAAGAGTAGAAATAATAGCGTGAAGATATGTTTGATTGGCATCATGCTGCAAAGATTTTTAAATATTTACAATTATGAAACGAACAATCTTATTCCTCGCCGCAGCAATCATGCTCGGTATGTCTATGCCCACTATGGCACAACAGAAAAAGGCTCCCGCCAAGCGTACAACAACAACGAAGACCACAAAGAAACCTACAGCTAAGAAGCCAGTTCAACAATCACAATCAATTGTTCTTAATGAACCGATGATCGTTGATGGTCATTTGGCTTTTTTAGGTGTTCCTGTGAATCTTCCAACGGAAACTATTTCCCAAAAGCTCAAGGAAAAGGGTTTCGTTTATTCTAAGACAGAGTATGATATGGGCTCATGGGTTGGAATGGCCTATGGTGTTAAGAGTAGTGTAAACATCGGCAAGGAACCTGCGTATGTTAGTTTCCGTGAAATGAAGAATTATACAAAAACTCAGGCTCGCAATCGTGTGACTTCATATCAAAAAGCATTTGTAGAGGCTACAGGTGGAAAAGTTACAGAGAATACAATGAGCTATAATAGCGTCGAAGGCGGTCAGGTAAGAATTGAAACAAGCAAGGGCTATATTGAAATCAATTATGGCAACCAGGACGAAGTGGATTTTAGTAGCAAATACTATGATGTATATGTCACGATAGGCGAAAACTAAGCATTAAAAAATATTATATATATGAAGAAATATATATTGATCTTATTAGCCGTGTTAATCTTTGGCTTAACACAGCAGGTACAGGCACAGCATCCTGGTGACGCAACAAAAGAGAGGACATCGGCTATCTACAAGATTCATAAGACGCCATCAACAAAGACTCTCTTTGTTGATGGTGGTGTGACTTTTTGGGGGTATTTCAGCGAAGGAAGATGTGTTATAGGTAGCAAAGACGGCTGGTTTATTATAAATAAGCAAGGCAACAAGGTGTTTACGCTTCCACAAGGATATGATCCTGTTTCAACTGGGTATGGTTTTACTGGATTTGATGGTAATCGGTTAATGGCTTATTCAAAATCTAATAAGAAGGCTGTTATTTACGACGACAAAGGTAATATGATTAAATCGTTAGACAATATTGAAAAAGCTGTCGGATTTAGTGATGGTGTAGCCTTGATCATGAGAAAGGAGAAAGTGGAGCAATGGAATAATAAGGAAGTTTGGACGCTTATTGATGATTATGGTAACTCAATCCCCAAGTCCATGACTATTACATCAAGTAATAATAGATTATTCTCACCAGCAAAGAATGGTCTGGCACGAGCATATGATAGTGAGACAAAGAAATGGGGCTATCGCGATATTAAGTTCCAATGGGTAATCCAGCCAAAATATGCACGTGAGGTAAAGCCCTTCTGTGAAGGATTGGCTGCTGTTAATAGTGATACCGAAGGAGGATATGAGGTTAAAGGCAAATGGGGGTACATTGACCGTAATGGGAATTGGGCTATTCAACCTATCTATACTAATGAACCTGGAAATTTCAAAAGTGGCTTGGCAATGGTGATTGACAAACAAAATGTAAGACACTTTATCAACAAGAATGGCAGTATCGTATGGAGTAATGACAAACCAGATGGTATTTCTTCTGGAATTAGAGAGTTTATGGATAATGGAAAAGCCATATGGACACTTGATGACGGCATATATATCGTTAATACGTCTTTTCAGAAGTTAGCCAAACTTAAAATAGGAAGTGCTGAAAGAGGTGCTGGTGATAAGGTTATGACCTATAATGATGAGTATTTCGAATGGTATACCTCATGGAGGGAAGATGGTAGACTCATTGACTGGAATGGTAATGTCCGGTTATTCTTTGATTGTGGCCCGGGAAGTGGTCAGACTTTCTGCGATGGAATCTGCAAAGCAAGAAACCAAAACTACTATTTCAACGACAAAGGTGAAATTATTGTTGAGTTCAAGGATACACAATTCTAAGTTCGTATTATGAAAAAGAACATTTTATCAATGATGGCGGCAGCCCTGATGATGAGGCTGTCGATATAATTAATTTTAATTGGAATGAAAAAAGATAATATTTTCGTTATACTATTTACAGTTATAGTATGCGCCATGGCATTTGGCTTGTCAAGTTGTAATGGTAGCCATGGAACAAATCTTCCTACTGATGGGATTTTTGGCGAGTTGCCTTCTGCTGCTGATTATGAGAAACAACTTGTGGATGCATTAGAATCTGCAGTTACTTCATCTGGTAATGGGAATGAAATTAACAGAATATGGGAAAGTAAAAGTAAGGAAATTGATAGCTTGATTAATGCTGGTGTTATGGCTGAAGCCCAAAAACTAAAGGATAAGGACTTCCCTACAGAGATCACTCAGGAAATACCTTGGAAAATTGTTGTCCCATTTAGGTTAAATCTGGAGAAATCAGAAAATAACACTCTGTATTTTATTGCTGAAGTGGAGAATACAGATAAAAATGATGTTAGTGGATTTGGAGTTATATTGGTTGATAAGAATGGTGCTCCTCTTTTCGCAATTAAGCATGACAAATATTATGATTCGGAAGGATATGCTAACTCAGCAGACATGGGAGCCAAGGGGAAGTTCGAAGCGAGAATTGATGTTACTCCATGGAATGCCAAATTGCTTTCAAAGGCAGATAAATTCCTTATTACAAGAAGTTGGTATCCAAATGATAAACTATATAAGGAAGCCAAAGACTCAACTAGTTCAGCAGAGAAAGCATATAAAAAGAAATTGGATGATATCATGATGAGGAAATTGGAGAAGGTGTTAAAATAGTACTATCAACTTTTTGCCTTCGTCAATGGCGACCTTGTCTGCAACGGTCATGGCAACTTGGATTTTATGTCCAAGTTGCTTTTTGGTTTATAATAAAATGAATGCTGGGTGTTTCTCACAAAAGTTTAGTAGGAAGAAAAATATAGGATTTAAAATTTGGAGAAACAAGATAAAATCGCTAATTTTGCAGCACAATAATATAAAAGAGAGTAGTCTTAAGGTCTTAGTTGCCTAAAGTGTCTCTATAGAAAACTTAAAATGAGAAGAATATTATTACTGATAATCATGTGTCTGATACTGTCCAGCTGTACAAATTCTACAGAACTGGATTATCTGAGAATGACAAATGGTAGCGGTGCAGCAGAGTACTTCGGCCCTTGGATTAATTTTTTCAGGGATTATCTTTTCTGGATATATGCTATTGTTTTTATTTTGCCTACAATAAACAGAGGTGGTTTGAGTATTATTGAGCACCTGTTTATAACGGTCGCGATGTATATCACCTTTGCCTGGGATTTCGCACCTGCGAGAGCATTTATTATCCCATATTATGTATGTATGCCTTTGTTATATATACCTTTTATAAATAATAAATACATATCATATCTTTCTATTGGAGGAACAGCAATAGCGATGCTGTTCCTTTGTTACAAGGCATGGCTTTATGAAGGATTCTTCTATTGGCTGATACACATAGCAGGCTGGGGCTTTTCTGCTTATTGTTGTTTGATTGCATTTGTAATGCATCAGGAAGGGCGTTGCCCTAATTGCGGTCATTTCTGTTTGACTATGCGTGGAGTAACACCGAAGTATAAAGGTGCCGTTGAACACTTCAGAAACCTTGACCCAGAAGGCCGTGATATTAGGGAGGTTTCGCTTGGTGACCCTCAAATTGATCCAAAAGATATCGGCAAAGAATGTTGCCCTTATTGTATGAATTATACTAAAGAATGATGATTGTAGTTTCAAATTATTATTTATGAGATTATTTACATATATATTCGTAGTTTGTTTCAGTAGTGTCTTGTTTGTTAGTTGCATAGGATGTAGTAATGATAACAGGACAGTAACGGAGAATAACGTCTATAAGAAAACCACTTTATGGGAAAAAGAAACTGTTCTTCGTCTTAAGATCGACTTGTCTGATGGAAGAAGTAATTATGGCTATTTCCAGATCGAACAGGAAGGTAGACCAATAATGGCTCTTGACTTTTACTCTGTGCCAACCAACAACGGAACCTCTGTTGTGATCAATGCTAGGCCACGTGAAGACCTTTTCACGGACTGGCAGCGTAAGAAGTATAATGAAGATGGAAATTATAATGTAGAGATAGCTTTTGATAAGAGTTCAAAACAGTATCTGGTTCAACTTCATGATGTGCCACCAGGCTACGAAGATGAATTCGCCAATCAGGTCGTTTCTTTTTCTATGATCTTGTCGCAGGATATTGTTGATGGCTATTTTAATGAAATAGAATATCAACAATTAAAATTGATAAACGGCACTGGAGCTGGATTGTATTTTGGCCCGTGGGTGAACTCCATTTACGAAAACCTCTTCTGGTTATACGCCATTGTTTTTGGTATTTTGGCTCTGGCCAGAGGTGGCATCTTCTATCATCTGATATTGACGTTGATGCTTTATGTGACATTTACTTGGGATGTTGCTCCGGCGCGGGCGTTTATCGTTTCATATTATGTCGCTACACCTCTTTTATATATTCCGCCTGTCAAGAATATAGTGATTTTCTGGTGTGTCGCCATAGGAATATTAGTGTCGATGCTGATTCTGGGTTATCGTGCTTGGAACTTCGAAGGACTTATAGCCTGGGTGTTCGATATGGTCGTATGGGGTATATCTGCCATCTTCTGTGGCTTTATTATGGCACTGGACATGGAAAAACGATGTGCAGATTGCGGACATTTTTCACTTTCATGGCGATGCAACACCAAGCGTTTCGAATTGGCAGAAGAACATTTCAGAAGCCTATCCCCAGAAGGTTATGAAATTGATGAAGCGATGCCAGAAGAGGGAAAAATCAGTCTGGATAAAAAACGCTGTGCTCGTTGTATGAGTTAAAAAAGAGAACTAAAGTTGAACTTAAAAGATATTAGAAGATATGGATATTAACGATATAAAAAGATTACCCGATCTTTACATTCAGAAAAAAAAACTGGAAAATCAAATTGACAATTTAGAGAAGATATCTGCAAGTTTGGAGAGTGAGGCAGGCAAGGCAGAGGAAAGAGCTAAGCAAGAACTCAAGAAATTTGAAAGTGTTATTTCTGCTTTTCATCAGGCCAGTTTTGATTGGTGGACGCGTTTCTTCAACCAGAACTCGCCAGACCGTATCTCAGACAAGATAAAAGACTTGAAGGCAGATATCGCCCGAGAACAGCAGAGAGTTGATGAAGGCAAACGTGTTGATAATCGGGAATTCATCAAGGATGTCCAAATTTTGGAGAATGAGATTGAAAGTAATAAGAGCCTTCAGGACCGTTTCTCAATAAAAGCAGGTTATATCGCCCGAAAGGCGATGCTCTATGATGTTTGTCTATATGTCGATAATACAGATTGGACGCTGAAGAAGTTTAATAATGCCCACGACTGGGGACTTCATCTTTGTCCAAATGGGATCAGCAGTTCACTCTTTAAGATTTGGTTTATGATATCCAACCCGTTTGGCTATTTCGACCTAAAGAAAGCTGTGGAGGATTTCCCCTCTTTATATGGTTCTTACCTTACTGCTCTTAATAAGATTCAATCTATCATCAAGAAGCGTAACGTCAAAAACTTAAGTGAACTGAAATCACTTCTAGCCCATGCACGTTCTGAAATTTCAGCAGGAGAGTATAACATTGGCTTATGCCAAAAGAAAATGGACAATCTTCGCCCCATGGAGTCGCTTGTCAGTGGTGGCCAGCAGGCATTCTTAAATCTTAAGTTCGATGAGCAGCGAATGCTTCATGACTACAAGGAAGAGTATCGCAAGGAGATGAGTAACAAGTTGAGCAAGTTGCCAAATTATCAGGAGATGAAGACTCTTTGTGATGATGTCGTGCTTAATGTCTTTGACTACAAGAATGTGGATATTTTCGCCAATGGGAAACGCTTGTCTTACCAACGGGCCGTGGAAGAGGCTCCTCGTGAATTCTTAAGAAAACGAGAAGATATAGAGAAGCAACTCGCTGCTACCGAAAAGGAACTTAAACAGACAAGAGATGGTATCATGCAGTTACAAGACAATTATAAGGGCATCCTCAATGAGATGACTAAAGAGGATCCCGCCTCTACATTTTTCGGCTATAATCCCCGCTCGACCTTCTTCATTGGTAAGACAGATAAAAGTTGGTTAAATGAGGTTGATGAGCAGGGACATAATATTGCCATTCAACAAATTGAGAAGATGGCAGGAAGCAGGGAGCGACTTAAGCGACTCCCTGTGTATAAGTATCTGAAACTGGGTGAAAAATATGCACCCGTTCTGAGTGATATCGAATGGCAGACAGGCACAGAAAATGCTGTGAACCTTATTTGCCAACCATTGCTTGAGGATGTGAATGAGAAAAACCCAGATTCTGCAACGCTGTGGGCTGCTAGGAATCTGGTTACGACTATCCTGCTTTCAATGCCTATTGGGAAAGTGCATTTTACCTTTATTGATTATGGAACGGCTGGAATCTACTCCGAAATATTAAGCCGCCTTAATCGTAAGGAAAACCTGTATAGCGTTGTTCATAATCGCAGTCAACTCGAGAAAATCATGGACATTTACCGTGAGCGTACCAAGAAAAAAACAGATAATCCTATTACGGAAGTTATCGTTTGGACTGATTGTATCAGCGATGACTCCAATTCTATTAAAGATCAAATTAAGCCCATTCTGCAGAATGGCGCAAATTATGGATACTATACCATTGCCGTACCATTACACAACAATGTCGTCAATGACAGGGCTAAGCAGGAGTCACAAAAGATGCTTACTGATTATAAATTCAAGGACATTTTCGTGCCTGGTGAGGACTTCAATAGTGAAAGATCCAATTTTATAAGATCTGCCGAGGAGTATATAGGGAAATACTCAGAAAAGACCATAGTTGAAAGCATCTATCAGGAAGATTTGCCACAGAAACCTATAAATGTTGAGGACGAGGGACTCAGGATTCCCATAGGCAAAGACAATACAGGCGGGGAAGTGTTCTATCGGTTTGATATCAATAGTGACTACCCACATACATTTATTTTGGGTGGCTCAGGTTCTGGTAAGTCCAATTTATTGCACAACATTCTGCTGAATGGCATGCTCAAATACAAGTCAAACAGTCTGGAACTCTATCTGATGGACTTAAAGAAAGGAGGTACGGATTTTCATCCCTACAAGGATAACGACAAGGGTCTGCCCCCACACATCAGCCATCTGTTGTTAGATGATGCTGACCACCAAGCCATTTATGAAATCATGTACAATCTGAAAAAGAAAATGGGTGAGCGTGGTCGCATGATTGCTGCCGGGAACTACGGAGACATAAATGGCTATAATAAGGATCATCAGGACAATCCAATGCCCTATATTATGTTAGTTGTTGATGAGTGTCATAAACTATTTGATTCAGATCCGGCAGAACGGAAAATGCAGGATGATATAAACGCCATCCTCAGAGATATCGGCTCTGAAGGCCGTTCACAAGGTATTACTTTCATTTTCGCCACACAGACATTTGCTGGTATGGCTATACCAGATGAACTTAAGAAACTTATAGGAAACAAATACCTTATGACAGTCAAAAACAATGAGGACGCTGAAAAGCTGTTTGAGGGCGGTTCTTTCAAAAATTCCGACCTATCAAAACATTATGCATATAGTAAAGCACAAAATACTTATGTCCACATCTATAAAAGTGAAATAATAAAAGATGACAGGGGCAAAGAAATCATTTCGGACAAGGCCAAAGCCCGCATTTATAATCAAGAACGCATAAAAGGCAGAAACGAATGTATCTTCAGTGGAAAAGATGTGTGGTCTCTGCCAACCATAGGTGAGACAGGTAAGAATTACCCTATTGCCTATATTGGCAAGTCGGTTTCTGTTGAAAGGAATGACATGATGGTTCCTCTGATGAGAAAAACTGGTAATAATATGCTTATCACTGGTATTAATGATGAACTACAGGCAGAACGCGTATTCTTTAGTTCGGCTCTGTCATTGGCTAAGCAGACATTCAACGGCAAACGAGCTCGAATCTCCATTTTTGACAATCCTGGTGATCAGGATGATGATTTCAACAAGCGTGAAAGTGTATTCAATACATTAGAGTCGTTGGAAAATGTCCGAATTTTCCGTACTGAGGAAGAACGCTTGGCCGAAACTGCAAGGCTGGGAAATATCGTTCGTAACAAAAACCCAGAGAAGGAAGTTAATATACTGCTTATCCTGTCCCAGGAACAAGGTCGGTCTCTGCTTTGGAGGAACCTGCCTGTTTTGGAGCAGGAACCTGCACCGGCGCCTCAGCCTTCTTCAATGAGTGGGGGTAGCCTTGATGCTTCTTGGAAAGAATTAAATGAAAGTCTGGCAAGAAGAAAGGATACATTTGGCTTACCCGAGGGATTCGGTCAAAACCCATCACAATCAGCAAGGCCGATCCACCAGGCAAGTATGAGTAATATAACCATGCAGGAAGAACTCCAAATGATCTTATCTGAGGGTGGAGAGAGCGACGTTCACATTGTCATGCAGGTCAACTCTCCTGATAATATCCTTGAGGATTCTGACTCTGTGCGCAGGAACGATCTCCGACGATGGTTTAACCATATCGTTATACTCAGATCATCACAAGATTTAACAACAAAGTTACCTGTCAATGATATCAGACCTGATCGACTGAATTCTAGTTCAGATCTGTTGCGTGCAATATATGTGGATAATCAGAAGACCTATCAGAATTATATCTTCACTCCCTACCAGCTCCCTAAACAGTGATTAATAACATTAAGAAAGGATAAATATGGCATCAAAAGACGCAAGTTTAGTTAGTGCTCAAGAACTTCATTCATTTGGTAATTTCTTAAAAAGAAGTGAAGATGATATGAAGTCCCTGATTATAAATGTAAACAGAGAGGTCTCACGCACAAACGAAGCATGGGACGATAAGGTGAATCGTCAGTTCACTGATAAGTTTTATACATACATTGATCATGTTGTAAAACTGGTTGAGTTGCTCGACGACTACAGCAAGTTCGTACATGCGAAGGCTGATGCCATTGAGAACTATGGAAATGTCGGACAGCATTATATTTGATCTCCATGCTCAAAGATGTCAATGTCACGCAGACAAGTGAACTGAGAATTTTTGCACACTCATCTTCGAAATTTGGAGAAGATATTGTCAGCTGTTGTCATCAGGGTATTAGTTCTGGTGAGGAAGCCATCCGATCTGCCGATTATTATAGAAACTTTATGCGCAGGAAAGTGGAGGAAGCAGAGGACATACTTTGTAGAGCGGAAAGGGCACTTAGTGATTACGAGAGCCAGGACCATACGGATAGCGAAGGTAATAGTACCTACGATTCTTCTTATGCAGCCGCATTAAGGGCGGCTGTAGAGGAGGCTCGAAGAAAGGTGTCGTCGGTAAAGGAAGACCAGCAACAGGTTGAGCAACGATTTAATCTGGTAAGGCAAGAGGTTGATTCCATGATCTCTGCACTTTCTTCTTCTGTCTCTTCTGCCACTCACGCTGCTGACAAAGCATACAGACAGATTACGATGGCAGCTTCTATTCTTGAACAAGACTATCATCACGGTTACGAATTAGGTTAACTATATGTATTACAATCCTCAGCCCATCATTGGTAGCATGCAAGATGCATGTATATCATATAATAATGCCATTAACCGAGTCTTAGAGTCTTGGGACGACAAAGTGTCTGAATCAATGCAGACATCATGTATAGGGGAACTCGCTGGTGCGGGTCAGAATGCGGTCGATACGATGACCACCTATGGCAATCGCATTGCAGATATCTTGGATGAGATGAGATATTTTGCCTATAAATATTGATAAAACTACTACAGCTATGACCAAATATGAGTTTCTGAAAGAGAGGGTAATGGATTTCGCTGGTGTGGCAGCGGGCGGGGCAGTGATGGCATTCTTCATGTGTATGCTCCCGTGGGGATCCTATGGGTGGATGGCAGCGCTTGATTACAGAAGGATCTCAAATGAAAAGGCCAGTGAGTTTTTCATCGACCTGACATTGGATAAGGACATCATTATTAGGACGGCTTTGGGGAATCTGAAAGCAAAGGAGGGCGAAAAGATCAAATATATGGCTTGGTATGAGAAACTGCCTGAGCGTGAAGGTCCCACAGGCTGTCTGGTCCAAACGGAAGACGGTCAGAGAGGCTTTTGCGATCCGAGTTCCCTGAGAAGTATGACTGATGGCAATCCTCTTTATGTATATGACCACTCAAGGGATGATGATATCATAAAATTCCACTCCCTCGTCTATAAAGAAGACATCGTTAAACTCATTCAGGAAAAAGCATCTTTTGAGGACTTTGACAAGAAATACGGTCCAGCTCTTAATGTAGTCAGAGATCCTAAGACAGGTAACTATAAAGCCAAGTACTTTGGAGTGGACTATAGCCATGATGGCTATATCCGGCACGGAATGTTGGCAACCTTTTCTGATGGTCATCTGGTGAGCGTCGAGGAGATTGGCCCGAACGATTCCTGGCTTTTCAATTTCTTGGCACCATACGCTGACAAATGGATGAAACACACTGTGGCCTATTTCAGTCCAGGATACTATAGACACTATATTGGATATGGCCCGCTGCAAACCAGTTTTTATTCTTATAAGTGGCTGGCACGTGGCGTCCAAGGGGTGCTGGATATTCTATTTGCCTTTCTTGTATTGCTTGCGGTCAGCTCTATCGTCATCATTTTGTTTGCTGATAGAAAGGATTTAGAGAATTCTTCATTACAAAGTTTTATTTTTATTCCTTGCGCAATAATCTATACGTCATATTGCTTCTTTACGATGGAAATGAGTTCAAACCTGTTATGTTTTTTTGTTACGACACTCCCGATGATGATAATGAGTCTTGACTTTAAGGACAGATGCCCTCATTGTCATTCTATGGTACATTTAGAGGTTTTGGACAGACAATATGGCAAGGTCGAAACAAAGGTGTATGAATCAGACTCTTCAAAAGACTATCTAGTAGGAAAGAGGGAGGTCGAACGATTGTCTCGGAAGTGGATAGATGAAGAGGTGGTTGACAGAGTCTATGAGACGCATAGAACGGAGACGCACCATCGGAAGGTGAGAACTAAGTATCGTTGTCCAGCATGCGGTTATACCTACGAAGACACCACAAATGAAGATCTGGGAACGACCCACAAGAAATGGGTGACAGGCACCGATCGTATCACCACGACAACGACAACGGAATTCTGATAAATAATTACCATCAGAGGCCCAATCCTTCTGTCAGGAATTTTAAAAATAATTCCAGCGGTAAAAGTTATATTTCTCAAGCCAGAGGAAGTCATATTCGGCTTCGGCTTTGCGTTCGTAGTAGGCTTCTTCGGGATAGCCGAGCAGGCACCAGAGGCGGTCGATACGGCGACCGAGGATTTTGGCATCTTCTTCGGAAATGACATCGTCGAGCGTGACGACATCATTGTTGAAGTGAACGCAACGCCACTCATCGTAGTCTTTATTACAGATCTCAGTGAGGCCTAAGTACCAAACTTTGAGTGCCCACAGGAAATGACCTGTCTCGGCACAGAGGTCACCTATGCGCTGTGCCTTCTGCCGTTTTCGGCGACAACTCTCGGCACAACGGATAGGGTGGATTTCACGGTTCACCATCTGACGGAGCAGACGGGCTTCAAGGTGGGTTACTACCCCAGTGGGTGTGCAGTTGCACACCCGATATGGAATACGTTTTCGCATGAGTAATGTTTGTTAGGTGTCGCCATCAGGCGCTGAAACCAGCGACCCTGTGGCGGGCGGGTTTCAGCTCGATGGACTTTGGTTTGAAATTCTCAAAAGCCTTCCTGATGTCAACAGCTTCGATGTGCTGCAGGTCATCGCTGCCTGTGGTATAGATACGGTCGGCCATCGCAGGGATGATGCCGTTGTGGACAAACTGGTCTATCCAGCGGGCATTACCGAAGTTGTCGGGCTTCTGGGCTATCGTCTGCGTGATGGTATACTGCAACTCCTGAGCTGCTTCAGATGTGAGCAGATAGTCATCACGCTCAAAGAGTCGTTGGGCTATCTCCATCAGCTGCTCTGCCGAATAGTCGTCGAAGTGGTAGCGATAGGGGAAGCGCCCCGCAAGTCCGATGTTGGTGGAGAGCATCGCCTGCATCTCGTTCTTATAGCCCGCAAAGACAATCAGCATGTCGGGATTGGGCTGGGTGAGAACGGAGGAGCGAGTCGAGTACACGACGTCCGAAGTCTTTCTTGTCATCGGCACCAGTGACCAGGGTATAGGCCTCATCAATGAAGAGTACGTTGCCCTTGGCTTCTTCGAGGATGGCTTTCATGTTATCTTCCGTCTGACCGATATACTGACCCACCAGTCGGGTACGATCGACAGCGATGACTTCTCCTTTGGAAAGGAGCCCGAGGCCATGATAGATCTTGCCAAGCTGACGGGCGACGGTGGTCTTGCCAGTACCGGGATTGCCCGTGAAGATAGAGTGGTAGGCCTGTTCACTGCTGTTGTTCAGTCCTCGCCTCCTGCGTTCCAGGAAGAGACGGCTTTGATTGGCCATCGTACGGATGCCCTGTTTCACCTCTTCGAGTCCCACCATCGCATCGAGCTCACTGATGCTCTGGTCATAGGTAGAGGTGGCAGAGGTGAGCTTGTCGAAAGGGATGTCTTCCACATCAAGCAATGCCGTAAGGCCATCAGTATCAGACAAGAGTGTACGTCTGAAATAATGAGGGAGGATCTCTTTCTCAATGAACTGGTTGACCTCGAAGGAGGACCAGCTGGTGATGGCACCTTTCTCGCAGCCTTCGATGACGGCGCGTGCGAGATGATCTATTGCCAGCAAGCTGAGTTCTAGGTGCTCTTTCTCCATCTGGGTCAAGAAGGCCTGAACGAGTTCGTAAGGCGTGCTGGGCTGTTGCTCAACCCAACTGTCGGCCTGAAAGAACTGTTTCAGCGAGGGGGCGACATTCAG
>OMXO01000079.1 GCA_900315035.1 uncultured Prevotella sp.
CAGATCATCAGCCGTATCAACGGTTTCACATACGTACAGACCAAGTTCGACTACTTCACTGGCGAGCTGAACGTTGTTAAGGAGGTTCCTTATGGCAACAATCCTAACCGTCTGAAGGTAAAGTGCTATGGTGCCGACGATGTACGTGAGGGTGTCGCTATCCTGTGGAAGGAGAACGTAGATGTATCTATCACTGGTAACTCTACCAACCCAACCCGTTTCCAGCACCCCGTAGCTGGTACTTACAAGAAGGAGCGCGTGCTCGCTGGTAAGCCTTACTTCTCTGTAGCTTCTGGTGGTGGTACTGGTCGTACTCTGCACCCAGATAACATGGCTGCCGGTCCTGCTTCTTACGGTATGACTGATACACTGGGTCGTATGCACTCAGACGCTCAGTTCGCAGGTTCTTCTTCTGTTCCTGCTCACGTTGAGATGATGGGCTTCCTTGGCATGGGTAACAACCCGATGGTGGGTGCTACCGTTTCTGTAGCCGTTGCTATCGACCTCGCTATCAATAAGAAATAAGAGGTAAGAAATAAGAAAGTAAGAGGTGAGAGAATAATTCTTTCACCTCTTTTTTTGTGGGATTAAATCATTTTTCTCACCTCTTGCTTCTCACCACTTACCTCTAAACCTAGATCTCAAAATCTAAGCAGCTACGCTGAACGGTGTAAGGGCGAACCTTGCCGTTGGCAACGGCAACGTGCTCAGGATGAATGGCATAACCCTTCAGTGCCTCTTCGCTCTCGAGGGTGCTGTCGAGCATCACATCGGCATTCGATGAGGCCAGACGTCCGTCGATATGTACCTTGACGTCGATGAGTCCGGGCACCTTGCCAACGAGTCCTTCCAACCCAGCCTTGATACCAGCCTTTACTTGCTTCTTCTCTTCTTCTGAGAGTTCTGGATTCAATGTCCAGAGGATAATGTGCTTAACCATAATCTAAATGTTTTTAAGAGTTAATATTGATATTGAAAAGGAATTATCTGATTGAAGGGATAGGGTAGTTCGAAGTGCAGGCGCTTTCCCGTTGTCGGATGGACAAAACTAATGGCTTGCGCTTGAAGATACAGACGGTCTGCCTTTCTGCCATAGAGTTCGTCGCCCAGTATCGGACAACCCAGTCCGTCTTGATGCGCGCAGTGCATCCTTAACTGGTGGGTGCGTCCTGTATGAGGCCAGAGTGCCAGTAGGCTTTTCCCGTCCTGTGTATGATGAAGCAGGCGATACTCCGTGATGGCGCGCTTGCCCCGTTCGTAGTCCACCATCTGTCGTGGGCGGTTCATCGGATCACTGAGCAACGGCAAGTCGATGACGCCGTGCTCCTTTTCGGGTATTCCCTCCACGATGGCGAGATATTTCTTCTTGATAGTTTGGTTGGCGAATTGTTCCTGCAATGAGAGGTAGGTTTCTTTGGCCTTGGCAACGAGAATCATCCCCGATGTCCACATGTCGAGTCTGTGAGCAATCATGGCTTCTGGCCAGCGCTCCTCTGCCCAGGTCGCTACTGAATAGCGGCCGATCTTGCCCGGTACACTAAGCATGCCGGCAGGCTTGTTCAGAACGGCCATCGCTTCGTCTTCCCAGACGGTCTCTGGTACCAGATGCGAGCCTTCTGTTGTTTCTGGATCAGGATCGACGTCGAGGCCTTGTAACATCCACGTCAGTACAGGTTTGCATTTCCCTCGACAGGCAGGATAGAACTCACCGTGATGCCGGATTTCACTTTTAGGGGAAGCCCCCCACCAGAACTCCGCCATACAGACGGGCTTCAGCCGTTGGCTATAGGCATATTGTAGCAGTTTGGGTGCACAACAGTCACCTGTGCCGCCTGGTGGCAGGGGAAACCGATGGCGGATACTGGCAGAATTGTGGTAGTCTTGCCATATCTCGACGAGATCCCGCTTCTCTCCTCGTGCATTGAGTAGCTGATACTGATGAAAGAGCCACACTTGGAGTTCTTGCGACATTTTCTTAGTGGTGAGTGGTGAGAGGTGAGTGGTGAGTGATATCTCGCGCTCACGGGTTTTGAAGTAACCATCTGGCTGTTGGGCATCATACACTGGTGGCACGAAGTATGGCCAGTCGTTACGGCCTTCCAGCAGTCCGGAATAGGCTGCCAGGAATCCAAGGCCTTCACTTGTGTCCACCACCAGCACACCAAACATCTTGCCTTCTGTCAGCGTCATTTGTCCCAGTTCCTTCTTCACCTCCTCTGCAGCCAATAGGCACAAGGGGTGGGGCTCATAGCAGAAAGGATAGGTAAATCGCTCCGGCTGCCTGATGTCGGTATGAAGGGAGTGCAGATAGTTCATCGTTCGGCAAAGATACAAACTTTTCCACGAATCCACAAATTTCTGTCTCGAAATGTTCGCTGTTTCAGATTTATTGTTTACCTTTGCAGTTGAAACCTATTCAAATTGAAGACAATGAAACTGGCAGAGAAATTTGTTATTACTATTAACCGCGAACTCGGTTCTGGTGGCAGAACCATTGGTGAGAAGCTGGCCAAACGACTGGATGTACCTTTCTACGACAAGGCATTGATCCAAGGACTAAAAGACAGGTATCACCTCTCAACCGAAGAGATCGAACGTCTTAAGGGACAGCGTCACAACTGGTGGTCCGACTTCAAGCGCAGCATGATGATGGTACCTAATTATATGTCGCCTGATTATGTGCCTGGCAAGACGCCGATTCCCGATTTCCTGATCACCGATGATATCTTCCAGACAGAGACAGAGATTCTCAAGGGTATTGCTGCCGATGGTTCTTGTGTCATTGCCGGCCGCAGTGGTTTCCATATCTTCCGCGACCATCCTAACCATCTGAGTATTCTGATTCAGGCTTCGATGGATTACCGCGTCTCACGCGTGATGCAGAAGCAGAACATCAGTGCCGAAGAGGCGCGCAGCATCATTGACAAAGTGGATAAGGGGCGTGAGAACTATGTGCAGAAGTACACGGGGACCTCGCGTTATGACACGCGTAACTACCAACTGGTCATCAATGTCGATGAACACTCTGAAGACGAGATTGTCGATATGATTCTCATCTATCTCGGCTCACCGAAGAACAAAATCTACTTCTGATAATAAAGCTAAAGCAGGTCGAGGCATTTCTCTACAGGGATGCCTCGATTTTTGTCTGGTGTATCGCGGTAGCGGTCGATCATGCGGAACACGGTGTCCATCGCCGTACGGGTACTTGTCCGGAGACTCTCACCGTTCAGCAGATTGCCAATCAGCACGGCAGAGAAGATATCGCCTGTGCCATGAAACAGTCCCGGTATCTCGTGATACTCCAGATGGAAATACTGATCCTTATCGTGGTTGTAGCCCGCTACGGCATTCTGACCGTCAATCTTACAACTGGTAATCAGTGCCGACTTACAGCCGATTTCCCTGAGGTCGTCAAGCAGGTCGCCAGCCTCCTCCCAACTGATGCCATCCATCTTGATGGGGGTGTTGGTCAGATAGCAGGCCTCTGTATAGTTTGGGAAGGTAAGGTCGGCTACAGACACCATCTCGCGCATCAGCTCCACCTGGTGCTCCGTCATACCGTTATAGAGTCGTCCACCGTCGCCAAGGATGGGATCTACGAAGATGGTCGTCCCCTGTCCGCTTTGTTCTTTGCAGTAGTTGGCTATCATGTTGGCCTGTTCGTCGCTGAACATCAGTCCTGTGCAGATAGCGTCGAACGAGAAGCCGAGTTCTTTCCACACAGGCAGCGTCCCACGGATATAGTCCGTTGTGTCCTGAATGTTAAACTTCCCGTAGTCGAGCGTGTTCGACACGAGTGCTGTCGGCAGACTGTAAGTCGGAATGCCGAGATAGGAGAGGATGGGCAGCATCGCCACCATCCCTACCTTGCTGTACCCTACGACATCGTTTACCAGTAGTATTTGTTTCATTTCGGCTGCAAAGTTACGACATTTTTCTTATTGACGCAAGAATTTCCTACCATTAATGATGTATAACCCTGCTGGGAGTTGACGCAGATGGTCTGATGTGCCGACTCTTCTGCCCTGCAGGTCATAGACGGGCTGGGGCTTTTGGTCGCTCGTTGGCAACAGGATGGCCGTTGGTGTCTCTCCATCGTCACTCAGGAAGATGCTCTTAATATAAATAGGTGAGCCGCCAAGGGTCCAGAAGCCTGCGATGTAGATATGCGAAGGGTCGAGCGTGCGCCCCTGTTCGTTTTTCATCTGATGCAGGTCGATGACCAGACGGGTGTCGTTGCCGAAATCGAACATAGCGGGTTTGTCCCAATAGTTGTTCACGTCGAACAGACGGAACGAGGCTCCGCGTGTCTGTGTCTCTTTGAGTTCTACTACCAGGTATTTCCATCCCGAGAGATCAGCTCCCTGCGGATATTGCCAGCCGCCGAAACCGTATTGGCCCGTCGTCAAGGCACCCGTTGCCTCGTCGAAGGTGCCGTGCTCCCAGATGCTGGGGTTGAACCATTGCTCCGTCAGTGAGAAAAGTGGCTCTTCTTCCTTGACGTAGCCATAGCCTTCGGCATTGATGAGCGTCTTGTATGCCTCCGAGGCATAATATTCGTACTGTCGGAAACAGGGACGCGGACAGGCTTCCGGGTCGGTCAGGAAGGTGTTGCCATTGGGTGCCTTGTCATCGTATTGGGCCAGCAGGTTACCGTCGGTAAACAGTAGCCAACTGACGTTGCAGGTCTCGTCGGCAATACGGATAAAGTTGGCACCAAAGCCCTTGTCGCCAGCCTCACCTGTCGTCGCCTTGCCCCATGAGGCTTTGTATTTCTCGGGCGCCCAGTCCATCTCTGTCACCACGACGGGTGCTTGCAGGGCGATGGGGGTGATCATGCTGTCCCAGCCACGCTTGAATTCGCGATAAGTCACCTCGACATCATCTTCCACACCACTGTTATACCAGCCGGGATAGCAGTGTACGGCATAGCCGATGTTATCGCCCTCGATGGGGTATTTCACGAAGCCTGTATATTGCTGCTGCCAGCCCAGTCCGGGAATGAGCAGGATGTTGTTGCAGTGTTTGCGAATCACATCGACGATGGCCTGCATATAGGCCGTCATCTCCTTGTCGCCTGCTGCTGTGCCGTCGCTGTTCTTGATATGAACAGGCTCGTTGGCCAGCTCGAACATCACGGCTCCGTGATTTTTCAGTTTGGGGTGCTGAGCCACATGTTCCCACACTTTCAGTAGATACTGATGGTAGTTGTCGCCGATACAGATATCCTCAGGGCAGACGCCTGGCGGGCGCATCACAACGTACAGTCCTTTCGCGATGGCATATTCGGCCATAGGCACGAAGACCTCGTCGAGATATTTCTTGAATCGGTCGAAGTCGAAGGCGTGGATGTCGTTCTCGCCAGTGGTCTGGATGCCTGGTGTGTTGCTCCAGTAGGGATCCATGTGCTGGCGCACGAAGGTCATCTTCCAGCCTGCATTGAGAATGCCGTCGATGATGCCTTTGTTGTATCTGAGGCAGCCGTCCACGTCATAGTTGGTCCATTTTGTTCCCCGTTCGTTGAACCAGGGGCTGAACGTCTGGGCAAAACCGTGCAGGATGACCACCTCACCTTGGTCATTCTTGAAATAGGGTCCTTCTACGTGTAAGGGTGACAGTTGGGCGCTGGCCGTCAATACGATTAGCCCGAAGAATAGCGTTGATAATAGTCGTCTCATGGGTGCTTTGTTCTCTGTTTCATACCAATTAGGGTGCAAAGGTACACATTATTTCGTAAAGTCACGTCCTTTTCGGCTATTTTTCACGAAAATGTCGTATCTTTGCAGCCGATCATGGGTCATCAGCAGGTTTCGCCCGTATTGGCGCTTCAGCAACAGCGTCTGCTGCTCCAGATGGAGTATCAGACAGAAAAGGAAGCCTTCCGCAAACAGACAGAAGAGATGGGTCTGCAACGGAAGGTGAAGCGGGGTGATGCCTGGTATCCGCTGAAGATGGGGAAGAGCTATTATAACTCGCTCAACCAACTTGTGGTCGAGGTGTTTCGCCAGGACGACAATGAGATCGAAGATAATTTCGAGTTCGGGCGACCTGTTGCCTTCTTCCGCATCGATGATAAAGACAAGATCCACTACTTCAACTTTACCGGCACCGTCAGCTATGTTGCCCGACAGCGGGAAGACGGCACGTCAGGAACAGGCGACCGAATGGTTATTGCCGTGCCTGATAACGGTCAGCTCATCGATGTCCAGGGGACTGAGCGGGTAGGCGTGCAGCTCTTCTTCGACGAGACGAGCTACAAGACGATGTTCGATGCCCTCGATCGCGCCATCAAGGGGAAGGGCCGACTCGGCTATCTGCGCGATCTCTTCTATTCGCAGCAGAAGGCAGAGACCTTCACGTTTGCCCCGATGCATTTTCCTTATCTGAATGCAACGCAGGAAGAGGCCGTCAACAAGGTGCTGCGGGCGAAGGATGTGGCTGTGGTGCACGGCCCTCCAGGCACGGGCAAGACCACCACCCTTGTCGAAGCCATCTACGAGACGCTGCGCCGCGAGAGTCAGGTGCTGGTCTGTGCCCAGAGCAATATGGCTGTCGATTGGATCTCTGAGAAACTGGTGGATCGCGGCATCAATGTGCTCCGCATCGGCAATCCTTCCCGTGTGAACGATAAGATGCTCTCGTTTACCTACGAGCGGCGCTTCGAGGCGCATCCCGACTATGAACTGCTGTGGAGCATCCGCAAAGCCATCCGCGACCTGCGCAGTCACCGCAAACGGGGCGACGAGAAATATCATCAGAAGTTGGAACGCCTCAAAGAGCGTGCTACCGAACTCGAGGTGCGTATCCATACCGATCTCTTCGGCGAGGCGCGTGTCATCGCCTGTACCCTCGTGGGCTCGGCTCATCGGCTGCTCGACGGTCAGAAGTTCGGCACCTTATTTATAGATGAGGCCGCCCAAGCCCTCGAGGCTGCCTGTTGGATACCTATCCGCAAGGTGTCGAGAGTCATCCTGGCGGGCGACCATTGTCAGTTGCCGCCCACCGTGAAGAGCATCGCTGCCGTCAAGGCCGGACTGGGTAAGACGCTCATGGAACGTATCGTCGAGAACAAGCCCGAGGTAGTCACGCTGTTGAAGATGCAGTATCGCATGAACGAGGAGATTATGCGCTTCTCCAGCGACTGGTTCTATGGCAATCAGGTAGAGAGCGCCCCCGAGGTGAAGTATCGCTCCATCCTCGACCTCGATATCCCCATGACGTGGATAGACACCTCTGAACTCTCTGCCGAATTAGCGAGTCAGCCAGACGCTGAGGCGCCTGTGAAACCCCTCTTCCGCGAGGAGTTCGTGGGCGAGAGCTTTGGCCGTATCAACAAGGCCGAGGCCGAACTGACGCTGCTCACGCTCGAGAGTTATTTCAAGAAGATCGGCAAGCAGCGCATCCTCGACGAGCGCCTCGATGTGGGCATTATCTCGCCTTATCGTGCCCAGGTGCAGTATCTTCGTCGCTTGCTCAAGAAGCGTGAATTCTTCAAGCCCTATCGCAGTCTCATCAGCGTGAATACCGTTGATGGCTTCCAGGGACAGGAGCGTGATATCATCCTCATCTCCCTCGTGCGTGCCAACGATGAAGGTCAGATAGGATTCCTCCGCGACCTCCGCCGTATGAATGTTGCCATCACCCGTGCCCGCATGAAACTCATCATCCTGGGCGATGCCTCTACGATGACTCGTCATCCCTTCTACAAAAAACTCTTCGAATACATCGAGGCTCTCTGAATTTTTGTTAAATCCATTTGGAACTAATTAATTTAGTTTAATAACTATGGCTTTTAGTTGCTTATAACGAAAAGTTTTAGTTACTTTGCACTCGGTATTGATAAATTGACGCAAGATTGATTACGAAACTTAAAGCAAAACGACAATGAAAAGACTGACAAATAAAGAGAAGGAAATCATGGATCTGTATTGGCAGCACGGCCCGATGTTCGTCAAGGAGCTCTTAGACTACTACGACGAGCCGAAGCCTCACTTCAATACACTCTCCACGATGGTGCGTATCCTGGAGAAGAATGGCTTTTTGGATCATAAGCAGTTTGGCAACACTTATCAGTACTTCCCCGTTGTATCAGAGAAGGAGTATGGGAAGAGTTCGATTGCCGGTGTGATCCAGAACTATTTTAACAACTCGTACCTCTCAGCCGTCTCCTCGTTTGTGAAGGAGGAGAAGATTTCCGTTGAAGAACTCAAGGAACTGATCAAACAAATAGAGAATGATTGACTTTCTGATATACGACGCGAAGGTGGCGGTGCTCATCGCCGTGTTCTACATGTTCTATCGCCTGTTGCTCAGTCGCGAGACGTTCCATCGCGTGAACCGTATCGTGCTGTTGCTGACGGCTGTGGCCTCGTTTATCCTGCCATTCTGTGTCATCACGATGCACGAAACGGTGACGATGCCCATGCCCGAGATGCATGTGGAGATGGGGCCTCTGATGGCTGAAGTCGAGACGCCCTCCGTGCCGCTCTGGCAGACACTCCTGCCCATCCTATTTATAATAGGTATGTGCGCGACGCTGGGACACACCTTGCTGTCGATGATCAGAATCATTCTGCTGATACGTAAGAGCGAGCAACATCCGCAGCCTGATGGCGTGACTGTCTGCGTGACCGGTAACGCAGCGCTGTCGCCCTTCAGTTGGATGCACTATATCGTGATGAACCGTGAGGACTATGAGACCCACGATTCCGCTATTCTTGCTCATGAACGGGGACACATCCGCCTACACCATTCGTGGGATCTGATCCTCGTTGACACGCTCACCGCTTTGCAATGGTTCAACCCTGCTATGTGGATGCTGCGCGCAGACCTGCGTGCCATCCATGAGTATGAGGCCGATGCAGCGGTTCTCTCTCAAGGTATCAATCGGCGGGTACTCCCTTGCCAACGGTATCTCCCACAGTACCCTCAAAAACCGAATCAATATGATGTTACATAAGAAATCTAACCGCAGCAGTCTGCTGAAGTTGCTGGCTCTTCTGCCTATCGTGGCTGTAGCCCTCGCTGTGAATGCTGAAAAGGTTACCGATGTGGTCTATACTAACAACCACTCCTCTGTAGTAACTGCTGAGGCCATCGGAAATGCAAAGACGGCATCTGCAACACCAGAATCTAATGTTCTCTCTTTCCGTGTTGTCTTTATGCCAGAAGGTGCTCCGGTAGAAGGTGTTCCCGTAGAAGTGGTTGTAAATGGTAAGGTTACTCAGAGGTTAGAAACCGTTGAAGGTGGCAACATTTCTCTCAATGCTCCTATAGGTTCAGTTGTGCGCTTTACTGTCATTGACAAAACCAAGGAGGTGAAAGTGACAAATGATTTGTTAGCCAACGCTGCCAATAGAACTATTACCATTGGTTTTGGTGATACCGATCAGACGATTATCAGCGAAGGTGAGACATTCATGGCTGAAGGCACAGTGTATGACTATGACGAGGAGAAACCGACACCTGTTATCGGGGCTGTCGTCAAGAATGTAAGAACCCAAAAGGGTGTGGTGACCGATAAGGAGGGGCGTTTCAGCATAGAAGCAACCGCTGGTGATCAGGTCGTGGTATCTTACGCTGGTTATGAGCCGTTTGCTTTGGGTGTTAGTAAGGCGTTTTCTGATAATGGTAGCAAATATATTGTTCCATTACGTCACGTCAATACTGGTAAGACCTTCGACGTTGTGGAGGAGATGCCACAGTTCCCTGGAGGACCGGCAGCACTCTTCGAGTTCCTCTCTAAGAATATCCAGTATCCGAAGGATGCTGAGAAAGCCAAGCTTCAGGGGCGCGTTATTGTGACATTCGTTGTCAAGAAAGACGGAAGCATCACGGATGCAAAAGTCGTAAAATCCGTAGCTCCTTCGCTCGATGCTGAGGCACTCCGTGTGATCAACGCAATGCCGAACTGGACGCCAGGCCGACAGAACGGTCAACCTGTCAACGTGAAATATACAGTACCTTTGACGTTCCGCTTAAATGGCAATGACAACAAGGAAGTTGCACAGATTAGCAACGCCGGGAGTGATGCGCTGTCCGGAGGAGAGACTTTTTTCGTTATTGACGATAAACCCGCCACTGCCGAGGAGGTCAAGCAGATTGATCCTAAGACCATCGACCACATGGACGTGCTGAAAGGCGAGTCTGCCACCAAGCTGTATGGTGAGAAAGCCAAGCATGGGGCTGTGCTCATCTTCACCAAGAAGAATCAATAAATCTCTCTCGTTATAGACATGAAGAAACTACCAAGTCTTTTTGTCATCCTCGCCCTGCTGACGGTGCAACCCGCCAGGGGCGAGGCTATTGACTCCCTACAGATACTCATGCAGCGTGGCGATAGCTGCATGCAGCAGTTCAATACCTTCGAGGCGCTGAATCATTACCAGCGAGCGTATTCCATCGCCAAAACCAGAAGTCAGCAACGGGCTGTAGAACAACTTGAGCTTCCTCTCGACAAACTTGAGGGACTGCCTCAGGAGAGGCAAGACGAGATCATCGAGCGATTGAAGCGTGATGCAGAGCAGAGTGCTGTCGTCTCCTGTCCCATCCAGATGAAACTCGCCGACTGCTATTACAAGCGTGCTAACTATCGTCAGGCTTCCGACCTGTTGAAATTGATTCCTGAGGACTCGCTCTCGCATGAGGCTTTCCGCGAACTCGCCAATAGCTATAAGCGACTGGGTGATACCGATTCCTATGTCTATTGGACGAGCCAGCTGGTAAAGCATTATCCGATGGATGGTGAGATGGTGGCAGGCTTGATCTTGGGGTATGCCCAACTGAATCAGCCAGAGAAGGGCCTGACCTTAGGCCTGAACTATAGTCTGAAGGATCGGACCAACATTCTGGTGAATCGTGCGGTGGCAGATGCCTTCTTCCTGAAACGGGATTTCACGGCAGCAGGCATCTGGTACGACCAGTTGCTACAGCAAGGCGACTCCACCTTCAACACCCTGTACTCTGCTGGTATGAGTCATTCGCAGGCAGGCAACTTGGAGAAAGCCTACAACTGTCTGAGTCAGGCCTTGATCCTCAGTCAGCTACAGCATGCGGGCTGTGCTTATCGCTTGGGTGTGGTCTGCGTCGATACGAAGCGCTACGAGGAAGGCCTGCGGGCACTTGACTTAGCCATCGAACTCACCAAGCCCGATACGACGATGATGAAAGCCATCACCCTCTCGCAAGGCGAGGGCTATTACCTGACTGAACATTATCCTGAGGCTGTGGAGGCATGGAAACGCCATCTCAGCTATAACCCCAGTTCCATCGCCACCTACTATAATATCGCCAACACCTATACCTATCTGGTGAAGGATGATGAACAAGCGAAAAAATACTATCAGCAGTTCCTGGATTTAGCTCGCCAGGAAGCCGAACCCAACGAGCAACTAAAGGAAATGATCCGTAAATCAGAGGAAATGATGAAGACTTATAGGCTTATCGAACAACGTAAGCAAAAGACGAAGGCGCGTTCATCACACGGCCTCCAATGATTTCGGCTTTATAAAAGTTTAATACTGTGCAAAAATGTTTATTTTTGTGCAGTTTTTTTTGTTGTTTCGCCATTTTGGATTATCTTTGCAACCAAAAAGAACATTCTTACGTTAGAGGGAACAAAATGGTGGAAATACGTCCTGTCACGAGTCGCAGCGAACTGAAGACGTTCGTTCAGTTTTATTATGATTTGTATCGTGGTAACGCGTTTGCCGTGCCTTATCTGTATTTCGATGAGATGGCAACCCTTCGCCATGATAAGAATCCCTCGTTTGAATGTTGCGAAGCCCAGTATTTCCTGGCTTACAAGGATGGCAAGCTGGTAGGCCGTGTGGCAGCCATCATTAACCGCCGTGCCAACGAGCGCTGGAATTGCCATCAGGTGCGCTTCGGCTGGTTCGATTTCATCGACGACGACGAGGTATCTATCGCCCTGCTGAAAGCCGTCGAAGACTGGGGGCGCCAGCGCGGGATGTCAGAGATAGCCGGACCGCTCGGCTTTATCGATACCGATCGCGAGGGCATGCTGATCGAAGGCTTCAACGAGCTCTCCACGATGTACGTCAACTACAACTATCCTTATTATCCCCAGCACATGGAGCGCATGGAGGGCTTCAAGAAAGACAACGACTATGTGGAGTGCAAGGTCAGGGTGCCCGAGGTCGTGCCTGACAAGTTTGCCAAGATCACGCAGATGGTGGCGCGCCGCTACGGTCTTCGCGTCCATAAGTTCACGCGCCACGAACTCATCGACGAGGGTTACGGACAGAAGGTGTTCGACCTGCTCAATGCCACCTATAAGGATCTCTACGGCTTCAGCCAACTCTCGCAGCGACAGATCGACAAACTGGTCAACGACTATATCAAGATAGCCGATCTCAATCTCGTGACGGCCGTGATGGATGGCGACAAGATGGTAGGTTTCGGCATCACCTTCCCATCGTTCTCAGAGGCGATGCAGAAGACGCGCGACGGCCGTCTGTTCCCCTTCGGCTGGTGGCATGTGCTGAAGATCCTCAAGTGGCACAAGACACCGCTGGTCGATCTGCTCCTCATCGGTGTGCTCCCCGAGTATCGCGCCAAGGGTGCCAATGCCCTGATCTTCGACGATCTCATCCGTCAGTTCCAGGCTTACGGCTTTGAATATGCCATCACGGGTCCGCAGATGGAGACCAACGAGGGCGTGCTCTCGCAGTGGCAGTACTTAGAGTCTGTTCCTTACCGCCGTCACCGCTGCTATCGGAAGATCATGGGGTAAGATAGGCATAAACATAAAACATTGACAATAGAATGACGATGATCGACAGCATGACTTGGGAGTTTATCCTCCGTATCTTTATAGCAGCCCTGTTGGGCGGCATGGTCGGCCTCGAGCGCGAGTATCGCGCCAAAGAGGCAGGTTTCCGTACCCATTTCCTCGTGGCGCTGGGCTCCGCCCTCTTTATGATCGTCTCGGCCTATGGCTTCGAGGGTGCCATGCATACTCCAGAGCATCGCTGGGACGTGTCGCGCGTCGCAGCCCAGGTCGTCTCGGGTATCGGTTTCATCGGTGCGGGCACCATCATCTTCCATAAGAGCGAGAATGTGGTTCGCGGACTTACCACCGCTGCTGGCGTGTGGGTCACTGCCGCCATCGGTCTCGCCTGTGGAGGCGGCATGTACGTCCTTGCCACCGCTGCCACCATCCTGGTGCTTGCCGGGCTCGAAGCGTTCAACTTCATCCTTCACAAGTTTGACAAGTTCCGCAATTAATGATCATGGGGTCGGTTCCGCTGATCATTTTCTGATCAATGGAACCGACCCCATGGTTACATTCTCCCCCTTTGTCGCCAATCGCGCCCAGTGTCGCAACAACTTCGGGCATAAATCCGCGAAATATTTGTCCACCTCCCAAAACCGCCGTACCTTTGCACCCGCAAAAGTTAATCAACAGTATAAACATTAAATAATAAGATTATGACACAGAAAGATGGAATGAGCGCACGCGCTCTGACAATGGAAGAGATGGAGAATGTAAACGGTGGAAAACGTCATATACCTCTTCATGGAGTACCTGTTCATAAGTAGAATATTAATTCTACCCACCAACAATAAAGTGTCCTGGAAATAATCTCCAGGACATTTTTTTGTTTATTACCCCCAGCACACTACTATCTGTTTTGGAACTGCAACACTGCAACAACTGCCGAGCCGACAATGCGACCTAATCAATCCCGTGAACGTCCTTCTAATTAGTGAACTTCAGTTTCTTAAAGAAATAGCCTGGTGCATCGCGTTCCATGCCGTAATCGAGAACAAGCATGCCATCCTTGAACCAGTAAGTGCATTGCTTGCCATCAAGATTGATAGAGGTATAGACCGTGTTATCGAGTTTGTTGGTCTCAGTCTTGATGATCTCGTAGGAATAGAAACCAGAATCCATAAAGGGTTTCATTTCTTCAGTATCCTCCTTGTTGACGACCTGCATGGTGTGGTTGGTGTTGAAATACACAGTTACATCACCAGCAGCAATTTGGCGCTCCGGGGCATCGCCTCCAGCGATCTTGGTCAAATGCCACGTCCCTTCGAGGGTCGTAGGATGATCCTCGTATTTATAGACTCCAACTTCAGGATTGGCTTCATTGAGGCTTGGTATGCGCTGATAAACGGTCTTGGAAACATTGAAGCATCCACTCTCCCAAATAGTCAGTTGATTGCCTGCCACTTCAAATGTGCAGCTGTAGGTTGACTGTGAGTAATCTACGTCAGGCTGATGATAGAGGTAATAGCCGCCATAGTCCTTGACAGGTTTTGCCCAGAATTGAGTTTCATACTGTAGCAGTCCGTCTTTATAAAACGACTGTGTCCTGTCAGAATTGAACACGATGACTTGGATACCCTCTATGGGCTCTTGGTGACTGTAGTTGTATTGTTCCACAACCTGCCAGCATCCGACCAATGACCTCTCAACTCCAAGGAGTTCTGAATCATCATCGTTGCTACATCCGATCAAGCAGAGCGAAAGTGCTGCGAAAATAAAAATACTCTTCATATCAATAATTGGGTATATCTACCATTATAAACACAGAAGTGCCGGAATCTTGCATGAAAATCGAAACATTTAACGATTATTATACGACGATCAAGGAGACAGACGATCAGGGGGACAGGTCGCGTGATTCGCTCGGAACGAGCGATCATGGACCTGTCCCCTTGATCGTTATTCCATCGGTTTAATCATTGATTCGATGAAGGCGATTTCGTCTTCTGTGAGACCATATTTGGCATAGAGTTCTGCATCTGTCCAAGGTTTACTAAAGTCTTGGAGGGGAATAAGCTGGAATTTGTCTTTAGCAATGTTTTGTGTAAGCAAAATTGTAGATAAAAGGAAACGAGCAAATCTTGACTTCATATATATTACTAGATTTTCTGCCTCTTCCCTATTGTCAAAAGCGCTCAATATCAAATATGATTCTGAACAAATCTCATTTGGAGACAAAACTGCTATACGCGAAACAACTCGTTTCATTCCATTACTATCAGATTGGCCTGCATGTTCTGCTCCAGTTTTTGACATCATTGGTTTCCACTTTCTAATGATGTCTACATTTGAGGTTACATCATTTTTATCTACATAGGTCCACCCCTTACTTGTAAACATATGTAAGGAATTTGGGAAAGGATTTGGAGAACCTTCCTGATTACTTGTAAAACCAAATGGATTACGGCTATATACCACAGAAGACATATTCGCCTCTCTATGACTTTTTATCTTATCAACAATTTTCAATGCACCTATTTCACGAATAAAAACAGAAGAATCACTTAAGTCTCTTGACAGGCTAGTTCTAACACCAGCTTTTATGCTAACAAAAGTACACAGCCCATTATACGAGGAATTCCATCCAATATAACAAATACCACCAGCAATGTCTGCAGTCGGGAACAATTCTCTTGAATCATCAAAGTCGGCAATGAAAGCTATTCTTTTATCATTAAGCATCTCATCTCTAAATTCGTCAAGACCTTTACCGCCAGTATACCATTTGGCAGGCATAATCATTGAGATATATAATGGTTTTACTTTTTTAGCAAGTGCCATAAACTTCTGATAGACAGGTATAGCACTACTACCTGTACCTCCTCCATCCATCACCTGATACGGCGGGTTGCCTACTATTGCGTCGAATTTCATATTTGTTTGATCGTTGATTTTCCAGAAGTGTTTGCCATCACGGAAGGTGTTGACAACAGCCTCTGGGCGTTCTGAAATGTTTTCGATTAAGTTAGGATAATATTGTGCATTGACTTTTGTATCACGGAAGCCTGCGAGCGTACGTTTGGTGATACTTTTGGCCATTGGAGTCTTGCAGACCACAAGGATATTCTCTTCGATGGTGGCATCCCATAGATTCATGGCAAAACCATGACTGACCTCACCATATTTTGCCTTGGCAGCCTCTACACGAGAACGATAGATATTGTAAGCGACATAGAGAGGATAGAGACCGCTCTTGGAATTGATTTCCAAGATATGAGCATCTGGACGGAATACGTCTTTAGTAACCTTGCCCTGCTCGACATAACGAGGTATGGAAAGCGTATTCTTGAACTCCTCATCATAGAAACACCATCCACCAAGGCAGTCACTCATGTGCATATTCACCACTCGCCAGGGCGTTAAGACAGTTTCTTTGTCAGGATTGCGGAAGGTATTAAAGATGGCAGCTATGCGCTCAATGCGTTCCTCTATGGTGAATTTATCTGCAGCTCGTGCCATCTCACGGATGCGTTTACCAGCCTCACGGAAGATATCGGGATCATAGTACTTCTTAAACTTCTCGAACTTCTCCTTGTCTACACCCTTCGGCATAAATTCCTCCCACGACTGGTCGTCTATCAATGATGCAAAGTTATAGATGGTAATTTCTTCATCTTCACTCTTTAATTCGGCACCATAAATCAGCAACGGCATACGGATACTGATGCCACGAAGAATGCTGATAGCATTACGCCGCTGGTTGCTCATGGCCTTCAGTTCGTCAAGACGGGCTTGTTCCTCAGGTGTTCGTTCCTTCTTAGGTTTCTTTTCCAGACGTTCTTTCTCTTCATATTGTTCGTTGGTGAAGCCTTGACTGTTTACGTCAATATCACCAGACTTTGCCATCGCTTTAGTCTGACCGATGGTCTTTTTCAGCTCGTCAAAGTCCTTCAGTTCTACGTCTGTCAGTTTCAATAGTTCATCATTATAAAGAGCACCGTCCTCGAAACCGCATTGCACCACCTTTTCTATCTGAGCCTTCTTCAACTGTCCCATCATTTTGTTCACGTCGTAGGGTTTCATCTGTGAACCGTCAATAGAGATAATGGGACAGAAGTTCAAGAAGTCGCCAAGTATTCTTCGGTCTTCTTCTGTCTGTTTTCCTGCCTTTGCGCTGACTTTAGCTGTCTCGGCTAATACTCTTAGTGTACGATCTGGTGCAAAGTCGAAAGCGTAACATTGCTCTTTCATGCGTCCATGATTAGTGAAAGGAGTCTGGACGCGGAAGATTGTCTGCATATACTGGGCTGCCGAGGTACTGAAAGAGCCTGCCATCATGAAGACGGCAGTCCAGGGCTTGATGCTGACACCTGTCGTCAGGCGCCCACAACTCAGCGTAATAGTATATGTCTCGTCTGAGTCTTCTCCTATGGCGCTATTCACCATCTGCAGGGCCTCTGCGTTTTCCTCATCCTCATCACCATTGCCAGCAACATTCACAATCTGGAACTTTCCGAATATGGGATGCGACTTCAGCTTGATGCTCAATACCCTTGCGGATTTTACCCCCGGCACAAGCCATAGTGTATGGCGGAAGATGCGACGGAATGTGTCATTACTATAGGGGTAAAGGCTCTCTTTATCATCTTTGCAAAGTAGATCGAGGAATCTTTCTACATCCCTTTCATGGATAAATGAATCATCATCCTTTGTACGGAAGAATTCGCGGAAGTTAAAAGCCCGCTCATCCTCAACGTAGTCTGACATCAAACTACCTAAGTCGTATGTATAGATGTTAATGGCAGGCAGTGAGGCGTATGGGTTAGGCTCATAAGGATTGTCTACTGCCCAAGCCTGTTTGGCCTTCTGCTCCATCACGTAGTCCCAGGTGAAGATCTCTTCTTCTGAATAATCATCAAAGAGGTTAAAGGGTGTTCCAGAGAGTTGCAACACTTTCGTGTTTGGCTTGATCAGTTCTTTCAGCACATTTTGTCCGAGTTCTGTCTTAGTGCCCTCATGGGCTTCGTCCACTATCACGAAATCCCAGACAGCTTTGAAGAGTTCATTGTTCTTGTCGAACTTGCCTCCCACTTGCTCCGAACCACGAAGATCCTGCATGGAAGCGAAATAAACATACTTGCCGCCCTTGCTCACCAACTGTTCGAGTTTTCCGAACAGTTCACCGTTACCCTTTGAGCCATAGTGATAATCTTTGCGGTCGTAGAATATCTTGCCGAAATCCTCAAACCATCCTTTATCCACCACAGGACGATGAGTCAATATTAATGTACGTTTGAACTCTTTTTCCTTGACGACCTGCAGAGCTGAGAGTGTCTTGCCAAAACGCATCTTCGCATTCCACAGCATCTGGTTACCCTTATTGAACCGTTTACAGGTTCTGGTGATAGCTTCCTGCTGTTCAGGTCGGAAGATGATGGGAGACTGTTTTTGTGTAATGTCAGATGGATGAAGGCTGGTCTCACCATTTTTCACGGCGCTGATAGCCTTCTTGACGGTTCCCAAGTCGCAGCAGTACCATTCGTCGGCACCAGTCACGCCATCAAACTCCTTTCGTTTGATGCCGCTACGCTCCAGCACCTTGTGCACCTGCTTGTCGTTAAAGGTCATGATCATGCCATTGCGCACGAAAATGGAGATCTCCGTATAAAGCAGCTGATAGGCTATGCCAGCAGTCTTCGTGTATTGCCGGATGCGCTTGTGGGCAGCCTCCTGCAAGGCTTCAGTATTGCCGAAAAGATTGCTGCCGTCGTCTTCGTCAATCGTTGTCTCTCCAATTTTCAGACAGTCACTATGCCGTTCGTCATTGATGGCGAAGACATAAATCAACTTTGATTTCAGTGAGGATTCAAATGTAGCCATAGATTGTTATTTCTTGATCAGGTCTATAAACCGTATTTTTTTCTTGTCGTTTGCCCAGTCCCGAATGAGACAGTACGTGCCGTTGTGATGATAGTAGCCCCCTTCATGGCATCCTTGGCAAGGTTTTTCCCTGCCTTCGCCACTGAAAAGGTCAACCATTTCCACCTCTGTATGGCAACTGTCGGGCACAACGCCCTTCAGTCCGTCCATCTGCCAGAGATTCCAAGAGATGATGTAGGCGATGTAGTTGATACTCTTCACCAATGGAGCCTTACCAAACTTCGCCTGATAGTATTCGATGAATGTCCAAAGCAGGGCTTCACGAGCCAACAATAGATTATCGCCCTGCCACTCGAAGCCATAGGTATTCTTGTAGGCCGTCTGCGCCCAGTCGAGCCAATCACCGCTCGATTCTGTATTTTCACTGACGATACGCAACTTGCGGTCAAGCAGTCCAATACGCTGATCCAAAGGAATACTTTCACCCGTAGTGGTATCGTAACGGCTGACAAGATAGGGGGCCTCACCGCACGTCATTTCCATACGAGTGGCACGCACATAATCCTTCCATGTCTTGCCATTAGGGAACAAAATCTTGTCTGTTACTGATTTCCAAATATGGCTCACACTGTCTTCGATGTTGAAAATAGTCTTTCTTTCAAACCATGCTTCATCCACCAGATTGTTCTGAGCATTGCACACCCAAGATGGCGTGAACACCTCTGCCATATCCTTGGCACGGTCTGTCTGATTCTCCTTCGATTTCAGCACACGCGGCCTAATCACCATTCCGTGCTCTCCCGTTATCAATTCGGGCAGAATCTCTGAATGGTAATCATATGCTCTTCCCAGCGCCTCATAGTCATGAGTAGCCCAGAAGATGTTCTTGCCTGTGGTATGATCGCGCAGCAATGTGGCCAACACCTCTGGCGATATAGCCGACAGGTCATCCTCCCTGATGTCAATACAGGTAGGACCAGTCTCTTTGTCTGGCATTCTTTGCGCTTATAGTTTTAGGCAAAAGCACTTATCGGATTCTGTTGGGCTTAAAATTTCAAGACCCCTATGCACGAAAGAAGCGTGTCCGCTTCCTTATCGAACATAGAGGCCCTGACAAAGCCCAGTAGAAAGATAAGTGACGTCCACGCTATAAGCGCAGACATTCACAATTATCAGTTCTCTACTTGCTTTAGAAATTTGTCAGGTTTCTATGTTCACCGTATAACTGCTCATGCTGTTATTATTTTACCCACAAAAGTCGCACCGTCGTCTCCTCTGAGACATCAAGAAATATTGCAT
>OMXO01000100.1 GCA_900315035.1 uncultured Prevotella sp.
CCTTCTGCTGAAGATTGAACGCACCGGCTATCTCATAGGGAGAAGAACTCAGATCATCCTTGTCATCACTACCGCAGCTCTGAACTGCAAAGGCCATCAGCGCAACCAGCACCGTAGCCATCATCATTTGAAATTTCTTCATTGTTTTAATTATTTTAAAAACGTTTTATTAATTAACCACTGCAAAAGTAGCAAATAATGGGGAAACGACCAAACAATTTCGCGAAAAGTTTCTGAAAATGTGGAGAGAAACGGGGAAACAGGGAGTCGGTATAGTTTGAGAAAGGTGAGATAGGTGATACCTACTATATTATATAAGTTATATTATTAAATTAATAATCGTATCATTAATACCTATTTCAACTTTCCCTATTACAAACTAAAACCTACCCGACTCCCGTTTTCCCTGTTTCCCTGTTTCTATTGTATCATCATTTTTGAAAGCTAGCAAAATATGTAAAGTCTTTTTGACTTTGTTTAGAATTGTGATTTTTGCGACCATTAAGGGGGAAAAGTTCTCCCTAGTTAGGCCGCAAAAATTCCCACCTATGGGAACAAAAACGGCCTCACACACCGATTGTATGATTACCCGCAAATCGTAAAGTATTTTCAGATTCAATAGATTTCTGCGGGCTCAAAAGTCGCCGAAGTCGAGGGTCAGCTGGCCATCGCCGAGGAGATTGTAGCTCTTGCGGTGGTAGGGGGTGATGCCGTATTGGCGGATGGCATCGCGGTGTTTCTTCGTGGGATAACCCTTGTTGGAGCGCCAGTCGTATTGGGGGAATTCCTCTGCCAAGCGGTTCATGTAGTCGTCACGATAAGTCTTGGCGAGGATGCTGGCTGCAGCGATAGAGAGATATTTGCCGTCGCCCTTCACGATCGTCGTATGGGGTATTCTCTCACCTCTTACCTCTGACCTCTCACCTCTCACCTCTTGCCCCTCACCTCTAAAATACGGTTTAAAGCGGTTGCCATCGACGATGATAGCTTCGGGGCGCACCTTCAGCTGATCCAGTGCACGATGCATGGCGAGGATAGAGGCGTTGAGGATGTTGATCTTGTCGATCTCCTCGGGGGTGACGATGCCCACCGCCCAGGCGACGGCATCGCGCTCGATGATAGAGCGCAACTCATAGCGGCGCTTCTCCGTGAGCTGCTTAGAGTCGTTGAGGAGCTCGTTCTGATAGTCGTCGGGCAGGATGACGGCAGCAGCATAGACGCTGCCTGCCAGGCAACCGCGACCAGCCTCGTCGCAGCCTGCCTCAATCTTGCCTTCGTAATAGTGACTCGCCAGCATCTTTTTTACCTTTTTACCTTTAAAACATTTGCGCAACGCGACGGATGCCTGCCACGAGGACGTCGATCTCCTCCTTGGTGTTATAGAGGGCAAACGAGGCGCGAACGGTGCCCGAGATGCCCAGACGATCCATCAGAGGCTGAGCACAGTGATGACCTGTGCGCACAGCGATGCCCAGACGGTCGAGCAGGGTTCCCATATCCAAGTGGTGGATATCGCCGACGTTGAAACTCACGACAGCATCTTTTTGCGATGCATCCTGCGGGCCGTAGATCTTCATGCCGTCGATGGTCTGGAGCTGCTCCATGCAGTAGCGGGTAAGCTCGTGCTCATGCTGCTGGATAGCCTCGAAGCCGAGCGACTCGATATAGTCGATGGCCTTGGCCAGTCCGTGAGTAGCCACATAGTCGGGCGTGCCAGCCTCAAACTTGAAGGGGAGGCGCTCAAAGGTGGTCTTCTCCCACGTTACCTTGTCGATCATCTCGCCACCGCCCTGATAGGGAGGCAGTCGGTCGAGCCACTCCTCCTTGCCGTAGAGCACGCCGATGCCCGTAGGACCGTACATCTTATGACCGCTGAAGGCGAAGAAGTCGCAGTCCATCGCCTGCACATCGACCTTGAAGTGAGGCGCACTCTGGGCACCATCTACCAAGACGGGAATGCCGTGCTCGTGAGCGATACGGATGATCTCCTCGACGGGATTCACCGTGCCGAGCACATTGCTGACATGAGCCACACTGATGAGCTTGGTCTTCTCGCTGATGAGCCGGTGGAGCTGGTCGAGGCAGAGAATGCCGTCGTCGGTGATGGGGATGTGATTGACAATGATGCCGCGCTTCATGGCCTGCAGTTGCCAAGAGACGATGTTGGAGTGATGCTCCATCTCGGTGACGAGCACTTCGTCGCCAGCCTGTATCTGACTATCGCAGAACGATGAAGCCACCAAGTTGATGGCTTCTGTCGTTCCACGCGTAAAAATGATTTCCTCAATCTTCCGGGCGTTGATAAATCCTCGCACTTTCTCGCGTGCAGCCTCGTGGAGATCAGTAGCCTGCTGCGACAGATAATGCACACCGCGATGCACATTGGCATTCACGTTGAGATACTCGTCGCGCATCGCATCGAGCACACAGAGCGGTTTCTGCGTCGTTGCCGCATTGTCGAGATATACCAGTGGTTTGTTATAGACCTCGCGCGACAGAATGGGGAAATCTTCCCTAACCTTATTAAAATCGTACATCTTGATTTCTCTGTTTATCTGTAAATCTCCTCCTTCTTCAGTTCGACGACCTTCCCGAAACGGGCGAGTGCCTTCATGTCAGTCAGTTTCTTGTCGCCGATGACGATCCAAACGCGGTTCTGATTGCCTGCGATACGCTGCTGATGGAACTGGACGACGTCGTGCGCAGTGATGCCAGGTACCAACTTGGCCAGCGCCGTATAGGGATTGACGGTATGGCCGTCGCGCATCTTGTTGGCCACGTACTTGGTGATCTTGCGGAAGGTGGGATATTCAATCTGGATATCGTTCATCACACCCTGACGAGCAGCCTCGAGGTTCTCTTCCTTCATCGGCATCTGGCGCAGCAGCGAGTCGATGGTAGCCACAGCCTCGAGCGTCTTGTCGGCCTGTGTGCCTGTGGCTGTGATGTAGCCCTGAGTCTCCTGCGGATGCAGGGCGAGACTGGTGAAGTAAGGTCGCCCAGCGGTAGTATATGCCAGCGAACGGAACTCACGCACGTTCTGGAACAGCACCGACGACATGCCACCACCAAAGTACTCGCACCAGAGGGCTGACTTGGCGCGCTCCTCAAGGGAAGGTATCGGCCCGAGAGCATCGTAGCTGACCACGTAGTTCTGACGCGACTTGGGCACGTTGTAGAAGTAAACGGTGGGCTCCTGATACTGCTGCAACGGGCGGAAGGTATCTGCTGCCTTTCGGCTGCACTGAGCCAGCGGCAAGGTCTGCTGGGCTGCCTCTGCCACCATATCGACAGACTGGCG
Source organism: uncultured Prevotella sp. (assembly GCA_900315035.1). Taxonomy (GTDB): domain Bacteria; phylum Bacteroidota; class Bacteroidia; order Bacteroidales; family Bacteroidaceae; genus Prevotella. The sequence continues at coordinate 3,302 of OMXO01000100.1, forward strand.
GCCACAATAGAACAGTTCGCAGTCGTACTGCTGCAACTCGTGGAAAAGACTGATCAGCTCCTCGCTCTTCAGAGCCTTGACCTCCTTCTTCGAGAGCTGGGTAAGATATGCCGACTTCTGTCCGTAGAGTATGCGCTCTATAACAGGCTTCACCACATCGTCTTTCTTTTTGCCAAAGCCTTTACGCGACACCTTGTCTTCATCTTTGGCTTCAGAAAGCGCATTGTCGTCGGCCTGGGCCGACTGCAGGAAATGGGACAGCAGTTTCAGGGCGGGCACTAACTGAGCCTCAGGACCCGTCAGATTGAAGCTGAACGTCACATCGCCCGACACAACCTCCATCGTGGTGCCGATCTGCTGCCAGGCCTGCTCCAACTGCTGTTTCTTCAGCGAGTCGGTGCCCAGCTGTGACAGATAGGCGGCCAGCACATCGGTAGCGGGCGTATGCAGACTGCCATCCTTATAGCGCAGGGTGAAGGTGAAGATATCGTTGACGGGGTTCTCCTTATAGAACAAGCTGACGTGATCGCTGATCTTGCGGATGGTGACATCGCGCTCGAAATCAACGGTACGTATGTCTGTCTGACTAACGGGAATCTGCTCCAGCTGACGGGCAAAGGCCGATTTGGCATCCATGTTCTTAGGTGCGACGGGCTTGTAGCCTGGCTGCTTGATGGTCTCCTTGTCGGGCATGCCGTACTTCTTGGCCAGCGTGATGTAGTTGGCCCCATAGTATTTCTTGGCGGCAGCAACGACATCGGCCTTCGTAAGCCGTCGGATATGGTCGATTCTGTCGAGCACATCCTGCCAGGTCTTGCCTTTCGTGAAGATCATCACCAGTTTCTGAGCCCGCGCACTGATGGTTTCGAGTTTCTGTTCGGCCTCCATCACCATCTCGCGCTTCAGGGTCTCCATCTGCGCCTCACTGAAGTGGCCGTCCATCACCTTCTTCACCTGTTCCATCACGCGCTCACGGGCTGTCTTCATCTTACCCAGCACTTTGGGGATGATAACGACTCCCGTGCCTGCAGCATCGTCGAAGCCAATGCTTGTGGCAGCCGACATCATCAGCTGATGCTCATTGACCAGCGAGTCGAGCAGTCCGGCCTTACCATTCGACAACAGCTTGTTGGCCAAGTCGAGTGCGTCGGCATCGGGCTCGTAGGCCGTAGGACTCTTAAAGATCAGCGCCTCTGCCCCAATGATGGGGATCGGCAGTTTAATCTCGTATCTCTCGCCCGCCTGAATGTCGGGCATCGGACTATATCCGCGTTCAGGCACCGGTCCCGTCTGCACACGTCCGAAGGTCTTCTCCAGCAGGGCTGTCAGCGAAGCATCGGGTGTGATGTCGCCACAGAGGATGAGGCACATGTTGGATGCCACATAATACTTCTTATAAAAAGCTGCCATATCCGATTGCCTCGGGTTCTTCAGGTTCTCTGTCGACCCGAGTATCGGATAGGCATAGGGTTGAGTCTTGAATACGGCGCCAAAGATTCTGTTCTGCAAGTCGCCCATACCATCGGCCGCACGGTTCTTCTCCTCATACACGTTCTCGAGCTCACCCTGGAACCCACGGAACACAGGGGTGATGAGTCGTTCGGAGTTGAGCCAGCACCAGTGCTCGATAAACTGCGGCAGGAACGAGTTGTGATAGAACGTCAGGTCGTAGCTCGTGCCTGCGTTCAGACCACTACCGCCGTATTTCGATATCAGGCGGTTAAACTCGTTGGGTATCGCGTAGTCTGCTGCCTTCAGGCTCAGTTCGTTGATATGCAACTGAATCCTGTTGCGCTCAGCCTCGTCTTTGGTCTGCGAGAGCAGGTCGTACTGAGCCGATATGCTATCGAGCCAAGGTTTCTCTGCAGCGTAGTCGGTGGTTCCCATGCGGTCGGTACCCTTAAACATGATATGTTCAAAATAATGGGCGATACCCGTATTGGGACAATCCTTGGCACCAGCCTTTACGACAACGGCACCAAACACCTTCGGCTGCGAGTGGTCCTCGTTCAGCCAGACAGTCATACCATTACTCAGTTTCAGTTCCCTGACCTGCATCTGGGCACTGATGCTCAGGCTTGTCAGAACAGCAATGACGGTGAATCCAATACTCTTCATACTTTACTTTGTTTCCGGTGTCATGATCACCTCAACGTGGTTGCCGCTCTTCAGCAGTTGATTGAGGAAGTCACGCACATTATCTACCGTCAGAGCCTCAACAGTCTTCTTATAGTCTGTATATACGTCGAGACCATACTCCTTGAAGGTGGTGATCGTGTTGATCCAGTAGTTGTTCTGCTTGGCGTCGATATCGGCCTGCTTCAGCATATAGTCCTTCACCTTCTGCAGCTGGTCGGCATCCACCTGCTTGGCCATGTTCTGGATACCCTCGTGGAGCAGGCGTACAGCCAGTTCAGACTTGTCGGGATTCATGGGGCAGTAAGCCTGCAGCAAGGCCTTAGGCTGATTGGTGCCCGTATTGAAGTGACCAGCGGCGCCACAAGAGTAGGCGGCACTCTCGTCCTCACGGATGGTCTTCAGGTAGATCATGGAGAGCACCTGACCTACGGCGTCGAGCTTCACGATGTTGTCGAGTGTGTAAGGCATCTCGGCATACCACATTTCACGGGCCGTAGCCTTGGGAGACTCGGTCTTTACCTTGAACTGGTTGACAACCTCGCCCTTGGCAAAGGTGATGACCTCCTTGAACTGCTCGGGCTTAGCCTTTGTAGCAGGCAGTGAAGCGATGTACTGCTCGATGAGCGGGCGGATCGTCTGTTCGTCGAAGTTACCAGAGATCACGAAGGTGAACTGGGCGGCATTCTGGAAACGCTCCTTGGCAATTTCGAGGATGCGGTCGTAGTTGATGTCCTTCAGGTCCTTCACGTCGATGTTGTTGAAGCGGGGATTATGACCATAGGTGGTGGCGGCTACAGAGTCGGAGAACACGGCATCAGGCGACAGCGACTTGTTCTTCAGTGCCATGTCGAGCTGTGTCATCAGGTTCTGGAACTGCTTGTCATCCTTCTTCACGTTGGTGAAGTAGAGGTAAGACATCTGGAACATGGTCTCCAGATCCTTCGGAGTAGAGTGAGCCGTCAGATACTGGCGGGTATTTGCCAGCGAGAGGTCGGCGTTCGCATTCTTACCAGCGAGGGCTTTCTGCAGCTCAGTGCTTGAGAAGTTACCCAGTCCGCTCATGCCGATAGCTGTATCAAACACCTTCAGGTTGGTGTAGTCAGCCTCACCATAGAGCGACTTACCACCCTTTGCGAAGGCCTGCATCTGAACCTCATCGTCCTTGAAGTCGGTCTTCTTCAGGATCACGGTCGCACCGTTAGAGAGCGTCAGTTCCTTATAGCCGAAGGTCTTGTTCTCTGTCTCCTTGGTGATCTTACCCTTCTTGATGGTAGCCACGTCGAGCAGCGGCTCGTCCTTCACATTGTCCACGTAAGCCTCCAGTTTCTCAGCACGGGCAGCAGCAACGGCTGCAACCATATCCTTCTCTGTAGGATGAACCTTACCCTCTTTGTCTTGAGCCATGATCATCACAACGAGGTTGCTGTCGGTAGGAGTGATCAGCTGGGGCAGCATCTGGTTGATGGCCTGTACGGGGATATTCGGAGCAATCTGCTGCATCGTCTGATAGAGCACCTCCAATGGGGGGATAGGCTCGTTGTTCAGATAGTGGTCGCGATAGGCATCACCGAACTCATCGTTCTTACGCTTGTCGCGGTTGGTATATTGCTTCTCCAGACTGCTCAGATAGTCGGCCTTGGCACGCTCATACTCCGTAGCGGTGAAGCCGAACTCACGGGCACGCTTAGCCTCACGATAGAGCACCTGCAGCGTCTCCATCTCCTTACCCTCCTTGGGGATACCAATCAGCTCGAAGCAGTCCTTGGT